>CAZZHN010000104.1:0-16097 GCA_964654065.1 uncultured Solibacteraceae bacterium
CGCGCAGCGCCTGCTGCACGTGGTGGTTGAATTCGATATAAGCCGGGTCGTACAGATTGGGAATATTCAGCAGCTTCTCGACTTTGAACACGCCCTCTTCGGTGAGCGCCGCGCTCTTGTGCTTCTCGTCGATGGTGTAATCGCCGGTGGTGTACTTCTCTCCTGGTTCCCGGCCCTCGATCACCTCGCCCCGCACCAGCTTCGGGATGATGCGGTTGACCTTGTAGTATTTGTCGGTCGATTCCTCGCTGGGGCCGGAGATGATGAGCGGGGTGCGGGCTTCGTCGATCAGGATGGAATCCACTTCGTCGACGATCGCGTAGTGGTGCCCGCGCTGGGTGCAATCCTCGAGCCGGAACTTCATGTTGTCGCGCAGGTAATCGAAGCCAAACTCGTTATTGGTGCCGTAAGTGATATCGGAGTTATAAGCGTTCTTGCGCTCCTGGTCGTCCAGGTCGTGAACGATCACGCCCACCTGCAGCCCGAGAAATTTATATAGCCGCCCCATCCATTCCGAGTCGCGTTTGGCCAGGTAATCATTCACCGTTACTACGTGCACGCCCTTGCCTTCGAGCGCGTTCAAATAGACCGGCAGCGTCGCCACCAGCGTCTTGCCCTCGCCGGTCTTCATCTCCGCGATCTTGCCCCGGTGGAGCACCATGCCGCCGATCAGCTGCACGTCGAAGTGCCGCATGTTGAGCACGCGGCGGCCTGCCTCACGGACGACCGCGAAGGATTCGATCAGCAGATCGTCGAGCGGAGCGCCCTGCGCGATTCGTTCCTTAAACTCGATCGTTTTCGCGGCCAGATCAATGTCCGCGAGCTCGCGCATTGAGGCTTCGAGATCGTTGATCGCCGCCACGGTCGGCAGCATCTCCTTGATCTCACGCTCGGTCTTGGTGCCAAATATCTTGGCCAGGACTACGTCAACAATCATTCAGTTCTCGGTGAGGGGGAAAAGCCCGTAACTTCTATTTTACCCCGTGCCAGCGCGTTCTCGAAGCTTTGGACGGGGCCGCTGTATAATCGGCCTATGGCGCGGCCGGCATGCTACAGCGAAGAACCTCCTCCGCCCGCGCTGGCGCGCTGGGTGGAATGCTTCTGGCAGGCCCGCAGGGATGCGCCGGGCACCGACTGGGTGGTGCGGCCGGACGGTTGCCTCGACATCATTTACAGCCGCAGCTTTGGTCTGCGTGCGGTCGGCACAATGACGATGGAGCAGCGATTCCGCTATCCCGGCCGCATGGAGGAAGTGGGAGTGCGTTTCCGTCCGGGCATGGCGGGAGCGTTTCTCAAGCTGCCGGCAGTTGTGCTGACGGACGAATCGGCGGCCCTGGAGGATCTCTGGGGATCGAGCGCCCGCCACTTGCGGCGCCGTCTGGACGATATCCCGGCGGCGGGCGGCTGGTTACGGGCGCTGGCCGCTGCGCTCGCGCCGCCTAAGCGGTCCGCGGACCCGCTGGAGCGGGCGCTGCAATTCCTGACCGCAGCCAACGGTATCGCCAATGTAGACTGGATCGCGCGGCAGGCCGGCATGAGCCCGCGGCAGTTCCGCCGCCGCTGCCTGGAAGAGGCCGGTCTCGGTCCCAAGCGCCTGGCCCGCGTGCTCCGCTTCCGCCAAGCAAGCCGCCTGGCGGCTGCCCCGAAGCCTCCTGACTGGAGCGCGATTGCCGCCAGCGCCGGGTACTTCGACCAGGCTCACCTGATCCGCGATTTCCGCGAGTTCACCGGGCGTACGCCGGCCGCGCCGGTGGTGGCGGCGCCATCCTTCCAATTCCACCACTTGAGCATCTCGGGTTCGGGCGCGGCTGCCGACGCGTAGTACACCGCACACCGGAAGGTGTATAGCACGCACCGGTCCACGTGGCAGCCAACCTCCCGGCACAAGTCGGCGTACAGCGATTCCGGATTGCGGCCGCGCAGCTCGGCGACGTCCCGAATCCCCACCAGGTACAGGTCGGCGGCCAGCGATGGACCCACCCCGGGGATGCGTGAAAGGTTGGCGATCACGGTTTTGGAAGCGGTGCAGCGTTTCGTGTGCCAGTCCGTATCGCGAGCTGGTTCGGGGCGGGCGCGGCGCATGTCCGTGCGGCGTTGCATGGCGGCTTGTTCCATGCCTCCGAACATAACGCGGGTGCGTTTCCTGCGGTGGCCGTTTTTTCCAATCAGGCACGATTGTTTCCGGTTAGAATCTGATCCATGAAGATGACCGCGGTGCTGATGACGGAAGCCATCGAAGATTGTCTGCCGTTTTGGGTCAGCCGCATGGGTTTCGCAAAAACCGTAGAGGTACCGGAGGGCGACCGCCTGGGGTTCGTCATTCTGGCCCGCGACGCCGCGGAGGTGATGCTGCAATCGGTCGACAGCGTTCGCAAGGACGTGGCGGCTTTTGCTCCCGATGGCCCGCCGCGCGGCACCGGCCTGTTTGTCGAGGTGAGCGATTTTGCAGACACGCTGGAGCGTCTGAAGGGCTACCCGATTGCGATGCCGGAGCGCACCACCTTTTACGGGATGCGCGAAATCGGTGTACTTACGCCCAGCGGCCACGTGGTGGTTTTCGCGGCCCCGGCCGGCCCGGCGGCTACTGGCGACGCGCCCCCGGCACCGAAAACCGCCGCAGCAGAGAAGCTGGAAGCGGCGGAGCGGGCGGCAAGCCTGGTGGAAAATGGCATGGTGGTTGGACTCGGGAGCGGCACTACGGCGTCCCTGGCGGTGCGCGCGCTGGGGCGGCGCGTCGCCGCTGGTCTGGACATCACCGGTGTGCCAACCTCGGAAAAAACGGCGGCACTGGCGCGCGAGCTGGGAATACGGCTCTCGAACCTGGCCGAGCACGAGCGAATCGACCTGACGATTGACGGCGCCGATGAAGTGGAGCGCGGCACCCTCCATTTGGTGAAGGGCCTGGGCGGGGCGCTGCTGCGCGAGAAAATCGTGGCCAGCGCCACAGCCCGCCTGGTGATCGTGGCTGACGAAAGCAAGGTGGTGGAGCGGCTGCGCATTCAGGAAGGTCCGATCCCCGTCGAAGTGGCGACGTTCGGATGGGAAGCCACGGCGCGGCGGCTGCGCGCGATGGGAGGGGACCTGCGCCTGCGCCTGGGAACGGACGGCCAGCCGTTTGCTTCCGACGGAGGGCATTACATCCTGGACGCGGGGTTTGCCGGATTCACCTCCGCCGAAGAGCTGGCGCGTGCCCTGGACCAGACGGTGGGTGTGATGGAGCACGGGCTTTTCCTGGGGATGGCGCAGCAAGTGATTCTCGGCAAGCCGGCGGGCGTCGAGGTGCTGGAGCGCCAGTTGTGAAGGCAGCCGTGCTGCGCCGGCCGGACGATGTCGCGAGGTCGCCGCTCGAGATCGAAGAGGTACCGGCCCCGCAGCCGGGAGTAGGAGGCGTGCTGTTGCGGGTGCGGGCCTGCGGTGTATGCCGCACCGACCTGCATATCGTCGAAGGGGAACTGGCGCCGCGGCGCCCGGTCCTGATCCCTGGCCATCAGATTGTGGGCGAAGTGGTGGCGCCCGCACCGGCCGGGCTGGCGGTGGGTGCGCGTGTAGGAGTGAGCTGGCTGGGGGGCACGGACGGCGATTGCTGGTACTGCCGGCATAGCCTGGAGAACCTGTGCGATGCGCCTACCTTCACCGGCTACAACGTAGACGGTGGCTACGCCGAGTATGCCGTTGCCCGCACGGACTTCGTGTATCCGCTTCCGGAGGCATTGAGCGACATGGATGCGGCACCGCTATTGTGCGCCGGCATCATCGGCTTCCGCAGCCTGCGTGTGGCGGGCGTGGAGCGCGGCGAGCGGGTGGGCTTGTTCGGATTCGGCGCTTCGGCGCACCTGGCGATCGCGGTGCTGCGGGCGTGGGGCTGCGAGGTCTACGTGGCGACACGGGGCGCCGGGCACCGCGCGCTGGCGGAATCGCTGGGGGCAACGTGGGTGGGTGAGGAGCAGGACAAGCCGCCGGCCGAACTCGACCGAGCGGTGACATTCGCGCCGTCGGGCGACGTGGTGGTGACCGCGCTGGCGAGCCTGCGCAAAGGCGGCGTAGTGGCGATTAACGCGATACACCTCGACCGCATCCCCCAGTTCGACTATGACCGGCTGCTGTGGGGCGAGCGGCAGATCCGCAGTGTGGCGAACATGACGCGGGCGGACGCGCGGGATTTCTTGAGTTTGGCTGCGGAAATTGGGCTGCGGCCGCGAGTTACCGTGTTCCCGCTGGCCGAAGCCAATCAGGCGCTCCAGGCAGTAAAGAGCGATGCGATCAACGGCGCGGCGGTTATCGTGCCATGAAGCGCCGGTCGCGACGCCGTTCCCATTCGGCCCGAATAGCGGAGACCAGGCGTGCGACGCCGGAGGCCCAGTCGGGAAACAGATCCACGTATTGCCATTCGCGCTGGATGGAGCGGGGCACCCGGCAGGAATCCAGGCGCACCGGCACCAGGTAAATTTCCTCCTGCGGGACGCGGTGCGCGCAATCGAGCGCGTAACGGATCTCGGCTTGAAAGCCGCCGCGCCTGGCCACCGAACGCGAAGAAAAGCACGGCACGCAAAAATCCGATGTCTCGATGGCCGCTTCCAAAGCGCGCGCCCAGTTTTGACCCGGCAACAATTTCTTGCAATCCATCCAGGGGCTGAATCCGGCGCGTTCGAACGCCAGATAGAGAGCGGCTGCCGAGCTGCGGTCTTCATCGCCGTAAGCGATGAAGACGGCGGGGCGAGTGTGCGGCGCAAAGCGGAAGCCGGCAACCGGATGAGGATAGAAGGTGCCCAGACCGTCGATCTCGACGGCCTTGCCCTCGGCTAGACCGGCAAGTACGGTGCGGGAGAATCGTTCCAGGACCGGCGAGTCAGCCACGGCGGTGCGCACCTTCGCGGTTGAAAGCCAGGCTTCCATCGGGTTTGACGGTGAGTTTTCCCAGGCCGGGCAGGCTGGCAGCTTTGCCGTGGCGGAGGCTGGAGACGATCTGCTGCACCAGGCGATCGAGGCAGTCGGCGGCCTGGCCTACGCTGGTTCTGGACTGCCGGGCCATGCGTTTGGCGACTTCCGGCTTATTCATCTCGCTTTGAATTTAGCAAGGCAGGGTTCGACAGGGATCCCGCGGCGACGCAGGACCCTACTCACAGGTCACTGAAAACACGGCAATACGTTCAACAAGCCAAATGTCGCGGAAGTGGTGATTTAAGATATTAAGGTATTTTAATAACATTTTATGGCACGGTTGACCCTACAGGTGGTTATGATAAGCGGCAGACGGGGATTTCTCGTCCAACCCTCCAAAGGAGAACCGTAAGAATGAAGAAGTTGATGAGTCTGATGCTCGGCTTGGCTTTTCTCAGCACGACCGTGACGGTTGTGTTCGCCGACGACGCCGCCAAGGACACCACCAAGACGACGACCAAGAAAGAAACCAAGAAGCCGGCCAAAGCAAAGAAGACCACGGACGAAAAAAAGACCAGCTAAGGAGAGGTAGTAGCTCTCTGCTGGCAGTTGGGAAGAGCCGCGACGCCGCTTCGAAGAAGCCGCCGCGGCTCTTCTTGTCTTGGCGCCAGCCAATTGGGCGAGCCTGCGCCACATGAAGGCGTTTTAATGTTTGCTTAAGGGCTGGTTCATGTGTGGGTGAGTATGATAGGCCCAGACGAGAAAATCGTCGAACCCGTCCAAAGGAGAACCGCACGAAATGAAGAAATTGATGACTCTGATGCTTGGCCTGGCGTTCCTGACCACCACCGTGACCGTTGCTTTCGCCGACGACGCCGCCACCACCACCACCAAGAAAAAGGCCACCAAGGCAAAGACGAAGAAAACCACTGCCGCCAAGACCACTTCCTAACTCGGCAGCAACTCAAGTTTGGTTTTACATAAAAGCCGCGAGCAGCGACCTGCTGCCGCGGCTTTTTGCATTTCTACCCCGCCTTGGCCGCCCCCCGCGCGTGTAACCTTGCGTATACCAGCGACGCCCCTAAAATTTGGAACCTTCCGCGTTTTGGTCAAATTGATGAAATCTTTGGTTGTCATAGTCTTAGCCACCCTCATTTGCGCCAGCGCCTGGGCCCAGGCACCCGCCGCGCCGGCGCGGGCGCGGCTGACCGGGACGGTGGTGAGCGTGGACGCGGCGAGCGGGCGGATCGTGGTGAAGACGGACCAGGGGGACGCTACCACTCTGACCACCACGGAGAAGTCGTTCCTGCGCCGTCTGCCTCCTGGCGAAAGCGACGCCAAGAAGGCCGTGCCGGTGGCCTTGGGCGACATCGCTGCCGGAGACCGCGTGGCGGCCAGCGGCCAGCTTGGGGCGGATTCCAAGTCGTTCGAAGCCCGAACCGTCCTGGTCATGACCCGCGCTGACATCGCCCAGGTGCACGCCAAGGAGCAGGAAGACTGGCAGAAGCGGGGCACCACCGGGCTGGTTACAGAAGTAAACCCGGCTACGAAGAGCATCGTCATTAAGGCCGGGCGAGGCCAGTTCACGGTGCAAACGGCGGGCACCACTGAGGTTTTGCGCTACGCGCCGGACTCGGCCAAACTGGCCGACGCGCGGCCGGGAACGCTGAGCGAGATTCGCGTGGGCGACGAACTGCACGCCCTGGGCAATAAGAGCGCCGACGGGTCGGAGATCGCGGCGGAAAAGGTGGTTTCCGGGTCGTTCCGGCAGATCGCGGCGACGATCGATGCGGTGGATCTGGAAGGCAGCACGCTCAAAGTAAAGGACTTGGCAACGAAGAAGCCGGTCGTGCTGAAGATTACGCCGGATACCGTTATTCGCAAGCTGCCGGAGCAGATGGCGGCGATGATGGCGCGCCGGTACAATGCCGCGGCGGGAACGGGCGCGGTTACGGCGCCGCGCGGCGGCGGAAACTGGCCGCAGGGGCAAGGTGCGGCTGGCGCGGGGCGCAGCTCCAGCGGACCGGCTGGTGCTGGCGGGCGCGGCGACATTAAGCAGATGTTGGACCATCTACCCGCGGCGCAACTGGCGGATCTGAAGCACGGCGACGCCATCATGGTCTCGACTACTGAAGGGACCGATGGCACCCACTTGACCGGTATCATGATGCTGGCCGGAGTGGAGCCGCTCCTCACCGCATCGCCCAATTCCACCCGCGACATCATGGGGGGCTGGAACCTGGGTGGTGGCGAGGGAGCCGAGGGCAACTAGCGCCCCTGTGGTCAGGGCGCAGCGGCAGCCACGCCGAGCGGCTACGCAGCGAAAAGGGACGAACAGAGGAAGCATGGATAGAACGCGAAGAGTTTTCTTTTTACTTTTAGTGATGCTGCTGGTGGCTCTCAGCCTTCCGGCGCAGACGGGCACGGGCGGAGTGCGCGGGGTACTGACGGACGACTCCGGCGCCGTGATCCCGGCCGTCAGTGTCAGCGTGATGGGAGCGGGTGTCACCAAGACACCACAGACGCAGGCGGACGGCACTTTCTCTCTGCTAGGTCTCGCGCCGGGCCAGTACACGGTGGCGGTGACGTATCCCGGCTTCGCGCCGTTTTCGAAGGTTGTCAACGTTGGCGCGGGTGCGCCGGTGCAGATGTCGATCCGGCTAGCGGTCAGCGCCGAAAAGCAGGAAGTGACGGTGCAGGCGGAGGCGGGACCGTCGGTCAGCGTGGAAGCCGACAACAACGCCACGGCGATCGTCATTAAAGGGGAAGACCTGGAGGCTCTGCCGGACGACCCGGACGATTTATCGGACGCACTGCAGGCGCTGGCCGGGCCCGGAGCCGGACCCAACGGTGGTCAGATCTACATCGATGGTTTCAGCGGAGGCCAGCTTCCGCCCAAGGAATCCATTCGCGAAATCCGTGTCAATCAGAATCCTTTTTCGGCGGTATATGACCGGCTGGGCTTCGGCCGCATCGAAATCCTCACCAAGCCGGGCACCGACAAGTTGCACGGCATGGTTTCGCTGAACGATTCCAACGGAGTGTTCGACTCGCGCAACCCCCTGGCGGCCAACAAGCCGGATTATTCGAATCGCATGATCAGCGCTAATCTCGGCGGCAGCATCAATCACAAGACCTCATATTTTCTGGACTTCAACCGCCGCGACATCAGCGACAACTCGATCATTCACGCCACCTACGTGGATCCTACGACCCTGGAGCCGGCTGCGGTGACCTCGGCGGTGGTGGTGCCTCTCGCATACACCACGATTTCGCCCCGCATTGACTACCAGTTGAGCACCAACAACACGCTCACCGTGCGGTTCGAGGAGCGCTTCAATACCCACGACAACAACGGTCTGGGTGGCACGCGCCTGCCGGCGCCGTATACCAGCGACATGGCTTACAACACCAACAACAATGGGCAGAATCTCATGATCACCTGGGATTCGGTTTTGAGCTCGAAGGTCGTCAACGAGCTGCGGTTTCAATTTACCCGCAACTACACCGCGTCGGCCGGCAACGAGATTCCGTCCATCAGCGTAGCCAACGCATTCACAACGGGCGGCAACGGGTTGGGAGACAACTACGACACCACCCGCCATTTCGAGCTGCAGAACAACACGTCGGTATTGCACGGCGCGCACCAGATCAAGTTCGGCGTGCGCGCGCGGCGCGACAGCGACCAGAGCAACCAGCCGAACGGGTTTAACGGCTCGTTCAGTTTTCTGGGCGGCCTGGCGCCGGTTCTGGCCGCCGGCAGCACCGTGGAGACAGACGCGGACGGCAACCCGATCACTGAAAACCTGACGTCGGTGGATCAATACATCCGCTTCCTGTCGCTGCAGAACACCGGGTTCACGCCGGCGCAGATTCAGGCGCTGGGCGGAGGCCCTTCGCGGTTCACGATTCAGAGCGGGCTGGCGTACGTGAGTAAGGCCCGCTACGATGCCGCGCCGTTTTTCCAGGACGATTGGAAGGTGAGACCGAATTTCACCCTGAGCCTGGGAATGCGCTATGAACTGCAGACTCTGGAGAGCGATCATCGCGATGCAGCGCCCCGGCTCGGTTTTGCATGGGCGCCCGGCTCGGCCAAGAAGGGGCCGCAGAAGACCGTGATTCGCGGCGGGGCGGGCATGTTCTACGACCGCGTCGGGTTGGGCGATTTCGAAACCGCCTACCTCAACAACGGTTTCAACCAGCTGCAATACACGGTGTACAACCCAACGTTCTACACCGGCAACGTGCCGCCGACCTCCAGCTTGAGCGCCGGACAGAATTCGACCTATCTGGTGGACCCGAAGCTGCGCGCCGATTACAGCATGCAGGCGGCGATCGGCGTAGAACGCCAGTTACCGCGCAATACGACGCTCTCGCTGTACTACACCTACAACCGGTCTGAGCACCTGGCGCAAACGGTACCGATCAACGCGCCGGAGCCAGGGACCTATAACCCGCTGGAAGCGCCTGGCCCGACCAACGGCGCTTTCCCCTACGGATATAACGCGGGCAACCTGTTCGAATACGAGTCCGGCGGGTATTTGCGGCAGAGGATGTTGATGGTGAACTTCAACACGCGGGTGAGCTCGCGGGTTTCCCTGTTCGGGAACTACACGCTGAACTATGCTCACGACCTGCCGTCGAGCCCGACCGACCCATACGACTTCGCTCTGGATTATGGGCGGTCCAATCTCGACCGCCGGAACAACTTCATGCTGATCGGATCCGTGGTCGGGCCCAAGGGCATCCGCGTGGCGCCGTTCGTCACGCTGCGTTCCGGCCAGCCGTACGACGTGCTGGACGGGACCGATATATACGGAACGACGCTGATCAACGCGCGTGCGGCTTTTGCGACGGGCGCCACCTGCTCCGGCTTCACTGGAACCAACGTGGTGCTGTCCGGTGATGTGGTCTGTTCGCCGGTGGGCAACTTTACGACTTCCTACAACGTCGCGAACCCAACCAACCTGGTTCCGCGGAACTACCTGACGATGCCGGGCCTGGTGTCGATCAACATGCGGATCTACCGGGTGTTCGGTTTTGGCGCTATTCGCGGCAACCAGGCGCAGGGCAACCGGGGCGGCGGGAACTGGGGCGGTCCCGGCGGCGGGCCTCCGGGCGGTGGTGGGCATCCGGGCGGCATGGGCGGTATGGGCGGTGGCGGCGCCCACGGCATGGCGGGCATGTTCGGCGGCAGCACCGAACACCGCTTCAACCTGACGCTGGGAGTGAACTTCACCAATATCCTGAACCACTTCAATCCTGGCGGGTATGAGGGCGTCGTCACATCGCCGTATTTCCTGGAAGCCACCGGTGTGAACACCGGGTTCGGCGGCGGATTCGCGGGGGGCGGCATGGCCGGATCGACCGCCAACAACCGGCGTATCGATTTCCAGTCGCGCCTCACGTTCTAGGGTTGCGGGGATCGACCGGCGGCAAGAAATGTCGAGACGACTCTCGACACAGCAGGCTGGACAGCGTGCGCCACCGAATGGCCGGCCAATCCGGCCTAGCCGGTCTCGGCTTCCGTCGGTTCGACCAGCTTGTCGACGTGAATGCTGTAAATCGCGGGGCGGCCGTCGCGGTCGCTCTGGAAGATCACCCGCTGGCTGTCGGGGGAGAAAACCGGCGCCACCGTCTCCGGGCGGGAGGCTTTGTGCTCGCACAAGGTGAATTCGCGGCGGGTGACGCGCAGCAACAACAATACGGTGGGTGACGAGCGGTTGGCGCTGGCGCCGACGAAGACGGACGAATCACGGTTGACGCCGAAGCAGGCGAACTGGCTGGTCTTGGCCACCAACCGCTCCGCGGCGGCATCGGGAGAGAACTCACGGATGGCGTGCAGCTGAGCCGGGTCCTCGGGGAGATTCAGGTACTGGATGTTTTTTCCGTCGGCGCTCCACAGCGTGGAGCCGATGCGTCCCGCGGCCAGCTTGAGCCGGCGATTGTTGGCTCCGCTTCCATCCACCAGCCAAAGCGCCTCGGCGCCCTGCCGGTATAGGATCTGGTCGCGGCCGGGGCGCGCCGCGGGGTGTTCCACGTCAAACTGTGCTTCGACGATGGTGCGGGCAGGTCCCGGTGCCAGCGGCGCAACGCGCAGGCGCGAGCCGCCCCCGCGCTTCTCGGCGAACAGGATGCGCATGCCGTCGGGCATCCAGCTCACTCCCGGACACCGCTGCCAGCCTTCCGGAAGCCGGTAGATTTCGCGCTGCCGCAGGCTGCCGAGGCTGATCAGCAGCAGTGACTGGCCGGCAAAGCAGCAGAATGACCGGCTGTCGGGGGAGAGCGCCAGCGACGTGATGTCGAGGTCCGCGAGTTCGGTGAGCTGGCGCGACTCGCTGGTCTTGAGGTCGAGGCGGAAAGCCTGCTGCTGGCCTGTGCGGTCGGCGCTGTAGAGCAGCGTGGAGCTGTTCCGGGTCACGGCCCGGTTGTAACCGGCCGGCAGAACGCTCGAGTGCGCGGGATCGGTGAGGCGGACGACTTCCAACTCGGTAACGGCGTCCTCGTACCGCAGCAACTCAGGCGCCACGGGAGCGCTCTTCGGGATCTGCGCGGCCAGGTTGAGGGCCGCTAGCGACGATCCGAGGAAGATCCGGCGCGAGGTTTGGCTCGCGGTACCCGCCATAATTCGATGGTAGCAACCGGGGGTCGCCAGGGGAGGCGAATGACCAGCACAGGATTTGCGTGGCAGGTCCGCCGGTTCTGGTCGATCCTGGCTGCTTCCGTCGATCTCCCAGGTTTACTTTAACGATTACGCCACGCGTGTTATGCTGGTTTCTCCGAGAAAACGTCCATGACCAGACGCGATTATTTGCAAATGATGGCTGCGGGAGCGGCAGCCGTGCAATCCCTGAGCGCATCCCCCGCCGGAGGCGATGCCGACCGCGAACAGCGCATGAAGTGGTGGCATGAGGCGCGGTTCGGCATGTTCATTCACTGGGGTCTCTACAGCCTGCTGGGTCGCCACGAGTGGGCAATGGAAAACGAAGGCATCCCGGTCGCCGAGTATGAACGGCTGGCCAAACAGTTCAAACCCAGGGCGAACGCCGCGCGCGATTGGGCCAGGCTGGCCCGGCAAGCAGGGCAGAAGTACATGGTAATGACCACCAAGCATCACGAGGGCTTCTGCCATTTCGATACCAAGCTCACCGATTACTGCGCGCCCAAACAGGGTCCCGGCCGAGATCTGGTGAAGGAATACGTGGAGGCAGCGCGCGGCGAAGGGATGCGCGTCGGCTTCTACTACTCGCTGATGGACTGGCACCATCCCGATGGCGCGCGCTGCGCGACTGACGAAGCAGCGCGGCGCCGCTTCGTCGATTACATCCACGGGCAGATCCGCGAACTGTTGACCAACTACGGCAAGATCGACGTGCTCTGGTACGACGTCTCCTGGCCGCTGGATGCGGCCGGCTGGGAGTCGGAGAAGATGAACGCGATGGTGTTCCAGCTGCAGCCCGAGATCATCGTCAACAATCGCAACGCGCTGCCGGGCGATTTCGCCACGCCCGAGCAGCGGATCACCGCCGACCAGCGCGCCTGGGAAAGCTGCATGACGATGAACGATAGCTGGGGTTATCAGCGCGCCGACGATAACTGGAAATCGCCTAAGACGATTGTCCGCAACTTAGTAACATGCGCGCACGACACGGGCAATTACCTGCTCAATATCGGGCCGAGGGCGGATGGATCGATTCCGGAGGAGTCGGTGAGCATTCTGACCGCGGTGGGGAAATGGATGGGGCGCAATGGAGAAACCATCTACCAGAGTGAGAAATGCCAACCGGGGCGCTCCAACTTTGCCGGCTTCTCGCGCAAGGGAACCACACTGTACATGCACGTGCACTTCTGGCCTGGGTCGACGGTCGCGCTGGGCGGCCTGCGGAATAAGGTGCTCTCGGCACGGCTGGTGGCGGGGGGTGGGGAAGTGAAGTTTGATCAGGACGATTTCCGCGTCCGGTTCACGGGACTGCCCGACAAAGCGCCCGACGAACCCGTCACCACGCTCGCGATTGAATGCGACGGAGAGCCGCACCAGGACATGATGTACGTCCGGAAAGAGCGGCCGCGGCTGCACGCGTGACGCGGCGATTTGCGGCACGCAGTTAGCCCGGCGCAGGCTAGTGGCCAGCCCACAAAAGCCGCCTAAAGCCGGCTAGCGGGACCCATAACGTCGACGGCTAAGTACCAGGACTGCACGAAGATAACCTTCCACGGTTAACCTAAGTTACGGTAGCGTCCGAGGTGTTTTTGGCGGATACTCTCACCATAGTATCTCTTAGAGATGCTATGAGTTTGCAGGCGAGCAGCCGTTTGGCTCGATCTGCGAGATTCGCGGAAGGGCCGCGACGGACGGCGAGTCGCGATCCGGCCTTGCATGGAAAAGTTGGTCTGCGTTTGGTGAAGTCCGCAGGCGTGAGAGGTGCGGAGGGCACGGATGGTTCGGGAATTTCAGGCTGTGCTGGACGGCCTGCCCGGCAAGTCGCCGGAGCCGCTGGAGGAGTATCGGGAGCTGATCGGCGAAATGCGCCGGCGGGGGTTGACCTATCGGGAGATCGCCGGGGTATTGGCCGACAGGTTCCAGGTACAGGCAGACCTGGGTGCAGTCTACGACGTGTTGCGGGCGGGCGCCCGGAGCAGCAGGCCACTGCCGGCACGGCGGCAAGTGAAGGCAGAAGCAGCACCGGCTCCGTCCCAGGCGCCGCAGCCGCCCAAAACGCGCCCGGCGCCGCAACTGCGCCAGGCGGTGCAGTTGCGCCAGGTACCGCGGATGCGCGAGGCGCCGCAGCCGGCCCATCAGGCGGCCCGGACGATGTCGGCCGCGCTGCCGCAAGTTCGGAAGGTAGTGGAGAAGCCAGTTTTCGAGTACGACGAAAATGAGCCGTTAAGGCTAACCGGGGATTCTAGATCAATCGAGTGATTCCAATGAGCACACCACAAACAGTTGGCGGGCCGGCCGAGACAATACCGGCGACGATGCCGCAGAAGCGCGTCATTCTGACCATGGGGGGCAAGGGTGGCGTAGGAAAAACAACATTCATGATCTCGCTGGCAGAGTGGCTGGGGACCCAGGGGATGGGTTTCCAGATGCTCGATCTCGACGTGGAGAACAAGGCGCGGGGCAGCCTCAAGAACTATTTCGAAGGCGCCGCCACCAAGGTGAACATCCACACGCCGGCGGGGCTCGACACCTTCATCGACAACCTGGATCAGGGGCCGAAGATCATCCTGGCGGATATGGGAGCCGGCTCCGGACAAGTGGCGCACGAATGGTTCGACACCATGTACGAAGCTGCCGAGGAAATGGGAATTGCCTTCACCGCGATCGGCGTGGTGACGGCGGATCCGGCCAGCGTAGAGAGCGTGCTGATCTGGGCCAAGGCTTTGCAGCACAAGGTGCAGTACGTGGTGGTGCTGAACCAGGCCGTGGCGCACGCCGATTTCGCATACTGGAACAACACCGCGCAAGCAGAGCAGTTCCGCCGCATCTTTCAGCCGGTGATCCTCACCATGAAGTATCGCCTGCCGGATCTGGAGAACCCTTCGCGCCAGCATGGGGCGACGCTGGGCGACGTGGCGACGCGGCGGGCCAACGTACCCGAACTCGAGAAATCATCGCTGGTGGCGCGGGCGCAGGGCTACCAGAAGCAGATCTTCCAGGAGCTGGATAAGAACCGGGAGCTATTCGTAGTGTGACCGCCCAACCCCTATCGATTGACAGTCGCGAGCCTCGGTCGCGCGACCTGATCGAGCGCATCGCCAGCGCGCTGCCGGAACAGGTCCGCGCCGACTATTACCGCGAGATGGCGCACTGCCGGTCTCTGCCGGAGAGCGACGAGATGCTCCGCATCCTGCGCGCGATGCAATTCCTGGCGCTGCTGATCGAGCAGGCTCCCGGCGAAGTGGCGGGGGAGCGCGAGAAGCTGACCAAGGTGCTGCAGGAAAGCGTGGAGACGGTGAGCGCGACGCACCGGTCCACGATGGAGTATTTCCGCAAAATCGAAGAACGAATCGTCCGCATGCCGCTCGACGTGAGCGAAGGCCTGCAGCCGCGCATGATCGCGAACCTGATCAGCAACGATCTGCAACGGCATCTGGCCGACGTCCCGCAGACGGTAGAAACGCTGACCGGCATTTCTTACCGGATCAACGAAACCTCGATGGAGTTTCACAAGACCGCGGCGCAACTGACCAGCTCATACAGTGGCGTGGCGGAGGCGGCGCGGGTGGCGATCGACCAACTGCAAACCAGCATCGGTCAAGCCGCCGTTGCGGCACGCGCCGCGACGCGAGACCTGGGCCAGCAGTACAACAAGTTTCACAACTGGACGATGGCGGCGCTGTGCGTAGCCGCTCTGTGCATCGGCGTCGGCGTGGGGGTAGTGCTCGACGAGTGGATCAGGCCTGTCCCGCCGGCTGCGGCTCCGGTGCAGCAGGTTGTGGCCGCTCCGGCAGTGGCGTCCGGTACTCCGGATGCGAAGGCCGCTGCGCCCGCACCCAGGAAAAGGGCGGCGGCCGCCAGCCGGTAATCCGCCGCGCCTGCCTCGCTCTCACTGGTTTTCTCACCTTCCATTCAAGCCCAACCTGCCCGGTCAGCCTGCGACGCACCGTGTTCCAATGAGGAGGGAGTGAATTTCCGATGTCCTTCCGCGGGGTGGATTACTTTCTGGTGGATTCGCTGTTCAGCGAAGAAGAGCGGCTGGTGCGTCAGACGGCGCGGCGCTTCGCCGACGAACGCATCCTGCCGCTGATCCGCGACTGCTACCGCGACGCCCGGTTTCCGGCCGAAATCATTCCCGAACTAGGCCAGCTCGGTTTTCTCGGCGCCAATCTGGAAGGCTACGGCTGCGCGGGGATGAGCAACGTGGAGTACGGGCTTGTCATGCAGGAACTGGAGCGCGCTGATTCCGGTATCCGAAGCTTCGTTTCCGTGCAAGGGGCGCTGGTGATGTACCCGATCCGCACTTTTGGGTCCGAGGAACAGAAGAGCCGCTGGCTGCCGCGCCTGCAGAGCGGTTCCGCCATCGGCTGTTTCGGCCTGACGGAGCCTGATTTCGGCTCGAACCCGGGCGGCATGAGGACCACGGCGAGCCGCGATGGCGCGACCTGGGTGCTCAACGGCGAGAAGACCTGGATCACCAACGGCGGCGTGGCCGACGTGGCGGTGGTGTGGGCGCGCACGCCGGAAGGTATCGCCGGGTTTCTGGTGGAGCGCGGCA
>CAZZHN010000105.1:0-15892 GCA_964654065.1 uncultured Solibacteraceae bacterium
ATGGACAGCCCGCACCTCGACCGCGCCCTGCGGATCAAGACGAACTCGCACCGCGGCGGCAAACTGGAGAATTTCTACTTCCTCAACAACACGGTCGGCGAGGTGGCACGCGCGGTGGTGGATATCGACTTCTACTACGAAGGGGGCCCCGGCGGCCCGTTTACGCCGAGCGTGCGCAACGTCGTGGTGGAGCACGTCACGTCGCGGCGCAGCCGTTATGCGCTCTACCTGCGCGGGTACGAAAACGCGAAAATCGCCGGCGTGCGCGTCGCCCATTGCGTCTTCAATGATGTCGCCGAGCCTGATGTGATCGAGAACGTAACTTCCCTCGAACTCGCCGACGACCTAAGAAACGGCAAGCGGATGACGGTAAAATAGGCGCGAGCCGCCAAGTCAATGGCCCCTTCATCCCTGCTGGCACGCGCCGCCGATTCCGTCCTGGTGATCGTCGACATTCAGGAGCGCCTGCTGCCCACCATGCCGCCTGCGGGGCGCGAACAAATGCTGCGCAACGTCCGCATTCTCGCCGAATCAGCCACGCGGATCGGCGTACCAATCCTGGTGACGGAGCAGTATCCCAAGGGCCTTGGTCCCACTACGGAGCCCGTGCTGGAAGCACTCCCGCCGGTCGCTCCGCGAATCGACAAGACCTGCTTCTCCTGCTCCGGTTCCGAGGCGTTCATCGCCGCACTCGCCGCTACCGCCCGTTCGCAAGTTGTGCTTGCCGGCATGGAAGGTCACGTGTGCGTCCTTCAGTCCGCGCTGGAACTGCGGGCGGCCGGCCGCGAGGTCTGGGTGGTGGAGGACGCCTGCTGCTCCCGCAATCCCGCCAACCTCGTCAACGCGGTCCACCGCATGCGGGCGGCTGGAGTGGTGGTGGCCAATACGGAGTCCGTCATCTTCGAGTGGCTGCGCGACGCCCGCCACGAGCAATTCAAAGCGATTTCGGCACTGCTGCGGTAGAGCTTATGACAAGCTGAAGCATGCCCCACCAATGACACACAACGAACTGGCAGGAAACGCTTTAGCTCGCCGAAAGGATAGATACTCCGCCGGCCCACCTTTCCGCGAGCCTTGCTATTCTGGAAGCCGCCGAGACTCATGTCATGATGGCCAAACACGCGCTCGCATTTCTTTTCCTCTGTTCTGCCGTGCCGCTTGTGGCGCAGAAATTCGAAGGGCTGGCTGCTACGCCGCCGATGGGGTGGAATAGCTGGAACACCTTTCAAGGAAGGATCAGCGAGAGCCTGATCCGCGAAATGGCTGACGCCATCGCCGCCAGCGGAATGCAGAAAGCGGGCTACCGGTACATCGTGGTTGACGACGGCTGGGAGGCGCCGGAACGCGACGCCCAGGGCAACCTGGTCCCCGACCCGGCACGCTTCCCGCACGGCATGAAAGCCATCGGCGACTACCTGCACGCCCACGGTTTCCTGTTCGGCATCCACAATTGCGACGGCACCAAAACCTGCGCCGGGCTTCCCGGCGGGCGGGGCCATGAGTTTCAGGACGCCCGCACATACGCTGCCTGGGGCGTCGACTATCTGAAGTATGACTGGTGCAACCACGGCACGGCCAACGCCGAGGAGACTTATAAGACGATGCGCGACGCGCTTCACGCCGCCGGCCGGCCGATTGTCTTCAGCCTCTGCGAATGGGGCGACAACAAGCCCTGGACATGGGCCACCAACGTCGGTCACCTGTGGCGCACCACCGGCGACATTATGGATTGCTTCGACTGTCAGGGCGCCTACTCGCTGGGCTGGAAATTCATCCTGGAGCTGCAGGTGGGCCTCGAGAAATACGCTGGCCCCGGGCACTGGAACGATCCCGACATGCTCGAGGTCGGCAATCCGGGCCTGAGCGCGGCAGAATCGCGCGCTCACTTCAGTCTGTGGGCGATGCTGGCCGCGCCCCTGATGGCCGGCAACGATGTGCGCAAGATGCCGG
Organism: uncultured Solibacteraceae bacterium; assembly: GCA_964654065.1. Taxonomy (GTDB): domain Bacteria; phylum Acidobacteriota; class Terriglobia; order Bryobacterales; family Bryobacteraceae; genus Bog-375. The sequence goes on from CAZZHN010000105.1 coordinate 1,951, forward strand.
AGCAGACGCGCGATATTCTTAATGACGCCGACGTCATCGCGATCGACCAGGACTCGCTGGGCAAGCAAGGGGCGCGCTTCATGAAGCACCCCGGCAAGCAGATCTGGTCGAAGGAATTATCCGGCGGCGATTGGGCGGTCTGTTTCTTCAACGACAGCGACGAGACCGTGCAACTGAGGATCGACTGGGCGCACCTGTCGTTTCTCAACGGCACGTATCGCGTGCGCGACGTCTGGCAGAAAAAGGACCTCGGACGCAGCGAAGGCGAGTTCCGCGCTCCGCTGCCGTCGCATGATGTCGTGCTGCTCCGGCTGACGCGGTAGGACAGGCGATCGGTTTGTGTCGCCTGTCGCGGCTCGCCGCGGGAACCACCGTTGACAGACCACAAAAGGCGACGGTCTGTCCTAGCTCTTATGCGATGCCGCCGCTGAGGAGCGACGCGGCCGTTGGCGGTCCTGCCGTCCGCAATCCAGGGGCGGCTTCGCCCTCCTCCACCTTGTCGCCTTCACCCGGGGCCAGGAACAGGTTGGCATCGATACCGTGCTGGCGCGTGTAGAGGTCGTAGTAGCGCCCGCCGAGCGCGTACAGAGATTCGTGCGTGCCGCGCTCCAGAATGCGGCCCTCCTCCACGACCAGAATCTGATCGGCGCGGCGGATGGTGGAAAGGCGGTGCGCGATGACGAACGTAGTGCGGCCTTTCATCAGGTAGGCGAGACCCTCCTGAATGGCGGCTTCCGATTCGGAGTCGAGGCTGGAGGTGGCCTCATCCAGAATCAGGATGCGTGGATTGGCGAGGATGGCGCGGGCAATCGAGACGCGCTGGCGCTGCCCGCCAGAAAGTTTCACTCCGCGCTCGCCGACAATTGTGTCATATTTCTTGTCAAACTTTTCGGCGAACTCATCCACGCGCGCGATGCGGCAGGCCGCCAGGACCTCATCCTCGGCGGCGGCGGGACGCGCAAACGCGATGTTCTCGCGGATGGAGCCGTCAAACAGGAACGTATCCTGCAGGACCACGCCGAGTTGCGTTCGGTAGGTATCGAGACGCACCGTACCCAGATCGCCTCCGTCCACCAGGATGGTGCCTTCGGTCGGCTCATGAAACGCTGCGATCAGGCTGATGATGGTGGATTTCCCGGAGCCGGACGGACCCACCAGCGCGGTCACGGTGCCCGGCGCTGAGGCGAAGCTGACCTCGTGCAGCACCAGTTTACCGGGGTCATAAGCGAAGCTCACGCGCTCGAAAGTGAGGAAGCCCTGGATCGGTCCCATGGTCGAGGTGCGGCGCGGCTCCTCGTCTTCGGGTTTCTCGTGCAGCACTTCCTGGGTGCGGTCCAGGCCCGCCAAAGCCTCGGTGAGCTGGGTGCCGATTCCGACGACCTGGAACATGGGCGCCACGAGGAAAGCAAGGAACGCAGTAAAGCTCATGAAGCCGCCCAGCGTTAGTGTGCCGGCGATGATCTGGCGCGCGCCCAGGAACATGACCGTCGCTCCCACCAGTCCCATCAGCACGGTGGCCGACAGGCTCATCAATGAGATCGCGGTAAGGCTTTTTAGCACGTTGTCCAGGAGCCGCTGCACCCCGCCGGCGAAGACCTTCGCCTCCTCGGCTTCGGCGTGATAGCCCTTCACCACGCGCACGCCGGCCAGAGATTCCGTGAGGCGCCCGGCGACCTCTGCATTGATCTTGCCACGCTCCCGGAAAATCGGCCGGATGCGGCGAAACGCCTGGTTCAATCCGAACGAGAAGGCGCCAATAAACAGCAGCGCCAGGCCGGTGAGCAGCGGGCTGATATAGACCAGAGCGGCGAGCGAAAACAGCGCTTTCATGATCCCGCCGACGAACTCCACCAGGCCGGTGCCGACCAGGTTGCGGACGCCCTCCACGTCGGTCATGATGCGGGAGACCAGCGCCCCTGTCTTGTTGGCATCGTAGTAGGCCACCGGCAGGCGGCCGATGTGCTGCTGCACGCGGCGCCGCATTTCGGCGATCAGGCGCTGGGCCTCTTTGGAAAGCAACTGCGTGAGCGAGTAGGAGGTGGCGCCCTGAATCAGCGTTGCCACCAGAACCGCCGCCACCAGCGGAACCAGCAGTCCCGTCTGATGCTTGGTGATGACGTTATCGATCAGAAACTTGGTCGAGCCCGGCAGCACGATTCCGCAGACGCTGTTGATGAGCGTCAACAACAGGCCGAGCGCGAACATGGCGCGGCGCGGCCGCACCAGTTCCAGAACCAGCGGCCAGGCACTGCGCAGCGTGTCCGTAGTGTTCTTCTTGGGGGAGGAAGACACCGATCTCGGAGTCTTCGTGCCCGAAGACCCTGCTTTTATGTTGGTGCGGACGGGAGACACTATTTTCAGGGTACACTGGGCAGCTCCCGCCCGTCAGCCTGCTCTTTCGGCCAGGAAGCGGGCCACCAGTTGGGGCACTTGAGACGGCTCGCTTATGGCAAGCACGGCGAATCCGGCGGCGCGACCGCTGGCCAGGCCGGCTGCCGAGTCTTCCACCACCAGCGCGGTGCGCGCGCCCAACCGTTCGGCGGCGCGGCTGTATGGCTCCGGATCGGGCTTGTAGCGGGTGACGTCCTCGGCGCCGATGAGCGCATCGAAGTGGGGCCGCAAGCCGCCCGCAGAGAGCAGGGGTTCGATTTCGGCGCGCGCGCTGGAGGTAACAACCGCCAGTTTGCAAGTGCGGTGCAAATCTCCGAGAAAGGCGTCGAGCCGCGGGTCAAACGGCGGATGGGCCATCACGCGGCTGCGAAACAGTTCTTTCTTCCGGGGATACCCGGCGAACAGCGCCCGCCAGTCGAGCGGAGGGCTGGCGAGCGCGGCCAGCACTTTTAGCATCTCTTTGTCATCGATGCCGATCCCGTGGTCGCGGTAGTACTCCCATGCGAGAGAGATGCCGAACGGCTGCAGCACCTCGGCCCAGCACGCCCAGTGAACCGGCTCAGTGTCGGCCAGCACGCCGTCAAAATCGAAAAGGATGGCGTCAAACACGGGCATGGCGGCAAGAGTCTTGAGGTTAGCACGCGAAACGAGAGGGGCTGGAGACACCAAGTGCCGTTTGCGGCAGGGAAGGCACCAGCCCCCAACCGGGCGTTAGCAAGCTAAAGCCTGCCGTGCCAAGCGTGGTAGGATAGGCCTCCGGGTTTGTCTGCCTTATGCTCGGCTTCGACCAGCGCGCCGCCCGCTCCACGTGGACCGCGGCGCTCGTCCTGCTGCTGCTATACGTGGTTTACCTGGCGCGCAAGACGCTGTTCGTTTTCACACTGGCCCTGCTCTTTGCGTATTTGCTTTCGCCGCTGGTGAACCTGCTCGACCGCATTTTCCCGGCGCGCCGCACGCGAACCGCGGCGCTGGCGGTGGCGTTTGTGATCGTGGTGGCGATCGCCGCCGGGCTCGGATTTGAGATCGGCGCGCGGGTGGTGGAGGAGGCTACGGTGCTTGCCCGGCGCTTTCCCGCCATGGTGGAGAACTGGCAGCACCCGCTGCCTGGCGACCACTCTTTGCAGGCGCAGATCGTCGAAAGGGTCCGGTCCGAGGTGGCGGCGCGATCGAGCAGCCTGATCTCCGAGCTCCCGCAGTACGGGCTGCAGATTCTGAGCGTCGCCAGCAACGTCATCTACGTGGTGATCATCCCCGTCCTGGCATTCTTCTTTTTGAAGGACGCGCCCACCATGCGCGGTCATGTTCTCGACCTGTTGGAGGAGGGCCCGCGCCGCGCGCTGCTTGGCGACCTGATCTCTGATATCCACCTGCTGCTGGCGCACTATATGCGGTCGCTGTTCCTGCTTTCGGCAGCGGCGTTCGCGGCTTACGCCATCTTCTTTTCCGTAATGCGCATGCCGTACGGGATTCTGCTGGCCGCGGCCGGCGGATTGCTGGAATTCATTCCGATGCTGGGACCGGTCACCGCCGTGGCGCTGATCCTCATCGTGGCTGGCGTGGCGGGCGTCAGCCTGCTGCCGATTCTGGCGTTCATAGTGGTCTACCGGGTAATTCAGGACTACGTCCTATCTCCGCACCTCATGGGGCGAGGCGTGCAACTGCATCCGCTGCTGGTGCTGCTCGGCGTGTTCGCCGGAGCGGAGATCGCCGGCATCGCGGGCAGCTTTCTCTCCGTGCCGGTGCTGGCGCTGGTGCGGATCGTGTACTTACGCATCCGCAAAGCGCGTTTGAACGCTCGCCAGGCCACCGCGTAAAGGCAGGCCGGACGTTCAGCGGCCAGGTAGGACAGACGATTGGTCTTCGTCGTCTGTCGAGTCGCGCGGTTTAGCGAGGCCCGACAGACCACAAAAGGCGATGGTCTGTTCTACCTGACATGCCACAAAAGGCGATGGCCTGTCCTACTGCGGGCCTAGCGCCAGTAACCGTGGTGGTAACGCCAGTGAGCGCCCTCGTGGCGCCACGCAGCACCCACCCACACGGCGCCATGGCGCGGCGGGCGGACCCAGCGGCCGGGAGCCCATACCCACGCGGCGCCGCGAAGGTTCCAGTACCCTTCGGTCCAGACGAAGCCAGGGCCCGGGGCCACACCCACTACGCCAAAGCGCGGCGCCGGCGGATCCACGATGATCACCGCTCCGCTTCCGGCGCAGGCCGTGAACAGCGATCCCGCCACCAAAAATGCACTCATGAGAAGTTTGCGTTTCATCTTGCTCTTCCTCCTACACGGTCAAACGCCGGCACGAGGGATGACGTTGCGGGTCCTGAAACGAAGTTAATGTTATGAGGTGTTAATGGGTGTGTGTGGCGGCACACGAAGCTTGGGCGGCGCGCAGTTCCTATATGGTTGACCGCACCGCTCCCTCACGGTCGCGGCTCCTTACTGCGTTGTTTGTTCGGTGATGGTGACGGGCTGGCGCAGGCGGAAGGCGATGCGCGTTTCCGAAGGCAATGCGGCGGGCTTACGAGTGAGCATCACGTCGCCGGCCCCGGCTCCGCCGCCGGCGCCTGCCCCAATGGCCGCGCCCTTGCCGCCGCCGGCAATGGCGCCAATGACAGCTCCGATTGCGGCGCCGCCAACTACCTTGCCGGCGTCAGCCGAATGATCCGGCTCGGAGCGCTTGGTGAAAGCATCGGTAGCGATGGACACAACCTGGTCGTCGGAAGTCCGGACCTTCGTCAACTCGAGGGTGAGCGTGGCACCGCCGTGCACCTTATCACCATGATCGACGGCGACCACGCGGCCCTCGGCGCGCGCGCCGCGCTCGGCGATGACAAAGTCACCGGCCACCAGCTCGTGGTCGAGGGTGGCCGAGAAGGCATCGCCGGGCGCGTTCCGCCCCGTCGAAAGTCCATCCAACAGGCGCACGGAAATCAGCATTCCGGCGTTCAGCGTAACCCTGTTGGGTGCGGGCGCGGGCGGAAGAGGTGGAGTCACGTTCTCCGGCGCGATGGGCGCGGGCGGCAGCGGTTCGGGAACCGCCGGCGCCGGCGCGTCGGGCACTGCTGTAGGAGCGGACGGCGCTGGATTCTGCGCCGCAAGTGTTGGCCGATCGTCGCTCGGGGCCGCGTCAGGCCGCTGGGCGGAAACCGGTTTCGGACGAGCAGACGCCAGGCGGGCTGTGGCTCGCGGCGCCACGGGCACAACGGCGCGTACGCTGTGCCGCGGTTCAGCAGGCATGGCAGCCGTGGCCTTCTCCGCCGCAGGGATGGGAGTTGCGATGTCCGACACTACCTCAATCGGCGGTTTGTCCATCCTCGCGAGCGGCGGCGGCGCCTCGGCGGGTTTCGCCGGCCGGACGGGAACGCGCGCCACCAGGGGCGCCGGCGCATGCGACCGTTGGACCACGCTCATGACCGCGGCGCCGCACAACGCTCCGGCGAGCACCAAAATCACAATATTGACCGGCCTCATGTAGAACCCCTGCTACCTTTGCCGGCGCCAGAACGCGACGGCAGGCGTCACAATACTAACGACGGGCCGGCCGCATGTTCCGTTTCCGGCCGGCAACGGCTAAAATTGAAGCTAGCCCAGCTCATGCGCGTATTTCGGAGCGAGTTTTCGATTGGCCCGGTGCGGATCGCTCCGGCCACGGTTCTGGCGCCCATGGCGGGCGTCACCGATACCGTGTTTCGCCGCTTCATCCGCAACCTGGGCGGCTGCGGGCTGCTGATGACCGAATTCACCAGCTCCCACGGCGTGAGCGCCGCGCTGGGCGCGCGCAAGCCTACCCGCACTTTGAAATACCTGGCCTTCGAAGCCGAGGAGCGTCCCATCTCGGCGCAGCTATTCGGGGCGGACCCGCAAGTGATGGCGGACGCCGCGCGCGTCTGCCAGGACCTCGGCTTCGACATTGTCGACCTGAACCTGGGTTGCCCGGTGAACAAGGTGGTGAAGTGCAATGGCGGCTCCGGCCTGTTGCGCGACCTGCCCCTCGTAGAACGCCTGTTGCGCGAAGTCCGGAAGGTGCTGACGATTCCGTTCACCCTGAAGTATCGGGCTGGCTGGAACGATCGTGAACTGGTGATGGTGGAACTGGCGCGCGTGGCCGAGGATTGCGGCCTGAATGCCATCGCGCTGCACCCGCGGACGCGCGAGCAGGGCTACGCCGGCAGAGCCGATTGGTCGCGGATCGCGCAGGTGAAGGCGGCGGTGAAGATCCCGGTGATCGGCAACGGCGATGTCGTTACCCCGGAAGATGCGGTTCGCATGGCGGCCGAAACCGGCTGTGACGCGGTGATGGTGGGCCGCGCGGCAAGTTCGAATCCGTGGATCTTCCGCCAGATCGAGCAATACCTGGCCACAGGGAGCTACGAGCAGCCGAGCGAACACGACCGGTACCAGATGATGCGGCGGTACTATGCGATGCTGGTGGAGCGCGGCGAGAGAGATACGGTCGGCAAGATGAAGCAGTTCGCCACGTATTTCACCCACGGCGTGCGACACGGCGCGCAGTTGCGCGCGTCCATCTACCACGCGCAGCAGCCGCAGGCGATTCTCGATCTGGTGGATGAATTCTTCCACGCCGAGCCCGCGGCCGTCTCCTGACATCCGGTGAAGAGGGTCCATCTCATCACCGACGGCGCTTGCCTGGGCAATCCCGGCCCTGGCGGCTGGGCATGCATCCTGCGGCACAACCAACATGCGAAAGAGATATGGGGGTCGGAGCCGCACACTACCAACAACCGCATGGAACTGCGGGCTGCCATCGAGGGGCTGCGCACGCTCAGCGAGACCTGCGCGGTGGAAGTGGTGACGGATTCCGAATACGTCAAGAACGGCATCACCACGTGGATTCACGGCTGGAAGCGCAAGGGCTGGATGACGGCCGCCAAGAAGCCGGTGATCAACCAGGACCTGTGGAAAGCGTTGGACGAACAGGTGGCGCGGCATCAAACCACCTGGTCGTGGACCAAGGGCCACGCGTCTCACGCCGATAACAACCGATGCGACGAACTGGCCAACCGCGCCGCCCGCGAGCAGAGTTCCAGCGGGACCGCAATCAGCTAGGCCGGCTTCCGCCGACGAGGGCGCAAGCACCGGCGGCAAGACCACCGGCGCTACCGACGCGGTCGCGCGCGCTTACTTCTTCTTCTGATAGTCCGGGTATGGCGGCCGCTTGTACTGCGGCAGCGGATTGGCGGCCAGCTCCGCCATTACCACTTCGATAGCTTTTTCCAGCTGTGGGTCATGGCCCTGGCGCACGGCTGCCGGGTCGAGCGCTACTTCGATGTCGGGGGCCACACCATGGTTCTCCACATCGAAAGTGCCATTCGGATTCCAAACCGCGATGTTGGGCGCGAACACGACCCCGCCATCCATCAACGCGGGGAAACCGTTCAGCCCTACCAGGCCGCCCCAGGTGCGCTCGCCGATGAGCTTGCCGACGCCCGCGCGATGAAAGTACCATGGCATCGCGTCGCCGCCGGAGCCCGCGAATTCGTTGATGATCATCACCTTCGGCCCGAAGATGGCGCCCTGCGGCTGCATCGCATCGGCACCGTCGCGCGCCGTCACCAGGCTCATCGGCTTGCGTTGCAGATATTCGATGATATCCGTAGCCAGCTCCCCGCCGTGATTGAAGCGCTCGTCGATGATCACCGCCTCCTTATCCACCTGCGCGAAGAAGTAGCGCATGAAGTTGGTGTAGCCGCCAATGCTTGTGTCGGGCATGTAGACGTATGCCACGCGATGGTTGGTGGCCTGGTCCACCCTGCGCCGGTTCTCGTCCATCCACTCCAGGTGCCGCAGGCGGGATTCGTTGTCGACCGGCGTCACCTTCACTTCGCGCGCGTTGGCGCCGCCCGGGTCGGCTCCTACTCGCAGCACAACCGTCCGTCCCGCGGTCTCTTCGAAGAAGCTATAAATGTTGTCGGCGGCGTGCAGTTCGCGACCGTTCACGGCAAGCAGGTAGTCGCCAGCCGACACGCTGACCCCCGGCTGTGTGAGCGGCGCTTTGGTGTCGGGATTCCAGTTTTCGCCGGCATAGACATGGGCGAAGCGGTAGCGCCCGTTTTCGATTTTGTAGTCGGCGCCCAGCAGGCCCGTCGAAACATGCTTGACCTCCGGCCGGTCGCCGCCGCCCAGGAACATGTGTCCGACCGTGATGTTGCCGAGCATCTCTGTGAACAGATAGTTGAGATCGTCGCGCGACGCCAGGCCGTTGAGGTAGGTGCCATAGCGTTCTTCGGCGGCCTGCAGATCCAGGCCGTGATAATGCGGATCGTAGAAGAAATCGCGCTCGATTCGCCAGGCCTCGTGGAACATCTGTTTCCATTCCGCCGCGGGATCCACTCTCACTTCCAGGTCCGCGGTCTTCAGCGTCTTCTCGTTACCAGGCTTGGCCGGCGGGCCGTCGGGGCTGTCGGAGGGCGGCGGCGGCGCGTCCGCGATGGTCCACTTATCGCCCTGCTGATAGAGCAGCTTCTCGCCGTTGAACGATATCTGCAGGTTGTGGACGCCGCTCAGCACCATGTCACTCTTGCGCTTGTTCAGATCGAAACGGTGAATGGTGAAGGCGAACGGCCCAGGTGTTCCCGGCGCCGGACCTTCTGAGACGTAGACCATGCCCGCCTTGCCTGTCGCGAGTCCAATATACCGTCGTGCCGGCATCGGCAGCGGCAGAATACGCTGGCCGATGTTTTCCAGGTCCACCTTGACTTCCACTTTGTCAGCGCTCTTATCTTTGTCATCCTTCTTAGCGTCGTCTTTCTTGGCCTCGTCCTTCTTGCTGTCATCCTTCTTCGGCTCGTCTTTCTTGGCTTCCTCCTTCTTCTCCTCGTCGCTTTCCGGCGCCAGGGGTGAAGCCTCGGCCTTGGAGAGTACCACCACGTACACGCTCGCCGTCACCGGCCGCGCGAAGCTCTCAATATCCGGCTGCATCGACGCGCCCGAGTTGGTGCTGGCGGTGAAATAGAGATACTTGCCGTTCTTGTCAAAGGCCGGATTTTGGGCGTCGCTCATGCCGTCGGTGACCTGGGTGGCTTTGGCGTCGGCCAGCGAATAGAGATAAATCGCCTGCATGTGACTCTTGAGCGTTTTCGAATACGACAGCCACTTACTGTCGGGCGACCAGACAGCGGCGAGGCCGTTGCCGTTCAAGTAGTAGTCCGTCTCCACCAGGATGGGCTTCCTGGCATCGAGGTCGATATAGAAGAGGTGGCCGTGGTTGTCCAGGTAGGCGATCTTCTTACTGTCCGGCGACCAGGCCGGCGCCGAATAGAACGCCTTATCGCCGAGCGGAATCTTCTTCACTTCGCCGGTCCCGTCCTGGCTGCGCACGTGCAGCGCGTACTCACCGGACTCATCGGAAAGATAGGCGATGCTCTGGCCGTCCGGCGACCATTTCGGCTCACGCTCCATCGCCGCGGGGCTCTCGGTCAGGTTGCGCGGGTCGCCTTTTTCGGCCGGCACGGTGAGGATCTCGCCGCGCGCTTCGAACACGGCCCGCGCGCCGCTGGGCGAAATATCGGCGCTCGCCAGGCGCTTGGCCACGTTGACGTAGTGGGGCCGCACTTCCGGCAGGTCCCCGGCCAGCGTAACCGGCACCTCCCTGGTCTGTCCGCCCTTCAAGTCATACAGGTGCAGCGCGCCAAACTGCTCGTACACAATCGCGCCCGGACCGGCCGCAGCCGATTTGAAGTCCAGTCCGTGGTTTTCAATGGCGCGCGTGACCTTCTTCGACTTGGTGTCGTAATAGAACAGCGTCACCGGCCCTTCGCGGTCGGATAGGAAATAGATGCGGTCGCCCACCCACATCGGGTTGAAGTCGTTGGAATTGTCGCGCGGAATGGGGACCACACTGGAATCCGCCAAGTCGGCGATCCAGATCTTGCGCGTCTGCCCGCCGCGGTACCGTTTCCACGCCTCCTGCCACTGGAACAGCGGCACGTACGCCAGGTGCGAACCGTCGGGTGAGTAGGAACCCTCTTCGGCGATCGGCAGCGGCAGCTCGTCGGGTAGCCCGCCGCCTTCCACCGGCATGGTGTAGAGCCGGTTGCCGTCATTGGGAACCGCGCGATGCGAGCGGAACAGTACCCGTTTGCCGTCCGGTGTCCAGCCCACCGTCACGTCTGCTCCCGGATGATACGTCAGCCGCCGCGGTACGCCACCAACCGCCGGAATGACGAATACATCGACGTTCCCGTCATACTCTCCCGTGAAAGCGATGGCGGATCCGTCCGGCGAAAACACCGCTTGCGTCTCCACACCTGGGCCCGCCGTGAGGCGCCTGGCATCGCCTCCCTCGCGCGGCACGCTCCACAAGTCGCCCGCGTAGGTAAACACGATCTGGGTTTTGCTCAGCGCCGGCTTGCGGAGCAGTAGATGTCCCGTCTGGGCGCCAGCGAACGAGGCCGAAAGCAGGAGCACGCTAATCAAGGAACGCATACGTTCCAGTATCCTCCGAAAAAGCCGTGGTGGGGCATGCTTCAGCCTGCCGAAAATGATCGAGAGGGCAGGAAGTTTGAAGCCCGGCGCCGGTCACGTTTCCGGCCGGGCAAGCTGAAGAGCCTGATGAGAAAGTCCGAAGAAACCATTCTGGAGCCACAGATGAAGACAGATAAGCCAAACAAGCCAATGCTCTTCAATCTGTGTTCTGCGTTCATCTGTGGCTCGCAATCTTTTGGTCTTCCGGCAAGCTAAAAGCGTGGCCTACCATTTGCGCCGGCTTCGGCAAAGCGGTTACCTTAGGGTCCATGGCGATTCATCCGCGTGCCGGTCAGCGTCCCGGCGAGGACGAACTGGAAAACCTGCCGCGCCTCGTTACGGCCTACTACACCACCAAGCCCGATCTTGCAGCGCCTGCGCAGAAAGTCAGCTTCGGCACGTCGGGACATCGCGGGTCATCGCTCAAGGGTTCGTTCAACGAGGACCATATACTGGCGATCACCCAGGCCATTTGCGAGTTGCGCCGGGAAAACGGCGCTGATGGCCCGCTGTTTCTGGCCAAGGACACGCACGCGCTTTCCGAACCGGCATCAGCCACGGCGCTGGAGGTGCTTGCCGCGAACGGCGTTACCGTGATGATCGATTCCGATCTGGGCTACACGCCCACGCCCGCGCTCTCGCACGCCATCCTGACCCACAATGCCGGCCGTACGGCCGGGTACGCGGACGGCATTGTGATCACTCCCTCGCACAATCCGCCCGCCGACGGCGGTTTCAAATACAATCCGCCCAACGGCGGGCCTGCCGATACCGGCGTCACCGGCAAGATCCAGGACCGCGCCAACGCCATCCTGGCGGACGGGTTGCGGCCGGTTCGCCGCATCCCGTACACGCGCGGCCTCGCCGTCGAAACAACACACCGCTTCGATTTCGTTTCGAACTACGTCAATGACCTGGGCGCGGTGCTGGATCTTGACGCGGTCCGCTCCGAAGGGCTCTCATTGGGTGTCGACCCCCTGGGAGGCGCCGGCGTGACCTATTGGGGCCGCATCGCCGAGCGCTACGGGCTGCACATGACGATTCAGCACGACTGGGTGGACGCGACCTTCCGCTTTATGACACTCGATTGGGACGGCGCCATCCGCATGGATTGCTCTTCGCCCTACGCCATGGCCGGCCTGATCGCGCTCAAGGACAAGTTCGACATTGCGTTCGCGTGCGACACGGATCACGACCGGCATGGGATCGTGACCCGCAGCGCGGGCCTGCTGAATCCGAATCATTACCTGGCCGCGGCGATCTCCTACCTGTTCCTCAATCGCCCGGGATGGAAGGAATCGGCGGGCGTTGGCAAAACGATGGTTTCGTCGAGCATGATCGACCGCGTGGCGCGCCACCTCGGCCATCCGCTGTTCGAGGTGCCGGTCGGGTTTAAGTGGTTCGTGGATGGACTGCTGGACGGCTCGCTCGGCTTTGGCGGCGAAGAGAGCGCCGGCGCGTCCTTTTTGCGCCGCGACAACAGGCCGTGGAGCACCGATAAGGACGGCATCATTCTCGGCCTGCTGGCGGCGGAAGTGCTGGCGAGGACCGGCCGCGATCCCGGCGAGATTTACCGTGCGCTCACCGAACAATTCGGCGCGCCGGTCTACGAACGGATCGACGCCCCCGCCACCCCCCAGCAGAAGACGCGGCTGGCCGCGCTCTCGCCGGAGCAGGTGACCGCCAAAGACTTCGCAGGCGACCCCATTGAAGCCAAGCTCAACCGTGCGCCGAATGGCGGGCCGCTCGGCGGCCTCAAGGTGGTGACCCGCCGCGGCTGGTTCGCCGCGCGCCCCTCCGGCACCGAAAACGTCTACAAGATCTACGCTGAAAGCTTCGCCGGCGAAGAGCATCTGCGCCAGATCCAAAGCGGCGTACAGGAACTGGTTGCACACACCGTAGGCAGTTAAACTGTCGGCAGGTGACGCGGGCAAGCTAAAGAGGCGGCAGAATAGGGTCCAGACGGGATTTTGGAGCCAGTTCGAGACCTCATGCGCGATTTAGAAGGGGTGAATCGCGGCGAAACCTTGAACGAACCGTTTCTCCATTCGAATCGAAACCGGTCCGCACACCAATAGGACCATCGAAAACTTCCACATTTGATAACCGTCCAGCTTCCGGCACTGCCGACAAAAGTATTTTTCTTGACAGAATAGTGTTCCGGTGCTTAAATTGATCCATGCTGGCGGCGTTGCAGATCGTGCAGAGCCCCGAAAAAGCGGGAGTCTTACTCCAGTCCGGCCGCCTTCGTCTCCTCGAACAACTCGCTGAGCCCGATTCCGCCGCCGGACTCGCCCGCCGCCTCGGCGTGCCTCGGCAGAAACTGAACTACCATCTGCGCGAACTGGAGCGCGAAGGCTTCCTGGAGTTGATCGAGGAACGCCGTAAAGGCAATTGCATGGAACGCGTGGTGCGCGCCGTGGCCCGCGAATTCCTGATCGCTCCCCAGACCGGCGATCGCGTCACTGCCGACCGTTTCTCCGCCGCTTATCTCGCTTCTACTGCTGCGCGCATGATTCGCGAGCTGGCCTCTCTCTGCATCCGCGCCCGCCGCGCCGGAAAACGCGTCGCCACGCTTACCCTGGAAACCGAGATCCGCTTCGCTAGCGCTGAATCCCGCGCCGCCTTCGCCGAAGAGATGACCGCCTCCATTGCGCACCTCGCGGCGAAATATCATAACGAGCGGGCCGAAGGAGGGCGGCGTTTCCGCCTGCTCTCCGCCGTTTATCCCGCCGTCAGGCTGGAAGAATTCGCCAGCGAATCCGCAAATCTGGAGTGAAATATGAGCAGATCCCATGAGACCGTCATCGATATAAAAGCGACCCCCGAAGAAGTTTTCCGGGCCCTCACCGACCCCGAACAGATTGCGAAATGGTTCGCCCCCGAAGCCCGAGTCGATCCGCGCGTCGGCGGAGAATATTTTTTCTCCTGGGGCCCGGGGATGGAGGGTAGAACCACCATCGTCGCCTGGGAGCCCGGTCAGCATTTCGGCACTCAAAGCGAGCGTTCTATCACCTACAGCCACAAAGGCAAGGTGGACACAGGCGTTGTACAAAAAATGTGTGT
>CAZZHN010000106.1:0-15841 GCA_964654065.1 uncultured Solibacteraceae bacterium
ACGAAGTACGGGGAGAGATAGCCGCGGTCGAACTGCATGCCCTCGACCGTCTCCAGCTCGGTGCTCATGGTCTTCGATTCCTCGACCGTGATCACGCCGTCCTTGCCGACCTTCTTCATCGCGTCGGCGATGATGTTGCCGATGGTGGCGTCGCTGTTTGCGGAGATGGTGCCCACCTGCGCGATCATGTCCCCGGTAACCGGCTTGGAGAGTTTCTTGACTTCCTCGGTGGCTACTTCCACGGCCTTTTCGATGCCGCGCTTGATGGCCATCGGGTTCGCGCCGGCAGCCACTGCCTTCACGCCGTCGCGGAAGATCGCCTGTGCCAGAATGGTGGCCGTTGTCGTGCCGTCGCCGGCTACGTCGCTGGTCTTGGAGGCGACTTCACGCACCAACTGCGCGCCCATGTTCTCCAGCGGATCTTTCAGTTCAATTTCCTTGGCAACCGTGACGCCGTCCTTGGTGATGTTCGGCCCGCCGAACTTTTTCTCCAGGACCACGTTGCGGCCCTTGGGGCCGAGCGTTACCTTCACCGCGTCGGCGAGCTGGTTGACGCCGCGCAGAATCGCCTGCCGCGAGTTTTCTGAATAAACAATCTGTTTCGCCATCTTCTGTTAGACTCCTTAGCTAGCTTTCTGCGCCACGGTGGGCTTCGCATCGAGAATGCCGAGAACTTCATCCTCGCGCATGATCATGTACTCTTCGCCATCCATCTTGATGTCGCTGCCGGAATACTTGCCGAACAGGATCCGGTCGCCAACCTGCACATCAAGCGGAACCACTTTGCCGTCTTCCAGGCGCTTGCCTTTTCCTACGGCCACCACTTCGCCCTCCTGGGGCTTCTCTTTGGCGCTGTCAGGAATGTACAGGCCGCCTTGCATCTGTTCCTTCTGCTCAATTCGTTTGACCACGATACGATCGTAGAGCGGACGAATTTTCATCAAGTTAAACCTCCTGGTGAATGTTGATTATTTAGGTAAACCGGTTGGAGCCTCGCTGGAAGCGTTCCCATCGAGGTCCCGTCGTCTATTATTTATTATTAGCACACTCCGTGCGAGAGTGACAGTATTTCCTTGTAAACTGTTATAAGTTGGTTATTTATAGTACTTGACAGTGCTTCGCTAAGATTTTCTTAGTGATTCAAATATGCCCAGCTCCCGGTTCTTTCGTACCTCGTCCCAATGGAAGCAACGCCCGTTCATCGCGACGTAGACGCCTGCCTGCAGGGTTTGTGCGAAAGCCAGCGCCGTTCCCAGATTGAAAAGGCCATCCGAGCTCCCGAACGTGTAAGGCACCATGGCTCCCGTGAGCACGATCGTCTTGCTCGTGAGCCTGGCGCCGAGCACGGCCGCGGTCTGCTCCATGGTGTCGGTTCCGTGGGTGATCACGATCCGGTTTTCTGTTGCTACCTGGCAGCGTTCGGCAATCAGCTCGCGATCGCGATCGCTCATTTCAAGACTGTCGACCATCATCAGGCTCTCCACCACGAGATCCAGATGGCAGCGTCCGAGGCGCAGCATGTCGGCCAGGTGCGTGTGCTGGAAGAAAAGCTGGCCGGTGAGTTCGTTATATTCTTTGTCGAAGGTGCCGCCGGTGGCGAACACGCGGATGCGGCCGTTGTCGGACATGCGCGAACTCCGCTCGGTGGCGTTGGGGATTCAGTTGTTGGAGCGGGGTACGGGATTCGAACCCGTGTAAATCAGCTTGGAAGGCTGACGCCCGACCACTAGGCCAACCCCGCAACCTCGATCATCCAGAAGCGGCAACACCCAATCTAACACAGCCGGGCAGCGCCGGCGGCCTTTGCCACCCTCATTGCGGCACTTGAAAAACAGGGCCGCCACCGAAGTCGGCTCGCCGCCAAGAACAGCCCGGCAAAAGCGCGTTTTATCCACACTCGATTCACAGATTGGGCTCGTAACCCGCGCGAAACACGACAGTAATATCTTGAGGAAAAGCTCTCTTTTGTTGCAAAAAGTGATTGACCGTTTTCGCATTCGGGATCATATTGATGAAGGTTCCAAGAGGTTTGAGGAACAGCAAGCCACCGGAAACGTAGCGGACCGGGAACGGTGATCCGAAGCCAGCAAGTCTAGTTCACTAGTTTTGAGGCGTCGGGGAGCGAACGGAGATCGGGCGGGATCGGAAGGCGGGCCGCCGGGTGACGAAGTCAGTCGAACGCTTTGATCCTGAGGGAGGCAAGAGTCCCAAAGGGGAGTGGAGGCTGGGCGAGGAACCTGGGGAGCCGGCAGCGGAAGCAGCAACGGGCACGAGGCAAGGAAGCGGCCGAGGCGGGCAAGAGCACGCGGACGGTAGCGGAGCCGAAGAGCCGAACGGGTTGCGGAAGCCGCAGGCGAACAGGTGAAGTGGCAGGCCGGGAACTTTGACCCCGGAATGGAGGCTCCGAAAAGGGCAGCCGTTGCGGGCGAGCGAAAGGCCGTTACGAGCCAGCGGTTCAGTTTGAGAGAGAAGGAAAGGCTGCGGCGAGCAGGGAAGCTTTGATCCCGGGGCTGGGAAAAAACAGCTTTGGGGGAGCCGAACGGCGAATCGCACGGCGCTCTCAAACGCGGTGTTCAGTGCCGTGCATGACGGCGGTGGGCAAGGCTGGAAATCGGATCACTTGGAACCATTTCTTTTTGTCCGTCCCGCCAACGCAAGTTCCGGGCCCCGCCCGGGGGCCGGGCTGCACTCGAAATTCCCATCACACTTCCAGTGCCGCGGGTTAAAATGTGCCTGCAGTTTGACGGGCAGGCGCCGGGCATCCGCCTGCAGCGTTGAACTTTGAGAAACGGCTAAGGTGTAGACGCGAGCCTTTGAAGATTCGATCGCGCAAGTTCGACGGCCGCTGCGGGCGCCACAAGCGTTACAACCCCGCCACCGACGGCCGCCCCGCGACGGAGGGCGGCTGCCGGCGATGTCTTCTTCTGTTTGAGATCTGGGAATCGTCGCTCACCCTCAACCGGCTCATACGCAAGTTCAATCCCCGCCACGACGACCTCGAGAGCCTCTCGCCCAAAGCGTCTCCCCACGATCCCCGCCAGCTCAGCCTGATCGGCGACGGCACGCTCTGATGGGCCGGAGCAAGTGGGACCTGCCGGGCACAGTCCTCTGCTCCAGGCTGGCAGGTCGGGGACCTGCCCCACTTGCTCATCAGCCCGTGCGGTGGGTTATTGGCCGGCGTTGCCGGCGGCTACGCGCGGCGCGACCGCCAGCGGATTGGGCAGGTGCCGTTCGGCATAGTAGCCGGGTTGCACGCGTTCGACGATCTGCGCCACGCTCCGGTCGAGCACGCGGAAATACGGCTGTGGGTTCAAACCGATCCAGAAGGCCCAGGCGATGAGCGGTGCAAACACGGCGATCTCGCGCCAGTTCAGGTCAGCCAGCCCGCGGTTCTTCTCTTTCACCTCGCCCAGCATGGTGCGCTGGAAAAGCCACAAAAGGTAGGCCGCGCCCAAAGCGATCCCGACCGCGCCCCAGAAGGCCCACACGTGAGACACCTGGAACGCGCCACCCAAAATGGTGATCTCGCCGATGAAGCCGTTCAGCGGCGGCATCCCCATGGAACTCAGCGCCGCCAGCGCGAACACGAGCGTGAAAATCGGCATCACCTTCAGCAGGCCGCCATATTGCGCGATCTCGCGCGTGTGCCGGCGCTCATACACCACGCCCACAATCAGGAAGAGCATGCCGGTAGAGATCCCATGGTTGATTTGCTGGATGATGGAGCCGGAAATGCCAGCCGGGTTCAGCGCGAAAATGCCCAGCGTGCAGAACCCCAGGTGGCTCACCGACGAATAGGCCACCAGCTTCTTCCAATCCTTTTGCATCAGCGATGCCAGCGCGCCGTAAACGATGCCGATGATGGAAAGCACCGCCATCACCGTCACCACGGTCGGGTTCTTGGCCGCATCCGGCAGCAGGGGCAGCGAGAAACGCAGGAAACCGTATGTCCCCATCTTCAACAGCACGCTGGCCAGGATGACGGACCCGGCAGTAGGCGCTTCGGTGTGCGCGTCCGGCAGCCAGGTGTGAAACGGGAACATCGGCACCTTGACGGCGAAGCCCACGAAAAACGCCCAGAACACCCACCACTGGATGTTGACCGGCACCTGCGTCCGCATCAGCTCCGCAATGTCGAAACTATAAGAACGGAACTGCATGAAGTGCTGGAAGTAGAGCATCAAAATGCCCAGCAGCATCAGCACGCTGCCGATCAACGTATAAATGATGAACTTCATCGCCGCGTACTGCCTGCGCTCGCCGCCCCAGATGGCGATGATGAAGTACATCGGCACCAGCACCGTCTCCCAGAAAATGAAAAACAGCAGGAAGTCGAGCGACATGAAGACGCCCAGCATGGCTGTTTGCAGCAGCAGGAAGAAGGCGTAATACTCCTTGAGCCGCTCGTGAATCGCGCTCCAGCTCGAGAGAATCGAAATCAAGCCCAGCAGCGTGGTGAGCATCACGAGCAGCAGACCGAGCCCGTCGATGCCCAGGTGGTAGCTGGCGCCAATAGAAGGAATCCACGGCGCCTGTTCGACAAACTGAAAGTCTTTGGTGCGGTCGAACAGGAAAACCAGCGGGAGCGATACCGCGAAACCCAGGAAGGCGGCGATGTTCGCCCACCACTTCACCGCGCGCGCATTCGACGACGGAATGGCGAGCAGCACCACCATCCCCGCCAGTGGGGTGAACAGGACGATAGAAAGAATATGGTCCATGGGCGGCGGCCGAAGAAGCCACATGGTAGCACCACTGCGGCGGCGGTTAGAGGCGCATCTTTTTCAGAAATTCGGGGTATCGCGGGTCGTGCTCGAGAGTCTTCATTTGAGAATCGCCTTTGATTTCCGTGAGCCCGCCATCACGCTGGGAAAACGCGCGATCAAGCCAGTGGAATGCGGCATCCGCCTCGCCCCGGAAGGCGTACGCTTCGGCGATCTGGTAGGCCGCATCGTTGGGAAGTTTGGCGACCAGGTCGGCGAGTGCGGCGGAGGGGTTCTCCCTCCAAAAGCTCCATGACGAGGAACGGACGGCGCTCGAAATCCCCCAAGTCATAGATGGCGTAGATATTGGGGTGGCTCAGGGCGGAACAGGCACGCGCCTCCCGCAGGAAACGCTCGCGCGCAGACGCCGTCGCAAAACGCTCGGGAAGCACCTTGATGGCGATGTCCCTGCCCAGGCGCGTGTCCCGACCGCGATAGACCTCACCCATGCTGCCGGCGCCAAGGGGGCCCAGGATCTCGTATGGGCCGAGTTGGTCACCCACCGAAAGAGGCATCAGACTCAGCTAAGTGTAGTCGAACCAGGGGCGGAGAAGGAGTAGGGCCATCGCCACTCTCCCTCGTCCGTTAGAGCCATTGCCCTTATCCCGCCTCGCCTGATAGACTTAAGACTTCAATCTTTCCGACTTTGGGGTTCCAATTTGAAGGTCCGCGTTCTCATATCAGTACTTTTTCTCGGTTCGGCGGCGATGGCGGAGGACTCTTCGGCTGCCGCCGACGCAATCGTGCGCAGTTACTGCGAGGCGGCGCAGACCCAGGCCGGTGCCCTGCAGGCCTCGACCATGAACGTGGAGATTCAGGGTGCTCTGCCCAAGCTCAGCAAGACTGGCAAGCTTCACGCGCTACGCCGCATTTCCGCCCTCGGCCGCATCACGTATCAGGTGCTTGGTTTCGAAGGCGACGCGACGGTCAAGCGCGACCTGATTGCCCGCTATCTCGCCGCCGAAATCGGAGCCCAGCAGGACCATGCGGCGGCGATGACGGTCACGCCCGACAACTATCACTTCCACCTGAAAGGCCGGTCGGAACTGGACGGTCGCGCCGTTTACTGGTTTCAGGTGTCGCCGAAACGCAAGGCGCAGGGTCTTTTCAAGGGCGAGCTGTGGATTGACGCCGCGAATTACCTGATCGTGCAGGAATCCGGCTACCTGGTCAAGACTCCATCTTTCTTCCTGAAGCGGGTTGCCTTTACGCGCAAGTACGAAATTCGCGATGGGCGGGCTTTACCCCTGCGGATGGAGAGCGTGGTGGACACTCGCCTGGTGGGGCGGGCGGAGCTGACCATCGACTATAGCAATTACGCGTTGGATGAAGCCGACGTCGTAGAGGACTACCGTTAGCCGGCGCTGCGCCGGGTTGGCAGGGGTGGGGGACGCATGCGAACGCTGTTTCTGAATCCGCCGTCGTTTGAAGGATTCGATGGAGGCGCCGGCTCACGCTGGCCCGCCTCACGAGAGATCGAATCCTACTGGTATCCGGTGTGGCTCTGCTATCCGGCCGGCATGCTGCCCGACAGCAAGGTCGTCGACGCGCCGCCGCACAAGATTTCCATCCCGCAAACCGTCGAGATGGCCAAGGATTTCGAACTGCTGGTGCTCTACACCTCCTCGCCCGGCTTCCAGGTGGACATCAAGATGGCGGGGATGATGAAGGATACGAACCCGAAGCTGAAAGTGGCTTTCGTCGGTCCGCCGGTCACCATCGAGCCGGAGAAGACCTTACGCACCAACCCGGCCATCGATTTTGTAGTCCGCCGCGAGTTCGACTATCAGATTGCCGACTATGCCAAGGGCAAGCCCCTTGCCGAACTGCCGGGCGTCAGCTTCCGCCGCAATGGCGACATCATTCACAATCCCGAAGGCCCCGCCATCGAGGACCTGGATGCGCTGCCCTGGGTCAGCAAAACCTACAAGCGTGACCTCGATATTACTCGTTACAACGTCCCGTTCCTGCTCAACCCCTACATCTCGTTCTATACCACCCGCGGGTGCCCGGCGCTGTGCACCTTCTGCCTTTGGCCGCAGACCCATTCCGGCCACCGCTGGCGGCTGCGCTCCGCCGATGACGTCGCCGCCGAAGCGCGCTATGCGCTCGAACAGTTCCCCAATATCAAGGAAATCTTCTTCGACGACGATACCTTCAACTATCGCAAGGACCGCACCATTGAGTTGTGCAAGAAGCTCAAGCCGCTGAAATTCACCTGGTCCTGCACCTCGCGCGTCACCACCGATTACGAGACGCTGAAGGCGATGAAGGAAGCCGGCTGCCGGCTGCTGATTGTGGGCTACGAGTCGGGCGACCAGCAGATTCTGAAGAATATCAAGAAGGGCGCGACCGTCGATATGGCCGAGCGCTTCACGGCCAACTGCAAGAAGCTCGGCCTCACCATCCACGGCGATTTCATCATCGGTCTGCCTGGCGAGACCCGCGAGACCATCCGCAAGACCATCGATTTCGCCAAGCGCATGGACACCGATACGATTCAGGTTTCGATCGCCCACCCATACCCGGGCACCGAGTTTTACGATTACGCCAAGAAGAACGATCTTCTTACCATCGATGCCCTGACCGATGAGACGGGCCATCAGCTGCCGGTCGTGATCTACCCGGGTCTGGACCGCGCCGAACTGGTCGAATGGGTGGAGCGCTTCTACGGCGAATACTTCTTCCGCCCGCGCGTTATCTGGCGCATTGTCAGGAAGGCCATCTTCGATTCGAACGACCGGCGTCGCCTGACTAAGGAAGCACGCGAATACATGGCGCTTCGCTCAAAGCGCAAGAAGTTCGTGGCGGGCCACAAGGCCGCCGCGACTCCCGCACCGGTATCTTCCGGCGATTGATCCGTTCGATGACGCCGGAAACCGCGCGGCTGCGCAGCAAGACCTGGATTTGCGCCGCCATCGTAGTGCTGGCCAATGTCTTCGGCAATTTCTTTCTGAAGCGCGGCATGCCACCCGCCCTCGAATCGCCCTTGGCTTACATCACCGTCCTGTTCCGGCCGTGGGTGGCGCTGGGTGTTACGCTGCTGATCGTCTGGCTGCTTTCGCGCATGACCCTGCTGAGTTGGGCGGATTTGAGTTACGTCCTGCCGGTCACCTCGGTCGGCTATGTGCTGGTGGCGTTTGTCGGGCGCTGGCTGCTCGACGAGCGGATCACCAGCAAGCGCTGGGCCGGCATCCTGCTGATCGTGGCCGGAGTGGCGCTGGTGGGCGGCGGCAGCGCGCCGCGCACCTGGCGCGGTAAATCCGGAGCGCATTCATGAAATGGCTCCTGATTGCGATCATTGTGGCCTCCACCAGCGTGGGTGAAGTGCTGCAGGCCGTCGGCATGCGGCGCCACGGTGAGATCCGCGACTTCCGCCCCAGCGCGCTCGGCCGTGCGGCGAGCGTCCTGGCGCGCAACAGCGTCGTCATCGGCTCCGTGGTAGCCATGGCGGTGTCCTTCTTCGCCTACCTCGGGCTGCTGGCCTTCACGGACCTGAGCTTCGCCGTCCCGGTCACCGCGGTCACCTACGTCGTCGAAACGGTTCTGGCCAAATACGTCTTAAAGGAGCGCGTCAACGGGCTGCGCTGGGCTGGTGCGGCGCTGGTCCTGTGCGGCGTGGCGCTGGTTTCGCTGTGATCCTGCTGGCTCTTCCGGCGCTCGGTGCAGCGGCCTACTATCTGTTGGTGCTCGCCGCCGCGTTCAGGTGGGGACGCCCGGCGCCGCTGCCGGCGGACCCCCATCCGCCCGCGATCTCCATCCTCAAGCCCATCCACGGGCGCGATCCCGGCTTCTACGACTGCATCCGCTCCCACGCTACGCAGCAGTACCCGGAATTCGAAATTCTGTTCGGTGTTTCCGACGCCGGCGATCCGGCGATCGAAGACATCGAGGCGCTGCAGCGGGAGTTCCCGACCCTGCCCATCTTCCTGCACGTCATTTCCACCAACGCGCCGAACGCCAAGGCCGGGGTCCTGGCCGGACTGGCGCAGCGCGCCCGCCACTCCGTTCTACTCGTCAACGATGGAGATATCCTCGCCCCGCCCGGCTATCTTGTTGCCGTGGCGGCGCGCCTGGCGCAATCCGGAACCGGCCTGGTGACCTGCCTGTATCGCGCCCGCGGCGGATCGCCGGCCACCCGCATGGAGGCGCTCGGCATCGCCACCGACTTCGCCCCCAGCGTCCTCGTGGCGCGGCTCCTGGGCGTGGCAGAGTTCGCATTGGGTTCCACCATGGCGTTCCGAGCCGAAACTTTGCGCGCCATCGGCGGCTTCGAAGCCATCTTTGACTACCTTGCCGACGACTACCAGCTGGGCCGCCACATTCACCAGCTCGGCCTGCACATCGCCTTCGCGAACGTGGTGGTCGAAACCCACCTGGGCAACGGCTCGTGGCGGCAGGCCTGGCGGCACCAGTTGCGCTGGGCGCGGACGATACGCGTCTCGCGGCCATCCGGTTATTTCGGTTATGTGGTCACCCACGCCACCATATGGAGCGTGGTGGCACTGATGGCCGGAGCATGGTGGGCGGCCGTTCCCGCGCTGGCGCTGCGCGTTGCCGCCGGCGCCTGGGTCGCGGGACGAATCCTTGAAGATGGCCGCGCCGCTCGCCGCTTCGCCCTGATCCCCGTGCGCGATCTGTTCGGCTTCGCGGTCTGGCTCGCCGGCCTGTTTGGCGCCACCGTGGAGTGGGGCGGTCTCCTGCTCCGTCTCCGCCCCGACGGCAAGATCCAGGTCGATTAAATCCTTTAAGACCCAATTATGCTAAATTGGGTCTTGGAGGCTGTCGTGATCCTGCTGCTCTTTGGCCCGCCCGGCTGCGGAAAAGGCACCCAAGCTGTTTCGCTGGCTGCGAAATTCCGGATTCCCGCCATCTCTACCGGCGAAATGTTCCGCGCAGAGTGCAAGGCCGGCACGGAATTGGGCCAACGGGCGTGCACCATCATGCAAAGCGGCGGCCTGGTCGGTGATGACATCGTCAACTGCATTGTCGCCAGCCGGATCGCGAGGCCGGATTGCAGGAATGGGTTTCTGCTGGATGGCTACCCGCGTACAGTGCCGCAGGCGCAAAACTTCGGCCTGCTGCTGGAGGAGCGTGGGCTGCCCGAGCCGGTGGTGATCCATCTCGACGTACCGGACTGCGTTTTGGTGAAACGCCTGACGGCGCGCCGCCAGTGCCCGCAGTGTTTAAGAATATACAATCTCCAGTCGCAGCCGCCGCGCAGGGCGGGCTATTGTGACGACGATGGCTCCGGCCTGCTCACCCGCGAGGACGATCAGGAATCCGTGATCCGCGACCGGCTGCATGCCTACAGCCAGCTCACCGGTCCGATCCTCGACTGGTACGGGCCGGCGCGCGTCCACACCGTGGATGGCGCTCAGCCGCCGGAACAGGTCGCGCGCGCCATCGAACAGGCCGTTGCAGAAGCGACCGGCAGAATCCCCGTCGCGGTTCGATAAACGCTCGTTGGTTTTCGTCGGCAGGTCAGCGCCCGCTTCGCCTTCTGAGCCTTCGAAGGTCGGCGTGCGGATGATGGCGGTTGAGCCGGCCGCTGCGGACTTTGCTACGATTTGAAAACCCAGCCATGGTCCGCCGCTCGAACCGGCCCGTCACCGCCCGCGAGGCAGCGCGATATCTGCTGCGCGCGCCCCGGAGCGCACCGCGTGACGCTGCTTTCCGCAGAGCGATCCGCCAGATCCCGCGCGGAAAAGTTGCCACCTACGGGCAGGTCGCGGCGGCCGCCGGTTACCCGCTGTATCATCGCCAGGTGGCGCAGTTGCTGCGCAGTTCCCCGCTTGGATCGCTCCCCTGGCAGCGCGTGCTGGGTTCGGGGGGCGCCATCAAGCTCCGTGGCGAAGCCGCCCTGGAGCAGCGCATGCGCCTGGAAATGGAGGGAGTCCGCTTTCGGGGCAAGCGCGTCGACATGGACGCGCACCAGCACCGGTTCCGTCCCTGGGAAATGGAAGAAGAATAGGCAACGGCGCGAACCAGTGCGCCGCCCCTAGGCCGTGCCGCGGTTCCGGCCGCCTACTTCGGCGGGCAAGGCCGGTGCCTGTCCCGCCGCGCTGCCGGGTCTGGTCCGTTCCTTCGGCGGACGGCCACGCTTGGGCCCCTCCTGAAATCGCTCCAGGCTGGCGATGGCCGCGTCCAGGTCCGCTAATTCCTGCCGCAATTGGGATAGCACTTTCGCCAGTTCCATGGGTGCTCTCCTGAAGATATCACCTCAATGCTCGCCCCGGCTTGACCAAACCCGCCACGCGCACGAAATATCCGTTTGCCAGGCGAGGGCGTCCGTGGAAAAGGGTTAGAAGGTTCCGGGTTACGCCAGCGGGCGGTTGAACAGCGGATCATCCGCTATCTCACCCGCATCCGTGGTGGTCTGTAACGAATCGAGCGATTCGAGCACCCGCTCCAGCAGGCTGTCGGTCTGCGAAACGGTAGATTTGAGGGTGTCGATCGATTTAGCCTGCACGGTAAGCCGGTGGTCCAGAGAGGTCATCGTCTTCGAGAGCAGCTCCTCCATCGCCCCGATAATCTGGGTGGTGGAAGGGACGTCCGCCAGTCGCGTGGCGTGCTGCTCCAAGCGCGCCTCCAGCTGGTTAAATCTGTCCGCGTTCGTGGCTTCCTGGGCCGCCAGCTTCGTCTCCAGGTTGGCCAGCCCGACCTGCAGATCTTTCGTTGCCGCGCTATCGCGGTTCTGCCGCCGGCCGCCTCCGGTCAGCGCACCCGCCGCGACTCCCGCAAGGAAGATTGCCACCCGGGGAAGGATACTCAAATCTCGTGCCATTCGACCTTTCACTTATAATACGTTCTGCCAACTGGTTGCAAGTTCCCCAGTTGGTTATCAGAGTACTAGGTACGTACCCGGATTGATACCAAAAGTTGATTCCTGCGATTCTATTTAGGAAGAATCCTCTGGTTTAGGAGACCTCTGGTTGACCTTCGGCACTGACATCCGCCTAACCGGCGGGAGTGCGGCTGCATTTCCGATGTTGCTCAAA
Organism: uncultured Solibacteraceae bacterium; assembly: GCA_964654065.1. Taxonomy (GTDB): domain Bacteria; phylum Acidobacteriota; class Terriglobia; order Bryobacterales; family Bryobacteraceae; genus Bog-375. The sequence continues at coordinate 11,765 of CAZZHN010000106.1, forward strand.
TGTAGCGAAGCCGGCCATCTGCTCTGGATGAGCCCGGCGGCCCGCACCGCGCTCGGCGACGCTCGCAATCTTACGGACACGGTTGTATCCGCCTCGAAGAGGCCCGCGGGTCAGCCTGCCGGCCGGGACGGCGGCATTTGCCTGTCTCTGCTCTACGCCGCCGCGGATGGTTTGCTGATCAGCGCGCAGCTGATGGGGCGCGAAGAGCAGACCCGTGAGGAGGCGTCCCTGCGAGGCCTCGAGGGCGATGTTCTGCGCCGTTTTTTTCGCCTGGAACAGACGGCGCGCAAACTGGTGGCGCACGCCCGGCGGCGTCAGGCCGGCGGCGGCCGCGATGTCATCGAGCAGATTGAGGCCGAACGCGCCCGCCTGGGCCGTGAGCTGCACACCGGAGTGGGCCAGTTGCTGGTCAGCATTCTGCGCCAGGCGGAACTGGCGGAGGCGCAGGTGCTGATCAACGGAGCCGAGGCGAGGCAGACGCTTGGCCGCATTTCGGCTGCTGCCGCCGAAGCGTTGTCCCTGGTGCGGGCGGTGGGCCGGCGGCTGCACCCTCCCGAATGGCAGCGGCTCAAGCTGGAAACGGCGCTGGAGCAGCTCTGGCAGATGAGCGGCATACCGCAGAGGTTCCAGGCCGAGCTTGACCTGGCCGCGCTGCCCGTCCAGCCCGATCCGGTCATCAAAGCCCTCTTCTACCGCGCGACGCAGGAAGCCCTGGCCAATATCGACGAGCACGCGCACGCCTCCCGCGTCCGCCTGGCGCTGGCCAGTGACGGCGCCCGGATCGAACTCACCGTGTGGGACAACGGCCCCGGCATCGATACCGCCGCACTGGCGGCTGCCCCGGCACTGATCGGGGAGGGTCTCGGATTGCGCTCCATCCGTGAACAGGCATCCGCCATCGGCGGCAGAATGATTTTCGAAAGCGGTCCCCTTGGTACTAAACTGGTGGTTTCCGTGCCATCTACCATTCCGGCTTGAGCCTCTTACCTGGGAGAAAAATGGATTTATCGCGCTCCACGACCGTGGTTCTGGCTGACGACCATGCCATCGTTCGCGAAGGCTTTGCGGCCCTCTGCGCGGCGCAGGGCATGCAGGTCCTGGGGCAGTGCTCCGATGGCCGCGGCGCGTTAGAGATGGTTCTGACCCTGCAACCCGACTTCGCCATCCTGGATCTGCACATGCCGGGGATGGACGGCGCCGAGGTCGTGCGCCAGTTGCGCACCAGGGGTTGCGCCGCCAAGCTCATCATTCTCTCCATCAGCCGTGAGGAGGACACGGTGCGCAAGGCGCTGCGCGCCGGCGCCGACGCCTACCTGCTGAAGGATGGTCCGGCCCGCCACCTGCACGACGCGGTCAGCTTCGTTCGCGATGGAGGAGTCTATGTTTCGCCGCTGTTGCGCGGCGCCGGGCTCTTCACCCAGTCCCAGGAGAAGCCGGCGGAGGATCCGCTGGCCTCGCTCAGCCCCCGCGAGCTGGAGGTCTTTCATCAGCTGGTGAATGGGCTGCGCGCCAAAGACATCGCCAAACTGCTGGATATCAGCCCCAAGACGGTGGACACGTACCGCGCCAGCCTGTTTCGCAAACTCAACGTCCACGACCTCGTGGGACTGGTCAAGTTCGCGATTGACCGCGGTCTTACGACCACATAACGGCCGATTGCAGGCTGATGCATTCGCCCGGGAGATCCTCCTGGGCGACCTGATAGTCCTCTAGGGATCGTATCAGCTCTTCAACCGCAACACGGCGCCGATACAGGCGCTCGAGCGCCCGGCGTCGGATATGATCGACCGACAATAGGCGGCTTCGCTCGGGTGACGACGGGGGAGGGAGGATAATCGGGTTCGTCATGATCGGCTAATTCCTTAGTACTGTACTGATCTGTGCCCAACTTGACATTCAGAATAATCCTAATAGCTATCGGAAATCAAGAAGAAATGCGCGTAAATCGGAGGAAAATATGAGGTATCGTCAGGGACAATTCAGGTGCAATTACTCCGCATTTACTCCGGCATCCGGCCCACCCTTAGAATCGCAGGTCAACCTGAGATCTATTCAGCGAGGCACCACGGATCAGTGGGGTGGCCCAGGCCCTGGAATTGCCCTCGCGCCTCCGAACTGACTTCCGCGCGGAGAGTTTCCCGCCCTCCGCGATACCCCCATTGGCGAGATTTCACCCAACGCCAGGCGGTGTTTTCACCCACCTTCGGCTACCGGCGGATTTCGCCCCAGAGTGCCGGAATATCCCTCAGACAGATAATAAAAGACTTCTAAGTCGCCAATTCTCGCAGCTTGTTTGGATGGGTAGGTGCTTTGCTACTGGCGCTCGGCAGTCATTGCGCGTGATCGTTCGGCGGGTCGCTTCCCGGCCGGTGGGTTTCGCAGCCTTACAGCGCGCTCGAGCGGAGGAAATAATGCGCATATCGTTTTCGGTTTGTGGAGTGCTGCTGCTGGTGGCCGGATCGGTCGCCCTGGTCGGTTCACCCAAGAAACCTTATTCGCCCCGCGAGAAGGCGTTCTACGCGGACAAAGCCCTGGTTGATTTCGTGAATCCCGGTCTGACGATCACCATCAATTCCGCGAAGATCAGCAGCGCCGGCGTCATCAGCGTGGTATACACCCTCGCCGATCCCAACGGGCTGCCCCTGGATGCGGCAGGCGTCACCACGCCGGGCGCCATCTCGCTGGCGTACGTTGCCGCCTACATCCCCAAAGGCCAGGAACAGTACGTTGCCTACACTACCGCGCCGGCAACCGGCAAGGCACTGGGCACCATCACCCGCCCCGACTTCGAATTGGGCGGCACGGCCACGCAGGTCGGCCCCGGCCAATACCAATACACGTTCAACGCTCAGGCCCCCTCCGGGTTTGATCCCACCGTCACAACCACGGTCGCGGTCGATGGAAACCGCAGCCTCACCGCCTTCGGCCTCGGTACGAACTATGCCGGCGCCACCTTCAACTTCGTTCCCAATGGCGCGGCGGTCACCGTCACTCGTGACGTCATCCGCACCCAAAGCTGCAACACGTGCCACGATCAATTGGCCTTCCACGGCGGCTACGCGCACGGTATGAACATGTGCGTCATGTGCCATCAACCGCAGAACGCCGATCCCACCTCAGGCAACGCGCTGGACCTGAAGGTAATGGCCCACAAAATCCACATGGGTTCCCAGTTGCCCAGCGTGGTTGGCACGTCGAGCACGCCGGGCGTCCCGTATGAGATTGCTGGCTACGGCGGTAGTTTCAGCAACTTCTCCACGGTGATTGATCCGGCCGATCCCCGCCGCTGCGAAGTCTGCCACAGTCAGACCACCGGAGCCGCCCAAGCCAAGGCATTTATGACGGAACCGACGCGCGCCGCTTGCGGAGCCTGCCACGACGATGTCAACTTCGCCACTGGCGCCAACCACGCCGGCGGATTCCAGGCGGATGACAGCGAGTGCGCCAATTGCCATATCCCGCAAGGCGAGACGCCGTTCGATGCCTCCATCCTGGGTGCACACGTGGTGCCCACCGACACCGCGGCTCTGTACCCGCAGAATCCGAATACGCTGTTGGCCGGCCTCAACCTGAAAATCACCGGCGTGACCAACACTTTTGCCGCGCAAACGCCCATCGTCACCTTCACCGTGCAGGACGACAAGGGCAACAACATTCCCCTGTCGCAGGTCTCCACGATCCAATTCACTATGTCCGGTCCGACGACCGACTTCGGCACCACCAATTTCGGCAGCGGCACCAGCAGCACGCCTGGTTATGTAACGGAGAGTGCCGCCAAGGCTGCCTGCGCCACCGGCGGAACCTGCACCTACACTTTCACGCATGCCATTCCTGCCAACGCCACCGGAACCTTCACCATGGGTGGCGAAGCCCGCATGAGCGTGACGGTGCTGGCCGGGACCACTTCGTCGCAGAGCGTTACACTGGGCGCCTCCAATCCCGTGGTCAACTTCTCGGTCGACGGTTCCCCGGTGACGCCGCGGCGCACCGTGGTCGTGCTCAGCAACTGCAATAACTGCCACGTCGCGCTGTCGCTGCACGGCGGCCTGCGCAACAATACCGAGTACTGCGTGCTGT
>CAZZHN010000107.1:0-15804 GCA_964654065.1 uncultured Solibacteraceae bacterium
ATCAGTGGCAGGCCACGAAAAACCTCACCATCAGCTATGGTCTGCGGTGGGAATACTATCCGATCTTCTCCCATGGCAACTATGGCGCGGTTCGATTCGATCCCGCCACCGACGACGTTCTGATCGGCGGGTATGGCGGCGTTCCCTGGGACACCGGCGCCTCTGCCAGCAAAAAGGGCTTCGCTCCGCGTTTCGGCGTGGCATATCGCCTGGGAGCCAAGACGGTATTTCGCGGCGGCTATGGCATTACCGACGATCCCGATAACATGCGCGACCAGCGCAATGCTTTCCCCTCGATCGTCAACAACTTCTACCAGCCGTCCACGGCGTACCAGTTCATCAGCTATGCGGGAGTGGCAAATTCCGATGGAGCCACTCAAGTATCGTTGACGGACGGCATTCCACTCCCCACCTTCCCGGATCTCCAGGCCGGCAAGATCACTCCATCCACCACGGCTTCTCCCACCACGTACGGGCCTGCCACCAGCACAGTTACGTTTCCGGCGAACATGGACCGGGGATACTATGAGAGCTGGAATGTCACCCTCCAGCACGAATTCTCTTCGACCCTGATTGCACAAGCCGCATACGTGGGCACGCACGGCGTCCACGCCATGATGGGTGTGAACATCAACGGGTCGGCTCCCGGAACCAATACGAACACCGCCCGCCAGCTTGCTCCGTACGACGAAACCGACATGAATATGTACGAGCCGTTCGGCGACATGACCTATAACGCCCTGCAGACCCAGTTGCGGAAGAGCATCAGCTCATCGATCATCGGCGTCAATTACGTGTTTTCCAAGGCCATCGACGAAGCCAATGGCGACAACGGCGACGGCACTTTGTTCCGCGCCTTCCCGACGTCGTACAACCTGAACAAGCAGCTCGCCGGTTTCGACCGGGCGCAGACGTTCCAGCTCTTCTACGTCTACCAACTGCCGTTCGGCAAAGGGCACACCATGTTCAACCATGGCGCCGCAGCGTGGATTATCGGTGGATGGCAACTCGCCGGCAATCTGAGCCGGTACACCGGCCTGCCATTCACCGTAAGCAGTAATGTGTCGACCAACGCCGGCGGCCAGGGCCAGACCGCGAACCAGCTCAACAGCGTGGTGGCGTTCCCGGGCGGCATTGGCTCCACGGTTCCTTATTTCAACGGCGCGGCGTTCGGCAATCCAACAACCGGCACGCTGGGCAGCACCGGAAGAAACATCCTGTTCGGCCCCGGCCTCTTCAACCTGGACGCGAACGTCTCCCGCGTCTTCGCCTTCAAGGAGGGAATAACGTTCCAGATACGCGGCGAAGCGTTCAACCTCACCAATACACCCACGTTTAGCAATCCCGCCGCCACGTGCTGCTATTCGACGAACGCGACCACCGGCGTCACCAGCCTGAACGGCTTCGGCGTGATTACCGGCACCGCTTCCAGCCCACGCCAACTGCAGGTGGGTGGATACCTGCGGTTCTAGGCGATCACCAGGGCAAGCCCGTCGGAGGTGGGGCTTGCCCTATATCGAAGTGGGACAGACGATCGGTTATGGTCGTCTGTCCCGATGGGTTCTGCGCCCTGTAACGCCGGCGGTCTTTGGCAAGACTGGTGGCGCCAGAGCGAGTTCTTCATCCGCTTTCGCGCGCCGGAGGCCGCCATGAATGACACACGACAGAAACCGATCGTCTGTCCTACTTCTGGGGGTTTGGCGCTAAGCTGGTCTGCAACATGCGCGATACAGCGGTTCTGCTGATCGATTGTCCGGACCGGAAGGGGCTGGTGGCGGCGGTGGCCAGCGCGCTGTACGAGCACGGCGCGAATATTACTCACGCCGACCAGCACCAGGACCACGAGGCGGGTCTTTTCTTCATGCGCGTGGAATGGATGCTGGACGGCTTCGCGCTGGACCGGTTCCGCGAAGAATTCAGCCGCATCGCCGACGGCTTGCACATGCGATGGCGACTGGCGCTGATGGCAGACCGGCCGCGGGTCGCAATCTTCGTTTCTCAATATCTGCATTGCCTGGTGGACCTGCTGCACCGGCAGCAGACCGGCGAATTGAACTGTACGGTTCCGTTGATTGTCAGCAACCATTCCGCGGCGGCGCCGCTGGCGCAGTTTTATGGCGCGCAGTTCCGGCACGTGCCGGTGATCGCCGAAGAGAAAGCGGCGGCGGAGGCCGAACAACTGCGGCTGCTGGCGGATGCGGAGATCGACCTGGTGGTGCTGGCGCGCTATATGCAGATTCTTCCGGCGGAGTTCGTGGTCCAGTACCCGGCCCGCATCATCAATGTGCACCACTCGTTTCTGCCGGCCTTTATGGGCGCCAAGCCGTACCACGCTGCGTTCGCGCGCGGGGTCAAGCTGATCGGCGCCACCAGTCATTACGTCACCGAAGTGCTGGACGATGGCCCGATCATCGAGCAGGACGTAGTGCGGATCACGCACCGCGAAGAGGTGGCGGACCTGATCGAGAAGGGCCGCGACCTGGAGAAGATGGTTCTCTCCCGGGCCGTGCGCTGGCACCTGGAGCACCGCGTGCTGTGTTACGGCAACAAGACGGTGGTGTTCGATTAACGGGCACGCGCGGTAGCATAGGCAAATGGACTGGCAGCTGGATGCGGCGGAGGCGCGCGTGCTAGGCGCGCTGCTCGAAAAGGAAATCGCGACGCCCGAGTATTACCCGCTCTCGCTGAATGCGCTGGTGAACGCCTGCAACCAGAAATCCAATCGGGAACCAATCGTCGCCTACGACGGACCCACCGTCGAGGGCGCGCTGGAGGATTTGCGCGCCAAAGGCCTGGCGAACCGGCTCACGGGCCGCGAGATTCGCGTGCCGAAGCATGCCCAACGCTTCACCGAGCAGTTCAACCTCGGCCGGCGCGAGGCCGCGCTACTGTGCGTGCTGCTGCTGCGCGGCCCGCAAACGGCGGGCGAGTTGCGCAGCCGCTCCGAGCGCCTGTTCCAGTTCGACGACCTGGACGCAGTGGAAGCCACCCTGCACCATCTGTAGAACTCGGATTTGTGATGTGCCTGACCCGCCACGCCGGAACGCGCGAGCCGCGCTGGGCGCATTTGCTGGCGGGCCAGCCCGAAGCCGGTGCCGAGGAAGCCGCTCCTTTGGCAGCGCCCCCGTCGCACCAGCCGGCGCCGGACCGGATTGCGGTGCTGGAGCGCGAGATGGCGGATTTGCGCAGGGAATTCGAGGACTTTCGCAAGCGATTCGAGTGAGCGGGCGGTCGGGGACCGCTCCCTGACGGTCGCGGCTCCGAAAGGCGATCTCAGAGCCGCGACCGTGAGGGAGCGGTAGAGTGCTTGACCGCCCGCGCCGGGAACAGGAGCCGAGACGGCTCTCGGCTCAGCAGGCTGGACAGCCTGCGCCACGGTGCTGGCGGGATCCTGTGCGGACCACGAGCGCTCCCGGACGGCGATGGATCCATCACACCTTCGCCAGTTTCCACCTGCCGCGGCGGAACCAAACGATTCCGACTATGGCCAGAACCGATTCGGCGATGCAGATGGCCAGGTAGACGCCGCGCGGGCCCATCCCCAGCGAGGTTGCCAGGAGCCACGCCAGCGGGATCTGGAACAGCCAGTAGCAGAAAAAATTCATCCAGGTGGGTGTCACCGTGTCGCCGGCGCCGTTGAAAGCCTGCTCCATGATCATGCCCCAGGCGTAAAACGGGTAGCCCAGGCTCACGTAACGCAAGCAGGCGACGGCGACCGGCGCCACGGCAGCATCGGTGGTGAAGAGGCCCACCAGCGGGCGGGCCGCGAGGAAAAGGCACACCGCGACCGCGGCCAGAAACGACATGTTGTATAGCCCGGACACCCACACCGCCCGCTCCGAGCGCTCCGGCCGCCCGGCGCCGAGGTTCTGCCCCACCAGCGTGGCAGCGGACGACGCAATGCCCCACGACGGCATGAGCGCGAAAAGAATGATTCGGATGGCCAGCGTGTAGCCGGCGATAGCGGCGCTGCCGAAGCGTGCGTTGATGCGCGACAGGCTGACCCAGCTGGCGGTGGAGATGAAGTACTACAGCATGGCGGTCGAGCCGACGCGCAGCAGCCGCCCCATCACGCGCCAGTCGGGGCGGAGATGGCGTAGTTCCAGATGCACGCGCGTCTTGCCGCGAAACAGAATCGAGAGCTGATAGGCCACGCCGACCGAGCGCCCGATCGTGGTCGCCACCGCGGCGCCGGTGACCCCCATGCGCGGGAAAAACGCGAAGCCGTAAATGAAGCAGGGGTCGAGCGCGATGTTGATCAGGTTCGCCAGCCACAGCGTGCGCATCGCGGCTGCAGCGTCGCCGGAACCGCGGAAGACGCCGTTGATGAGGAACAGCAGCACGATGGCGACATTGCCGCCCAGCACGATGGTGGCGTAGCGCGATCCGGTGTGGATCACCGATGCAGGCGCGCCCATGAATCCAAGGAGACGCGCAGCCAGGAACACGCCGGCCATGCCGGTGGCGATACCGACCGCGGCGCCGCAGACGATCGCCTGGCCGGCCGCTGTGGACGCTCCCTCCGGATCCTTTTCGCCGATGCGCCGCGCCACGGTCGCGGTAGCCGCCATGCTGAGACCCAGCGCGATGCTGAAGATCAGCACGACGACGCCCTCGGTCAGCCCGACTGCGGCCAGCGAATCGGCGCCCAGCCGCGCGACCCAAAACGCATCCACGACGCCGAAGGTGGATTCCATCGCCATCTCGAGCATGGTCGGGATGGCCAATAGCGCGATGCCGCGGCTGAGGCTGCCTACGGTAAAATCCTGATCGCCTCCTGCTAGCGCCTCGCGTAGAAAGCTGCGCCGGCGGACGGGACTACTTTTCTCTGTTACCTGCATGGAGACGCCCTCGCGGAGTACAGCTCCGCACTGACCTGGTTTTTGGATAAACGGGGAATGGAACCTCCCGGAAGCGCGCTCGGCGCTTACCGAATGGCGACGGTGGGATTGGGCATGCGCATGGGCAAAATCACCTGGGAGCTATCTTACCACGGGCGCGGGCACCAGAATCCGCTCCCTCACGGTCGCGGCTCCGACAGGTAACGCTGGCCGCTGGCCTACCTGCGGTAGACCACGCCGCCTTTCATCACGAAGGCGACTTTTTCGAGCGCGCTGATCTCTTCGAGCGGATTACCGTCCACCGCAATCACGTCGGCGAGGTAACCCGCCTGGAGCGCGCCGATCCTCCCTTCCCATCCAAGCAGCCGAGCGCCGTGCAGCGTGCCGGCCTGAATTGCCGTTAGAGGCGTCATGCCGTACTTCACCATCAGCACGAATTCGCGCGCCTGCGTGCCATGCGGGAAAGGCCCGACATCGGAGCCCATGGCGAATTGCACGCCTGCCGCCAGCTGACGGCGCAGCTCCGCGGCGTGGAATTGCTGCATGGCCTCTTCGCGCGCTGCCGCAGCGGGCGAAGGAGCGTGCTCCGCGAAGTATTCGGCGATGGCAAAGGTGGGAACCGCGAAGATGCCGCGTTCCCGCATCAGCCGCATGGTCTCGTCGCTCAGCTGGTAGGCGTGATCGATGGAAGCGACTCCGGCGCGAGCGGCATACAGAGTGCCGGGCTCACCTGTGGCGTGAACCGCGACCCGCTTGCCCACCCGCGCCGCCTCCGTGACGGCGGCGGAAAGCTCGGCCTCGGTGTATTGATACGGCGTGGCGAATTTGCCGCCGGTCAGCGTATCCCGGCCGGTCTCGTAGATCTTGATGAAGTCGGCGCCTTCCTTGAACTGCAGACGGATGGCGCGGATCAACTCAAGGGCGTCGTTGGCCTGGGTGGCATTGGGCAGAACACGCTGCCCGGGGTTATAGCCGATTGCGTCTTCGTGGCCGCCGAGGATGTCGATCGCGTTGCCGCTGATGCGCAGGCGGGGCCCGGGAACGGAACCGGAGTTAATCGCATTGCGCACGGCGGTGTCGGCCGACCCTGCGCCCTCGGTGCCCATATCGCGCTCGGCGGTGAAACCGGCCATCAGGTCGTCGCGCGCGGACAGCACGGCGGTGATGGTTCGCTGCGGCACCGATTCCTGTACGGTTTGCAGATCCTCGGCGCCAGGATGCAGGAAGAGATGGACGTGAGCATCAATCAACCCGGGCAGGAGCGTGCGGCCGCCCAGGTCGATGACGTCGGCCTCCGCCGGGCGGTTGACCGTGGGACCGACCTCCACGATCCGGTCACCACGGACCAGGACCTCGGCGGGCTCCATCATTTTGCCCTTCTCGACATCCAGCAACCGCGCCGCGTGCAGCACGATGGAATGATCGGCCGGTTGGCCCCACACGGTCAGGCCCGCTAGGGCGAGAAGGATTGACGAAACGCAACGCAAACGGTTCATAGCTATTGCGCGCCATGATACCACCTGCCGGCGCCGGCCGCGCTTCGCTTCGGGTGTAGATCTCGCGCTCCTACGGAGCGGATCACCGAGTCGGCGACGCCGTCGCTTGTGACGGGTGATTTGCTCGGTTTGGGTGCGCGCGACGCTCAGGTTCTGTGCGATCGAGCACGCAGCGCAAGAGCGGGGTGCAGGTGATGCCTGCTGCTCCAATGTGATCTAACTTACCTTAGTCGGTCCGATTAGTCAGCCTTGACAAATGTAACATCACGACCGAAGTCAGCGTTACAGAAGGCTAACTGGCCAGCTTCTTGATCGACGCTCGTCCGGCAGATTCAAGTTCTAGGAAATTAAATTGGAACTCCTGGCTCGCTCAGGCAAATCTCCTCATGGTGTGGTGTGTGTCGCAGTGTGCGATGCCGGCCGCTTCATGGGACAGTTCACCAGGATCAGCTTTCCAAGCACGTGGTACGTAACGAATCGGCCGGGCTGGCTGCTCGCCGTCGCGGCGTGCCTTGTTTCGGGATTGCTGGTGCAGCATATCGCCGCGAAGCACGCTCCCTTCGCCGCAGGCTTCACTTCGGCTGACGCGCAGGATGCGCACGATCCGTCGCCCATCACGGTGGATGCTCCCGTGGCCGCGACGATCTACCCACCGGACGTGGCGGCGCCCACTTTTCTGTGGCGCGACGGAGCCGAACGAGCCACCGTATGGCGCATGGACATTTCCTTCGGGCGTGGCGCGCCGCCGCTCGAGATCAACGTGAAGGGCGAGCATCCGCGCGTCGGAGAAATCGACCCGCAGTGCGTGTCGCCGCTGAACGAACTTCCCAAGCTCACGCCGCAAGAGGCGGAGGCCCATTCCTGGAAGCCCGACGCTGCGACCTGGGAGGCAATCAAGAGCGGCTCGGCGCGGCACACAGCCACGCTGACGATCAGCGGCTTTACGAGCGAGGACCCGACGTCGCCGGTGTCGCGGGGCCAGTCCACCTTTCAGACTTCGAAGGATCCGGTGGGCGCGCCGATTTTTTACCGCGACGTGCCCTTGATTCCGAGCGTCGGGGAAAAGGGCGTGATCAGCCCGCTTCCCAAGGGCGCTCTCGGCTACGTAAAGTGGCGGCTGCGGAATGTAGGAGACACCGAGAGCAAGGTGATGATGCACGACCAGCCCACCTGCGCCAACTGCCATTCCTTCGCGCGCGATGGAACAAGGATGGGCCTGGACGTGGATGGCCCGCAGAACGACAAGGGTCTCTACGCGCTGGTACCGCTGGCCAAGGTGACGACGATCAGCAACGAGAACGTGATCAAGTGGAGCGGCTACCTGCCTTTCCAGAAGAGTGTCAACATCCGCGTCTCCTTCATGTCGCAAGTCTCGCCCAACGGCCGCTACGTGGTGACCATGATCAACGACCCGGGCGCCAAGCAGACCGGGCCGGGGATGCGGCCGCAGGAACGAATCTACGTCGCCAACTTCAAGGATTATCGGTTCGGGCAGGTGTTCTACCCGACGCGCGGCGTACTGGCGTTGTATGACCGGGAGAGCCGCGACTTCCATCCTCTTCCGGGAGCCAACGATCCGCGCTACGTGCAGTGCGGCGCTTTCTGGAGTCCGGACGGCAAGTACATCGTATTCTCGCGGGCGGAGGCGAAAGAACCTTTCCCGGAGGGCTCGAAACTGGCGCAATTCGCCAACGATCCGAACGAGACGCAGATTCAGTACGATCTCTACCGCATTGCTTTCAACGAAGGAAGGGGCGGAGTGGCGGAACCCATCGCCGGCGCCTCGAAGAACGGCTTCAGTAACAGTTTTCCCAAGGTTTCGCCCGACGGCAAATGGATTGTGTTCGTACAGGCCCACAACGGCCTGTTGATGCGGCCCGACAGCCACCTCTTTATCGTGCCGTTCAAGGGCGGCCAGGCGCGCCTGATGAAGTGCAACACATCGCTGATGAACTCCTGGCACAGCTTCTCACCCAACGGACGGTGGATGGTGTTTTCTTCCAAGGCCCGTTCGCCGTACACCCAGATGTACCTAACGCACATCGACAAGAACGGCAACGACAGTCCGCCTGTGCTGATCGAGAACTCGACCGCCGCCAACCGGGCGGTCAACCTGCCGGAGTTCGTGAACGTCGCGCCGGACGGCTTCGAGAGAATCGATACGCCCGCGACCGACTATTACCGCGTGGTCGACGTCGCGATGGGTATGGCCGACAAGAAACTCTTCGCCGAAGCGATTCCGGAGTGGCGCAAGGCGATTACGATGGCGGCCGACGAAGCGCGCCCTCACTTCCAGCTCGGCGTGGCTCTGGGCGAGCTTGGCCAGGTCAATGAGGAGATCGCGGAGTACCGGCAAGCCCTCCAGATCGAGCCGAAGTCCGCTCCTATCTATACCAATCTCGCCATCGCGCTGCAGAGCCAGGGAAAGCTCGGCGAGGCGATCGAAGCATATCGCAAATCGGTCGAACTGGATCCGCACAACGCAAAGGTACGCAGTAACCTGGGCGTCGCGCTGCTGCAGGACGGCCACACCGACGAAGGGATCGAACAGTGCCAGGCGGCTCTGGTGGAAGACCCGCAGAACGGCGACGCTCACAATGCACTCGCCATTGTGCTGGCGGGCAGAGGAGCGATCGGAGAGGCGGTCGCCCACCTGCAGACGGCCGTGGCAGTCGCGCCAGACTCGGTGGACTACCAGTTCAATCTCGGCCGCATTCTGGTTTCGGCGCGGAGATTCAGCGAGGCGATTCCGCACTTGAAGGCAGCGTCAGACTTGACGGGCTGGCGCGAGCCGGTGATCCTCGACGTGCTCGCCGAGACCTACGGCGAAGAGCACGAGTTTCAAGAAGCTGTCGATGTGGCGCGCCGCGCCCTGGTGGAGGCGCAGCGGCAGAACAAGCGGGATCTCATTGACGAACTGACGGGCATGGTGGCGCACTTCGAGTCAGAAGGCGCCAAGTAAGACAGAGCAAGTGCTGCCGGTCTGGAAGCGGACTAACCGCCTTTGGAGTCGTGTCCGCCGGAGCCGGCGAGATCCTCCACCTTGGTCCCCAGACGGTCGATCCGCTGCGGCACTGTGCCGACCATACTCATTTGATCTTCCGTGGCGCCGATGCCGGACAGTTTCCGGACAGGCACTTTCACGGGCGACGGGGCCGGCTGCGGTACAGGCATGGATGCCCTCCCTGGTCCTGATGTGGCTTGAGTATGGGCCTGCCGGAGGCCGAAGTCAATCCCGATCTGCAGGTCTTTTTTTCGGGTGTCAGGGGCCTGGCATCGGTGCGAATGCCGATGCGGCACGCACGAGTGCACGCGCCACAGCGGATCAACCGGCCCGGCGGGACACGGTTCGCCGGTACGCGGCGGCCTGGATGTTGTACAACTGTGCGTACTGCCCGCCCCTGGCAAGAAGAGCCTCGTGGGTGCCGGACTCGACCAGGCGGGAGCCGTCGAGAACGAGGATGAAGTCGGCCATGCGTACGGTGCTGAAGCGGTGCGAAACCAGGAGGGTAATCTGGCCACCCGATGCGGGCGCAGCGCCAGGGAGCGGCCCGCGCGCGGCAGCGGCGTAGCGCTCAAACAGGGCATGCTCGGTTTCGGCGTCGAGCGCCGCGGTAGGCTCGTCGAGCACCAGCAACAGCGGGTGCTCGCGCATGAAGCCGCGCGCCAAGGCCAGCTTCTGCCATTGGCCAAAGCTGATCTCGACGCCGCCGGGCCAGGTCGGGCCCAACTGCGTCTCGAGGCGGGCGGTCAGCTGATCGACGACGTCACCCGCGCCGGCCCGCTCGACGGCCGCCGAGACGGCGGGAGCGTCATCCAGCCGCGGCACATCGCCAACACCGACGGTATGGCCGGCCTTGAATTCGAAGCGGTAGAAGTCCTGAAACGCGCCGGCCAGGCGAGAGCGCCAGGCGTCGGCCGGCATGCGGGCCAGATCGACGCCATCGACCAGAATGCGCCCACTGGTCGGCTGATAAAGGGCGCACAGCAGCTTCACGAGTGTTGTTTTCCCGGCGCCGTTTTCGCCGACGATCGCCACCACCGACCCCGGCCTGAGATCAACGCTGACATCGTCGAGCACCAGGCGCCCGGTGCCAGGGTAGGCGAAGGAGACGTGATCGAGGCGGATGCCCTCAGCCAGTTGTTCGGGCGCCGGCTGATCGGCATGTTGCACCAGAGAAGCAGTGTAATCCTCCAGCCACGCGAGCCGCCTCGAGCCGTCCAGCCAGATGCCGCGCAGAAACCCGATTTCGCCGACGGTCGCAGCCACATAGGCTGACAGCCGGGATCCGGCGGCCAGCACGAGCAACACGCTGCCGGGGCTGGCCTTGAGCGTCGACGATACAAATACGATGGCGGCCACGTAGGCGAGGCCAAAGATCGCCCACCCGAGAGTGTGCCACGCGGCGCTGGACCATCGGGCCGCGGCCACCGGCGCGTACCAGCGTTCCCATGCGGCGCGGCGGTCGGCCACCAGGCGGGCGCCGATGCGGGTGACGCGCACCTCTTTGCCGGGAGGCGCGGTAGTGGCGACGTTGAAAAGGTGGCGCGAAAGGCGCATGGCAGAGGCGCCCTGCTCTTCGGCGGCGCGCTCGACACCCGGCCGCCAGGTGGAGGTGAGCACCGTCGGCAAGGCGAACAAGGCAAGCAACCCGAGAGCAGGGTGGATCGACACCAGAAGCCAGATGGCGACGCCGAGGCGCAGGACCCAGCCGCAGGTCGTGAACAACGACATGTACATGTGGTCGAGCACAAAGACCTGATCACGCAGAACGGCGAGGCGATCGAGGTATTCGGGGCGTTCGTGATGCTCGATGGTGGCAACCCGTGCCTGAAGGGAAGCCACGTGAGACTCGAGAAAGATGGTCAGCCGCTCGCGGAAGCGGCGTTGCGTGCGGTCACTGGTGACGCGCAGGAACCAGGTGGCTGCCGCCGACACGCCGAGTCCAATGGCTGCGCCGATGACCAATCCGCGCCGGTGGCCCAGCACACCGTCCGCCAGGAACTTGAGCCAGAGCGCCATCAGGGCATCGGGCAGGGCGGCGAGCAGCGACAGCCCGAAAGCCACCAGCATCAGCGAAGGCTCGGCCTGATGCGCGCGCTTGACGGCTCGCCACATGGAGGGCAGGGCGGGAGGCACTTCAATCGAGGGCATCGAGGTCCGCCTCTTCCTCGCTGTCGGCGCCGAAGCGGGACGCCTGCAGCTCAAACATGTCGTGGTAGCGGCCGCCGGCCGCCATCAACTCGTCGTGGGTGCCGATCTCCACCACTTTGCCGTGCTCGAGCACGCAGATCCGATCGGCGTGGCGCACGGTAGAGAAGCGGTGAGAGATCAGGATGGTGGTGACGTGGCGGGTGGCGGCCAGGATGCGCTCAAAGATTTCCGACTCGCCGCGCACATCGAGCTGGGCGGTGGGCTCATCGAGCAGCACCAGGCCCGCGCCAAGCCGGACGGCAGCCAGCGCGCGCGCTAGCGCAACGCGCTGCCACTGGCCTCCGGACAGCTCCGTGCCGCCGGGGTAGCCGCGCGCCAGTATAGTGTCGAGGGCGACCAGGCCGGAAGCGCCGGCGTCGGCGAGGGCCGCTTCGATGGTGTCGTCCGGCGCGCCACCAGGAGCGACGTTGGCGCGCATAGGAAGCTCGAAGCGGATGAAGTCCTGGAAGACGGCGGCCAGGCGGGAGCGCCAGCCGTCGAGATCGAGGGCGCGCAGGTCGACGCCGTCCACCTCGATGGCGCCCTGCTGCGGATCGTAGAGGCGGCAGAGCAGCTTGGCGATGGTGGTCTTCCCTGCCCCGTTCCTGCCGACGATGGCGAGCGACGATCCGGCGGGAATCGTCAGATCCAATCCGGCGAGCACGGGTGCGGCACCACCATCCGGCGCGCCGTCGGTCGAAGGTGCGCCTTCCCCCTGGACCGCGCGCTGACGGTCGTGGCTCTGCTCGGCGGTCACAGAACTGGCAGCCGGGTAGGCGAACGTGACGTTGCGGAAGCGGATCTCACGAGCCGGCATCCCCTGCGCGGAGCGGGCGGACCGGGCTGACCCAAGCGAAGCGAGGGCACCGCCCTGCTCCATCGCGCCCTCGAGGCGCAGCACGGCGGCGGCCGGCGCGGCGGCCCCATCGAGCGCCCACGAGAGCCCGCCGAAGGCGATCATGCTGGTGCTGACGGCAGCGGCTGCAAAGGTCACCAGCCTGCCAAGCGGCAGGCTGCCTCCGGCGGCGGCCGCTCCGAGCGACCAGAACACCGCCAGGTTCGCACCGAGCACCAACAGCAAACTCCATATCAAAGGGCGCTCGCGCAAGCGGGTTGCGGTCCAGCGGAGCTCGAAAAGGCGGCGGCGGCGCGCCCGGAAGCGATCGACCACCCACTCGGCCAGTCCGAACAGCCGCAGTTCCTTGGCAGCGGGCGGCTCGACGGCGAGTCGATACGTATAGTCGGCATGCCGCTGGGCTTCCCGCACTTCAGCCGTGTTACGGTCGCGCCAGATGGCGCTTTCACGCAGCAGCCAGTGAGTGGCGAGCCAGGCGCCGGCCAGCAGAACGGGCGCCCACCACGTGTAGGCAGCGAGCACGGCCGCAGCGGCGAGGCCGCCGATCATTTCCACCAGGCCGCCGGCGATGAAGTCCATCGATACGAATAAGGGCGGGCCGCTGATGGCGAGATCGAAATCGCGAGCCAGGGTCAAGTCGGCGGTGAGCGCGGGGTTCTCGAGATGCCCCAAGCCAGGAGGTCCGACGCAGGCCAGTGTGAGGCGGTCATAAAGCCAGGCTGCAGTGCGGTTCCCGAGATTGGCGCCCACCGCGCGGTGGACCGGCGACAACACCTGCAACAGCACGAACACCGATCCTGCCAGAGCGAGAGGCATCGCCAGGCTGCCACCTCGCTGCACGGCGCCGACGAGCTCCCCCATGGCGACCGCGAAAATCGCGGGCAGCAGGCCGCGCAGAACGAGCAGGGCCCACCAGGAGGTTGCCAGGGCGCGGCTGGCCTGTGGCAGAACACCAACAAATTTCCACTCATTGCGCGCACGCAGGCCTGTTAGCACCGGCATTGCTTCCACTCTTCCACCGCGCAGGGATAGTGACCTGAGTACGAAGCACCCTCGCGATCCAATCAGTATACAAATGGTTGGCGGGGTGTGTGCTCATCGGCGCGTCCGAAGTCGCGACAAAACCTTTTTGAGCCACAGATTGGCGCTGATGAACACAGATAGAACAAACGAGCAAGGGTGACAACGAGGCAAGACGGGGGGCTTATCTCTGTTTATTCGGTGTCTGTCTGCGGGTGATGTTCTTCGGCGACTTCGATGCGGCTGCGATTTTAGCGCTTCACGTACGTTTTTTCGAATTTGTTGCGGGTGTTGGTGACGGTGAAGGAGCCGTCTTTGGCGGCGGACACCTTGATCCACTTGCCTTCGCAGTCGGCATCGACGTTGGCGATGAAGGTGTCGGGCGAGTTGTGCTGCTTGTCGGCGTCGATGGCGTAATGCAGTTGCCAGATGTCGAGCAGGCCGCGGGTGTCGTGGAGGGTCTGCCAGACTTCGGCCGTGCCACCCTTGTGCGGGCCGTTGTCCACCAGCGCGACACGCGGCGAAATTGCGTGCACAAAAGCGGGCGAGCTGGAGAGGTTGGAACCATGATGCGAAACCAGCAGGAAATCGACCGTGCCGATCTTATTGCCGGGGCAGACCAGATCGTATTCGCGGTCCCGTGTGAGGTCCCCCATATCCAACATTCGGAAGCTGCCATAGGTGATGAGCACACCGATGGACTGGCCGTTTTCATCGGTGGTTTCCACCGGGCGGTCGTAGCCGCGGCAATCTGGATTGGCTGGCGGCAAGACATTCGGGTCGGGGAGAGGGGCGCCGGGCCGGAGGTCTTCCACCGGCGAGTCAATCACGTTGCCGCCGGCGGAGAGCACCTGGACGTCGATCCCCTTCACCGGGATGGTGGCGCCCGCCTCGATCCGGAGATGCTGGCCCTTGGCGCGGACGGCAGCATATTCGTTGAACAGAATCTCAGCGTTCTTGTCCTTCTCGACGCTGGTACCGTGGTCCACAAAGTGGACGATCGGCATCTTCTCGGCCAGCTGGTAGACGCCGCCGACATGGTCCATGTGGAAATGGGTGATGAGCAGCCAGTCGATCTTCTTGACGCCAGCGGCTTTGGCGACGGCCGCGATGCGGTCGGCATCGCGGTGGTTGTGGCCGGGCCAACCGGTATCGATCAGGAACGAATCGCCGGCCGGCGTGACGAGCAGCGTGGCCTGGCCGCCCTCCACATCAATGGCAAAGATCTCCAGGTTCCTGGCCGCAGGCAGGGTCGCGGCCGACGCTACGGCTAGAACCGCAGCGGCTAGCAGTCTCATGGCGCAATCTTAGCATGCGGTACCCGGCAGGTTGCGGAACAAGCCGGGGTTGCGTAACGTATGGAGAAGTAGGATGCCGTTTTGCACACAGTGCGGGAACACGGTCGCGGCCCACGACCAGTTCTGCTGGCGTTGCGGCTTGCGCCAGCCGGCAGCGACTGCGCCACCCACCGGGCAGGACCCGCTGGTGGGAGTCTCGCCGCGCACGGCGGCGATCCTGAGCTACGTACCTGGCATTGGATGGATCGCGTGCATCATCTGGCTGGCGTCGGACCGCTTCCGGCAGGATCGCGCGGTGCGCTTCCATGCCTTCCAGGGATTGTATCTGTTCGTTGCCTGGCTGATGAACGCCTGGGTGATTCACCCTCTCTCTTACCTCTCCATGCATTTGCAGATCGATAAGATGATCGACCTGGTCCTACTGATCATGTCCGTCTTCATGATGATCAAGGCTTCGCACGGGGAGGCGTATTCGCTGCCGCTGTTCGGCGAACTGGCGGAACGCTCGGTCGCCGAAGGGTAGGTGCGGGGCCGCCGCCCTGCCAAGCGGGCGGAATCGATCTGCCAAAGCCGGCGGCAAGACCGCCGGCGCTACGAAAATAGAGCACCGACCTGTGGTATAATTATTCATTGTAGAGAATAAACAGTCATTATGAAGGCCAAGGTCGGCATTGTCGGGTACAGGGGATACAGCGGAGCGGAGGTGGCGCGGATTCTGGGCCGGCATCCGGGGGTTAACGCCTACCGGCTGGAGCATCGCGAAGAGTCAGGCGGGGCACCAGCGATACGCGGCGCGGAGCCGCCGGAATGCCTGCCGTGTGATCCACAAGTAGTTCATGCAGAGGGAATTACGCTAGTCTTTCTGGCCACGCCGGCGGAAGTCTCGCTGGAACTGGCGCCGGCGATGCTGGACGCAGGGGTGCGGGTGATCGACCTGAGCGGCGCCTTCCGCCTGCGCACGGCGGCCAACTACCTGGCCTGGTACAAGGCGACTCACACTCAGCCTGAACTGTTGGCGGAGGCGGTGTATGGCCTTCCGGAATTCTGCCGCGACCGCATTCCGGGCGCGCGGCTGGTGGCGAACCCGGGCTGCTACGCG
>CAZZHN010000108.1:0-15791 GCA_964654065.1 uncultured Solibacteraceae bacterium
CGCCTCCTGAAATGTGGCGGCCCGATCGCTAATCTGTGCAAGAGATGCAGCCGCAGCGTTTCCGGCTTGGCTCTTTCAACCGCGCTGCGGCCATCTCGTAGTTTTTGTCATCATCCCAGCCGGCCAACTGAGCCGGCCTCGTGAGCACGTCTGTCCGCATCGGGCGGTCATCGCGCTCAGCCGGGAAGTC
The DNA here is from genome assembly GCA_964654065.1 of uncultured Solibacteraceae bacterium. Lineage (GTDB taxonomy): Bacteria > Acidobacteriota > Terriglobia > Bryobacterales > Bryobacteraceae > Bog-375. The sequence continues at coordinate 191 of CAZZHN010000108.1, forward strand.
TAGCTGGCGCTGGTGTTGGCCGCGACCAACTGGCTGTTGGTGGTTGACCAAATACCCTTGATGCTGCCACCGGCACCGATGAACAGCGCGGCCGAGGCAAGTGCCACGAACGCCATCAGCAGGGTGTACTCAATCAGGTCCTGGCCTTGTTCGTCATTCCAAAGGTTACGCAGATACGTCATTTCGATTCGCTCCTAAGTCTTGGATCCAAGTTCTGTGATCGCTCGATCACAGGTTAGTGTCTTCGTGACCTCTCGATCACGGCCTGCTCCGCCCCCAATGGCGGCGGAAGCTCGATCCCCCAACGACTGGCCACGCGCCCGGAATACCAGCGCCACGCCATCGTCATACACCACCCGCCATCGGCACGACTCTTTCAAGGCGCCGGTCAGCGGCGAGTTGGGGGGCATTAAAACCGTATCCACTCCGAACCGGGAGAGCGTCTGCTCCCAGCCGTAGTTCACATTGAGAACGTCGAGCAGCTTGGTCTCGAAATCGTCCCCGTAGAAATCGCTGCGCCCGTCCACGAACACTCGGGACCGCGGATACAGGCGGTAAATCAGATAATCACCCCATTGATCGAAGGTGAAGATCCGGGCTGCCGGATACCGGCCTAGCGCGCTCACGGCGTCGGCGGGATACCGCTTTGGGTCAAACTCGGCCCGGAACTTCTTAGGCGGATGGGGGGCGTACAGCAGCGCCGCCACCAGCGCTACTCCCGCCAGGCTGGCCAGGTGCCAGCGCCCAATCGCATCGGTCTGGCTGGTTTCAGTTACCAGGCGATTGAATCTCGCCGCGGCCTGCCGCAGCCATGCCGCCACCGGCGCCGCCGGCAAGCGGCGCAGGCCCGCGTCGGCCACGGCTGCCACCATCGGCGCTGCCACGATCATGAAAATCGGTATATGGCGCGCCGCCAGCAAAGCGGCGTGAGCCCACAACAGGAACAACAGCGGCTCGGTGTAACTGCCGCACCGTATATACCACGCGCTTGCCAGCACGCCGCCGGCCAGCATCGCTTCGAAGAAGATCGCAATCGGATGATGAAAGCTCACCGAAAGGAACTCCATGATGTGCTCGGCCTGGTACGGATCGCTCAGGTATTGCCAGACGTGCACATGCAGATGGTAGGTGTACGGATTCAGCAGGCTCGCTGCCAGACACCCCAGCGCGCTCAAGAAATACTTTCCAGCCCGATTCAGCCCCGCTGCCCGGTCTTCTCCAGGCGCTACCAGCACGAGCTGCAACAGCTCGGCTGCGCCGAAAGCCGAGATCATCAACACGCCCACCAGGAATCCGCCGTGGAGATTGGTCCACAACAACGTCAGCACCGGGAGCAGCGCCAGCCACGGGATGCCCCCGATCCGCGTCTGCCCTTCCTTGACGCGGTAGAGCGCGCTCAGGAAAATCACCGCGAACAGCAGCGTGAACAGGTGAGGCCGCGCCAGCCAGTGAATCGACGATGCCGCCACCGCCAGCACGGTCACTCCCACTGCCAGCACCGGGTTCGACTTGCGCCGCGCCAGCCGGAACACCAGGGTGAAGGTCACCGCGATCAGCAACACCGCGAATAGCGAAACTGTGGCCAGGCCGCCGACACTGTTCAGACCCGCAAAAATCACGTCCGCCAGCCACTCCCACGCGTACCAGACACCGTTCGGCTTTGAAAACGAGAAGAGGTCGTGATACGGCACGGCGCGGTGCGCCAGAATCCACTCGCCGGTGCGAATATGCCAGCCCGTGTCGCAATCCGCCAGCAGGCTGAGCAGTCCGTCCATCCGTCCGAACAGAAACACGACGGGCATCAGGAATGCGACGTCCACCAGCGACGGCAGAAGTTTGATCGCAACTTTGGAGCCAGCCGTGTCCATAAAAACTAAGCCATCCAAGCCGGCGACTGAACGCTCTCCGTGGCGCGCAACCGGTCGTGAAATGCCCGAAAATCCATGTAATTGACCCGCAATGCCACCCGCGGATATCCGCGGCCCGAGTCTGTTACCCGCAGCACCGTCCCCTGACAGTGGATGCACTTCTGCCCGAATCCGTGGTTGGCCGGCAACTCAAGTTCAAGCGTCAAAATCTGTCCCACCGACGGCACCGGGAGTGTTTCATCGCCGCCTTGCCACGCCACCAGGAGGCCGCTGCGACTGATGTTCTCCGTGTACAAGGCGCTACGCAACCAAAGAGCCGGCGACGTAACGTGGCACCGGAGTTGGATTTCAATCCTCGGGCTCTCGCGCCGATTGATATTCTTCATGCGCTTACTTCGACAGTCGCTACTCCGACACCTCGGAGCGTAGCGCGCTAATTGTCCTGCCATCAATATCGTAAATGGGCTATATCCATCTGTATTCGAAGGTTATTAGGGGCGAAGGGGAGGCGCGGCTCAGGAGTATTGGTGGGTAGTGCGGTACTTTTTTGGCCGATTTTGCGTCCGGTTAACTCGCCGTTACACGAACGGCAGGGTTAGCATAGGGCACTTTACGGTGATTTTCTAAAGATATATTGCCTATTTATGCTATCGAGATCTGCCTCAGCAACACCGTGTATAATCAATCTTTTACAAGTAATATTGAGATAAATAATCCCCAATAAATGACGGTTAATGCTGCCTATTTATGTCGATTTATTGCTAAATACTATTGACAACCGAAGTAAATAGCCCGACAATTCTGGAAGAACAGTACTGGATACAGAAAAATCTGACGCCGGCCGATATTTGCACGGCACAGACTGTTTCAAAAGGTGGAGAATAATGACGCGAATTCTTTTGTACAGCGACGAACCCATCCTGGCCAAAGGCCTTGAATCGGTCTTGTGCCAAGTTGAAAACTTTGACCTGCTGCCTAGCTGTAACACCGTGACATGCCTCATGGAGCAGATGGCACAAGGATCGCCGGACCTGGTTCTGATGGACCTGACGCCGGAGATCACCTTTGCTGTCCTCAGCGAAATGAAGCACGCCATGCAGAGCACTAAAATCGTGCTCTGGGTGAACACGATCTCGACCGAACTCGCTTTTCAGGCCATGGGCCTGGGCGTTCGCGGGATCCTGCGCAAGACCCTGGCCACCGACCTGCAAGTGAAATGCCTGCAAAAAGTCCAGGCCGGCGAGCTGTGGTTCGAAAAGGCGCTTACCGACAGCTTCCTTTGCGCGCGCCGCGTGGCGTTGACGCAGCGCGAGGGGCAACTGGTCAGCCTGTTGTCGCAGGGCCTCAAGAATAAGGAGATCGCCACGACGTTGATGATCTCCGAGGGCACCGTGAAGGTGTACCTCTCACGCCTGTTCCAAAAGGTTGGCGTGAAGGACCGCTTCGAACTAGCTCTGTTTGGCTTGAAGAACCTGACCACCGGCCAGCTTCCGGTCTCGGACAAGAGCCATCGCGGAGCTTCGGCCGGCATACCCGGTCTTCGCTCACTGGTGCTCGAGAAGCCGATGGACCGGGCCGAGTCGCCGGTGCGTTTCCCAACGCCTCTGCGGCCCGTAGCCTCGCGTTTCTAGTCATTCAATCTATCTGCTCTGCGGACGGGCGGCCAGCGTGAACTCGCTGGCCGCCCGTTCTTCGTTTGCCGTCCGGTTCGACCGGCGCGAGCAGGGTCGAGCTCGCCCCACCTGCGCGTAGTACGCTTGATATTGCCATGAGGCCTGCCGCGCTACTTCTTGCCGTCCTGCCGGCTTTGGGCTTGGCGCAGGCGCCGACTGCGATCCGTGTGGAGGGCTCGGTTTCCCTTGGGCCCTTCCGCTCCCCGTTCTCCTATTTCGGCTATGACGAGCCGAACTTCACCTACATGCAATACGGTTCCAAGTTGGTTGGTGAGCTGGCACGGCTGAGCGAGGCGCCGGTTTATATTCGGGTGCACCACCTGCTCTGCACCGGCGACGGCTCGGCCGCCCTCAAATGGGGCTCGACCAATGCCTACACCGAAGATGCCGCCGGCCATCCAATCTATGACTGGACCATTGTGGACCGGATCTTTGACACCTACGTCCAGGCAGGCGCCAGGCCTTTCGTTGAAATCGGCTTCATGCCTGAGGCGCTCTCCACCCATCCGCTTCCGTATACTCGCAACTGGCCGACTCCCGACGACGGTCAGGGCTGGTCATACCCTCCGAAAGACTATGCCCGCTGGGGCGACCTGGTGCGCCAATGGGTGCTTCACTCCATCCAGCGCTACGGCCGGCGCGAGGTCGAGACGTGGTATTGGGAGGTTTGGAACGAGCCCGATATCAGCTACTGGAAGGGAACGGCCGGCGAATATGACCGGCTGTACGATTCCGCTGCCGCGGCCGTCAAGAGCGTTCTGCCGGCGGCGCGCGTCGGCGGCCCGGCCACCACAGGTCCCCGCAATCCTAAGGCTGCGGAATTTCTCCGGCAGTTCCTGGAACATTGCGCCGCCCACCGCGTTCCGCTCGATTTCATCACGTTCCACGCCAAGGGCCAGCCGCAGATGGTGGACAACCACGTGCGCATGGGCCTGGCCCGCGAGTTGGAAGACGTCGCTGCGGGGATGCGCCTGACGGCAGGGTTTCCCGCTTTCGCGCGGCTGCCGATCGTATTGACGGAGGCCGATCCGGAAGGCTGCGCTGCATGTTCCGCGCGCACGAGTCCGCAAAACGCGTATCGCAACGGCGCGCTCTACCCCGCCTATACCGCGGCCGCTCTGGGCGCTCTGCTGCAACTCGCCGACCGCTACCACGCCAATTTGCAGGGCATGCTCACCTGGGCTTTTGAATTTGAGCATCAGCCGTACTTCGCCGGCTTTCGGACCCTGGCAACCAACGGTATTGACAAGCCGGTGCTCAACGTTTTTCGAATGATGGGAATGATGGCGGCAGGCGGCGGGGACCGCGTCCGGGTGGAGTCGGCAGGCGCCCTCCCTGTGGACGCGATCCTGGCAAACGGCGTCCGCGGACAGCCGCACATCGACGCCCTGGCCGTCCGCTCCGCCCATGAGATCTCGACCCTGGTCTGGAACTACCACGATGACGATGCCCCGGCGCCGGCCGCCGCGGTCAGCCTGACGATGGCGGGCATTCCGGCCACAGCGCGGCGCGTGCTGGTGAGCCACTATCGCATTGACGAGGAGCACAGCAATGCCTACACCGTATGGCAAAGCATGGGGTCGCCACAGGAGCTCACCGGCAGCCAGTATGCTCGTCTCGAAGCTGCCGGCCAGCTGCAACTCCTCCGCTCGCCGGAATGGATGTCAGCCCGGAATGGAACACTCAATGTAAACTTCGCCCTGCCGCGCCCGGCTGTGTCGCTGGTGCGGGTTTCCTGGTGAGCCGGCTCAGGCGCGAAACGAACGTGCGCGCTGTCCTCGCTTGAATCGCGCGCACGCGTCCGTTTGCACGGAGGCAGGACACATCCATCCGGCGGCCATTGAGAGGAGTGTTATTCTGTTTGCGTTGATGAGCCCGCGCCCGCTCCTGTCGGCCCGCTTATGATGCATTTCTGTCGCCGCATTTCTTTCTGTGGGTCCGCCGCAGGGCTTGCCCTTCTGCTTACGGTTCTACCGGCCGGCGCCCAGCCGCTGACCTTCACCCCATTTCACCAGAACGGGATCTACGATCTGGGTGAGAAAGCTGGCTGGACGGTGACGCTCCCGCAGGGCATGGCCGCTCCGGCCAGTGCCTACACCTACACCATCAAGAGAGACAATTTCGACATCATTGCGGCAGGGACGCTCGATTTGTCATCCGGCAGCGCCACGATCGCGACCGCGCTGGGCGAGCCTGCCATGCTCTATGTCGAAGTCCGTCCGGGCGCCGCGCCGCAAGGTCCGAACGCGGCCAATAGTCAGTCGCAGAATTCTGCAGCCGGTCCCCAGGATGCCGCCAGGGGAGCCGTCGTCCACCTTGGCGCGGCGGTCGCGCCAACGCAGTTGCGGCCCTCGACTCCGCGGCCGGCCGATTTCGATACCTTCTGGGACAGCAAGCTGAAAGCTCTGAGCGAAATTCCGATCCGTCCCGACATCGCCCCCACCCCAGCCAGCAAGCCGGGCGTGGAACTGTACACGGTGAAACTGGACAGCCTCGGTTCCCACGTGCAGGGCTATCTCGCCAAACCCGCCAGGGAGGGAAAGTTTCCGGCCCTGGTGATGTACGAGTGGGCGGGAGTTCATGCCTTGCAGACCCACACGGTAACCGATCGCGCCGCGGAGGGCTGGCTGGCGTTCAACGTGGACTCGCACGACCTGCCGCCCAGCCAGGCGACCGGCGTCAGCAACCAGTACCAAGCAATTGGCAACACCGACCGGGAAACGTCCTATTTCCTCAATATGTATCTCCGCGACTCGCGCGCCATCGACTATATTGCGGCTCGCCCGGATTGGGACGGCAAAACCATCGTCGTCATGGGCACCAGCATGGGAGGGCACCAGAGCCTGGTCGCCGCCGGCCTGAAGCCCAAGGTAACGGCGGTGATCGTCAACGAACCGGCCGGCGCCGATTCCAACGGGGACCTGCATGGCCGTAAGGCAGGCTACCCGAACTGGGATTCCAGCAATCCCAAGGTCATGGAGACGGCACTCTACTTCGACACCGTCAACTTCGCCTCACGCATCAAGGCGCCGGTCCTGGCAGCCATGGGCTTCATCGACATCGTCGTTCCACCCGTCGGCGTATGGATCGCCTTTGACCAGATCGCGGGCCCTAAGGAAGCAATTCCCATGGTCGACTCCAACCACAACAACCTCACGCCCGACAAAATAGGCGCCTTTGAAACCCGTTCCAGGGAAGTGCTGGGCGTTATCCTGAATGGCGGCGAGTTTAAGCCTGAAGACCTGGTTTCCGGCAGGAAGTAGTGAACGGGCGGGGAAGCTAATTCACCCACGGCCCGCGGTCACTGTGCTTGTTAATGTAAGTCTGGAACTTTTTCTTCGCACGGCGCAGTTTCCATTGGCGATACGCGCCGCTAACGTCAGGCAAGAGCACCCTCGGCAGCCGGCCTTTCAGGTAGACAAAGCCGAAAGCGGCGCCGCCCAGGTGGGCGATTGTGCTGACGCCGGTGTTTCGTCCGAAAGTGACCAGCAGCTCGATGCCGACGTAGATCATCACCAGGTACTTCGCCTTGATCGGGAACAGAAAATTCATCAGCACCGTCTGGTTCGGATACATCACTCCGAAGGCGACCAGCACGCCGAAAATCGCTCCGCTGGCCCCCAGCGTAATGGTGCCCCAGTATCCCAGCAGGATGTTGACCGCCAGCACGCAGATCGCGGCCGCGATACCGCAATAAAAGTAATACTTGAGAAACCGGCGCGTACCCCAATCTCTTTCCAGCTGGATGCCGAACATCCAGAGCGTGAGCATGTTGAACAGCAGATGCCAGATGCCCCCGTGCAGGAACATGTACGTGACAAGCTGCCACACGAAGAGGTTTCTGACCGCCGCCTCCGCCGAAAGGGCGAGCACCACAGTGATATGCCCCTGCAATTCCCTGGGGCACAAGAAGGTCAGCACGAAAATGAGGGTGTTGGTGATCAACAGCCACTTCACGCCCGTCGGGAAATAGTCGTGAACGAAACTGCGGCCGGAAGGATACCCGGTGTAGCGAGCCATGGCGAATCTCTAGTGTTCAGAATAACAGATGACTTCCGAACGCCATCCAAGGGATTCCGAATTGACTGGCAGTTCGCCGGTAAGGATTACGCCGTCATCGAAGGGTTGCCATCCTCGCGCTTGCCGTAGCGCGCCAGCATGCGCGAGCAGGCCTGCAGCAGGACCGCGACTCCCATCCACACCTGCCAGTGGGAGAACATGCCTGAAGTGATGGCGAACTTGCCGGCCCAGCTCAGGTCGGCGGCCACGCGCCACAAGGCCAGTACCGACGCCAGAAACGCGGCCGGTGTCAGCAGCGCGGCAACCGCCAGCGCCACCCGCCTGTTCTTGCGGCGTGCCCTGCCTACATGTAGCCCCTTACCGAACCGGATCCTGACCCGCATGGCTTCCGCGCGCACCCCGCGCTCGCTCACGCGATTCGCCTTCCGCGCACTTATCAATTTAACAGCAATTGCGTTAGATTAGAGGCCATCATGCATCGTTTCAGAACCGCAGTTTTTGGCACCGGCTTCGTCGGCCGGGTTCATCTGGAAGGGATTCGCCGCCTCGGGTTCGTCCATGTTCATGCCATCGGCGAGAGCCGCGCCGACAAGGCCAGGAAGCTCGGCGACGAATTCCATGTCGACAAAACCGACTCCGACTATCGCAAGATTCTGGAAGATCCCGAAGTGGATGTCGTCCACGTGTGCACCCCGAACATCCTGCACTTCCCTATGGTTCGCGATTCGCTCCTGGCCGGCAAGCACGTTCTGTGCGAGAAGCCGCTGGCTACTTCCGTTGAGGAAGCCGCCCAGCTGGTTGCACTGGCCCGCCAGACCGGCCGCCGCAATTGCACCTTTCACAATCTCCGCTTTTATCCCCAGGTTCAGCAGATGCGCCGCATGCGCGAGGCGGGCGATCTGGGCGAGATCCTGGTGGTGCAGGGCACGTATTCCCAGGATTGGCTGCTGTATGACACTGACTGGAACTGGCGCCTGGATTCCAAAGCCAATGGCCGCTCCCGCTGCCTGGCGGATATCGGCTCCCATTTCTGCGATATGGCCGAGCACGTGACCGGAGCCCGCATCACGTCGCTGTGCGCGGATATCCAGACCTTCCACAAGACGCGCAAACGCCCCAAGGGCACCATCGAGACCTTTGCGGGGAAAACACTCAACCCGGAAGACTACCAGGAAGTGCCCATCGACACCGAGGACTATGGCGGCGTCATTCTCCGCATGGGCGACAGAACCCGCGGCGCTTTTACGGTCAGCCAGGTCTCGGCCGGCCGCAAGAACGGGCTCAGCATCGAAATCTTCGGAAGCAAGGCGGGCGTCGCCTGGAACCAGGAGCGCCCGGATGAGCTGTGGATTGGCCACCGCAACACGCCCAACGAGATCATCATCAAGGATCCTTCCCTGCTGAAAGAGGCCGCGCGCCCCTACGCGGATCTTCCGGGCGGCCACAGCGAAGGCTACGACGACACGTTCAAGCAGGTTTTCCGGCGCTTCTACAACTCGATCGACGACCCGGCCGCCGAGCCCCAGTACCCGCAGTTCGCAGACGGTCTCCGGCAGCTGCAGATCCTGGAATCGGAACTGGCGAGTGCCGATCGCCGCGCCTGGGTGGATGTTCCCGCTTTCCAGCCGGCGTAAGCTGTGGCGCCCACGTTCGCGCTGGCAGCTCCGGCAACCGCTCCCTCACGGTCGCGGCTCTGAAAGCGCTCGGAGCCGCGACCGTTAGGGGCGGGCTGGACAGCTCTCACACTACTGAGCTTGCCTGCGCGCGAAACGCGTCGATTTCCGCTATCTCTTCGGCACTCAGCCGGAACTCGAGCGCGCCCAGCACCTCCTGGGCCTGCGCTGCCGATCGCATCCCGACGATCGCCGCGGTGATCGCCGGGTGCCGCAGCGTCCAGGCTATGGCCACCACGCCGGCTGGCTGTCCGTGCCGCGCGCCGATGCGCTTCATCAACTCCGCCAGTTCCAGGTTGCGGCTCAGGTTCGGTTTCTGAAACGCCAGCGCATTGCGGCGGAAATCGTCGGGCGCCAGGGCGGCCACTCGCTCCCGCGTCATTTTGCCGGTCAGCAGGCCTGATTTCATCGGCGAGTATGCGATCACCCCGATGCCGTGCTGCTGGCAATAGGGCAGCGTTTCGCGTTCCACCTCGGGCGAAACTGCCGAATAGGGCGGTTGCAGTGACGTGACGGGCGCAATTCGCCGGCACCGCTCCATCTGCGAGGGGTTGAAGTTGGAAACACCGATCCAGCGCAGTTTGCCTTCCTCGCGCAGTTTGTTGAGCGTGGTCCAGCCTTCTTCGACGTCCGCGTCCGGCTCCGGCCAATGGATCTGGTACAGGTCGATCGTGTCTACCTTCAGCCTCTTCAAGCTGGCTTCGCATTCGCGCCGGACCGAATCGGCTTTCAGCCGCGGGGAGATCTCCCTCTTCTCGTTCCACACTCGCTCGCACTTCGTGAACACATAGGGCCGGTTGGTGCGGCCGGCCAGCGCTTGCGCCACCACTTCCTCGGAATGCCCCAGGCCGTAAATCGCGGCCGTGTCAATCCAGTTCACGCCAGCATCGAGCGCGGCGTGAATCGCGGCAATCGATTCCGTGTCGTCCTGGGGCCCCCAGGAAAACTTCCATCCGCCGCCGCCCATCGCCCATGCGCCCACGCCCATCGGCGTGATCTCGAGGTCGCTATTTCCCAACCGTTTCGTTACCATATTCTTCAATTTTAGTCTTTCCTTTTACCGCTGTGAAATAATCGGTACTGACCGATGGACGCTTCGCCTTTCCTCGCGCAAATCGCCGAACTCCTCGAGCGGCACTCGTTGGAAGCCATCCTCGTGGGTAACGCCGCGGCGGCACTCGCAGGCGCGCCTGTGACCACCATCGACTTCGACTTCCTGTTTCGCAGGACGCCAGTCAGTCTCCGTAAGCTGAAGGCCATCGCCGCAGAACTGGAGGCCGTCATTCTCACACCCTATTACCCCGTCAGCGGGCTGTACCGCGTCAGCCGGGACGCCGACGGGTTACAGCTTGACTTCATGACGGTGATCGACGGCATCCGCTCCTTCGAGGCCCTGCGCAGCCGCGCACACCTGGTCCCGTTCGGCAATGCACGCCTGCGTGTTGCGGACCTGGCTGATTTCGTCGAGAGCAAGAAGACCGCGGGCCGGTCCCGTGAGTTGGCGGCATTGCCGACTCGGAAAAAACGCTTGCCCAAACCGCGCATCACACGCAAAGCCCGGCTCGCCGCTCTCAAAAAGGAAAGTGACGCAGCCTTGCTCGACCAGATCCGGCGGCTCCTGGCGCTGCCTCCGGAACGCCGCACGAATTTTCTTCGCAAGCGCATCGGCTTCCGCATGTCCTGCCTGTAATCGACCTATACTATGTGGACGTGAGAGCGACTCTGTGCGTCCTTTTTCTGGCTGGTCTTCCTTTGATCGCAGCTGCCATTCACCCTCAGCAATTACGGCTGGAGTACCGCGACAATCCTCTAGGGATTGATGTAACCGAACCACGCTTCAGCTGGCTGGTCACCTCCACCGATGCAAAAGCGCGCGGCCTGCGCCAGACCGCGTATCGCATCCTGGTGGCGAGCAGTGAAAACGCGCTTCGCGCCGGCAACGGCGACCTGTGGGATACCGGCAAGGTCGCTTCAAGTGATTCGGCGCAAATTGCCTATGCCGGTAAGCCGCTTTCGTCGGGAGCTGCCGCTTTTTGGAAGGTGCAGGTCTGGGACGAGCGCGGCAAGGCGAGTGAATGGAGCGCGCCGGCGCAATGGAGCATGGGGCTGCTGCGGCCCGAGGACTGGCATTCGAAATGGATCGGCCTGGATGAGCCCGAAGGCTCGCAGACTCCCGATCGCCGCCTGCCGGCGCGTTATCTGCGCACCGAGTTCACGGTCGGCAAGGCGGTTCGCCGCGCGGTGGTCTACTATTCCGGCCTCGGGACTTCCGAGCTCTACCTGAACGGCGCCAAGGTGGGCGACCACGTGCTCTCGCCTGGCCTTACCGACTACGATAAGCGCGCACTCTACGTCACCTTTGACGTCACTCATCAACTGGCCGCCGGCAAGAACGCGATCGGGCTGATCCTGGGCAACGGCCGGTTCTACGCGCCGCGCGCCAACGCGAGGAATTTCGGTTATCCGAAGGCCATTCTGCGACTCGACATCGAATACCAGGATGGATCGAGCGTCGCCGTAGCCTCCGGCCCGGAGTGGAAACTGTCCACCCACGGCCCGATTCGGGCCAACAACGAATACGATGGCGAAGAATACGATGCCCGCGGTGAGCTCGCCGGCTGGGATCGGCCCGGCTTCGATGATTCCGCCTGGGATGCCGCGCACCTGGTCTCTCCGCCCGCCGGGCCGCTCGCGGCGCAGATGGCCAATCCGCTGCGGGTGGTGGAAACGCTGCATCCTGCCAGCGTCAAGCTGCTCCAGCCAGGCGTCTGGATTTTCGATATGGGCCAGAACATGGTGGGCTGGTGCCGTCTGCATGTCGCCGGGCCGAAGGGAACTCAAGTCCGGCTGCGTCATGCCGAAACTCTGCAGCCGGATGGTTCGCTTTACGTTGCCAACCTGCGTAGCGCGCGTGCCACCGATACCTACACGCTCAAGGGCGAAGGCACGGAAGTATACGAGCCGCGCTTCACCTATCACGGCTTCCGCTATGTGGAGTTGACTGGCTGGCCGGGCGCCAGTGCGCCGACGTCGGACGCGATCGAAGGCCGGGTGGTCCACGACGATATGCCGGCGATCGCCGATTTCTCCAGCTCCAGCGACATGCTGAATCAGATCCACCACAACGTGTTTTGGGGCATTCGCGGCAATTACCGCAGTATTCCCACCGATTGCCCGCAGCGCGACGAGCGCCAGGGCTGGCTCGGCGACCGGTCTCAGGTGAGCCGCAGCGAGTCTTACATGTTCGACATCGCCGCGTTCTATTCCAAGTGGGAGCAGGATCTGGCCGACGCGCAGCTCGCCAATGGCAGCATTCCCGACGTGGCGCCCAACTATTGGATGAACTACCACGACGATATAACCTGGCCCAGCACCTTCCTGTTCGTGCCCGGCATGCTGTATGACCAGTATGGCGACCGCCGTGTGCTGGAGCGGGCCTATCCGGACATCAAGAGATGGATCGAGCACGAACGCGGCTTCCTCCAGGACGGCCTTATGCCCAAGGACACATACGCCGATTGGTGCGTGCCGCCGGAAGATCCCAAGCTGATCCATTCCAAAGATCCCGCCCGTGTGACCAACCCGACGCTGATCGCGACGTCGTACTACTACCACCTGCTGCGACTCGCCGCGCGCTACGCCCGGATGCTCAGCCAACCCGCCGACGCGACTGGTTATGAAGCGCTTGCGGAACAGGTGAATGCTGCTTTTCAGAAGCGCTTCCTCAAGCCTGCCACCGGCGTCTACGACAACGCCACGCAAACGTCGAGCGTGCTGCCGCTATTTTTCAATCTGGCGCCGGCCGAAAACCGCGCCGCCCTGCTGGGCAGCCTGGCCAACAACATCGAACAGGTGACCAAGGGCCATGTCGGCACCGGCCTGGTGGGTGCGCAATTCCTCATGCGGACGCTCACCGATAATGGCCGCGCCGATCTGGCGTACGAGATCGCCACTCAGCCCACCTACCCCGGCTGGGGCTACATGGTGTCGAAGGGTGCGACAACGATCTGGGAGCTTTGGAATGGCGACACCGCCGACCCGGCCATGAACTCCGGCAACCACGTGATGCAGATCGGCGACCTGGCGGTGTGGATGTACGAATACCTGGCTGGCATCCGGCCCGATCCCGCCAATCCGGGCTTCCGCCACATTCTGATTCATCCGTATCCCGCTGGCGATCTGACGTTCGTCAAAGCGTCCCACCAGTCGCTCTATGGCAAGATCGCAGCTTCGTGGAAGCGCGATGGCAGCGCATTTACGCTGGCCGTTTCGATTCCGCCCAACACCACGGCCACCGTGTGGATGCCGGCCAAGGACGCAGCGAGCGTCACCGAATCCGGCCACCCCGTAGCACGGGCGCAAGGCGTGAAGTTCCTGCGCACCGAGGGCGATTCGACGTTGTTCGAGATTGAATCCGGCGACTACGAGTTCCGGACGAAGTAGCGGCGGCCCGCCTTGTTATAGGCCGGTTTTTCATTGTTTGGCAGGCGAAAGCGCCTGTCCCACTTTGCCTCGAACGACCTGCAGTGCATGTCGGGCAGGCGCTTCCGCCTGCCAACCTGTCAGCCGCGCAGCCTTACGGCGTTCCGCGGCCGCCGGCCGGGCGCGGTGCGGGCAAATCCTTGCGCGGAAGTTTATCCGGCCGGGTAGCGGCGCCATACACAAAGGCGGCCTCAATCACGGCCATCTGCTCCATGTCTTCCCGCTGAATGCGGTCATAGACGTCCATGTTGGAGTGGTGAGTTCGTGAGCCGTAATCCATCGGATCCTGGATGAACTGGAAGCCGGGCAGGCCGACGGCGTCGAACGATTGATGGTCGGTGCCGCCTGTGTTGCGGATGGTGACGGCGCCGGGTGTCAGGTCCTTCAGCGCCGCGAACCAGCTCTCGAAGATCGGGCGCACCATTTCGTTGCCTTGCAGATAGATGCCGCGGATGCGGCCGGTGCCGTTATCGATGTTGAAGTAGCCGGAGAGCTTTTCGTGTTCCTCGGTAGGCTTCATCACCGTCGGATCTGCGAAGTGCTCTTTTACATAAGCGGCGGATCCGAGCAGCCCCTCCTCCTCACCGCCCCACAGCGCCATGCGAACCGTGCGGTCCATCTTGAGGTTGGCCGCCTTCAGAATGCGAACCACCTCCATTGCCAGAGCGGCCCCGGCTCCGTTATCGGTGGCGCCGGTGCCGTAGTGCCAGGAATCAAAGTGGCCCCCCACCATCACCAGCTCGTCGGCCTTGGCGCCGCCGGGAATCTCGGCGATCACATTGAACGAATCCGGGTTGTCGGTGAGGAATCGGTTCTTGATGTCGAAGGTGAGCTGCACCGGCACGTCGTGCTGTAGCAGGCGGGCGATACGGTTGTAGTGCTCCGCCGCCACGATCACTTGCGGTGGATTGTCGGTATGCTCGCGGTTGGCGCCGCCGCCGAAGAGCGTTCCGCTCTCGCCGATGCTGGAGATCTGCACGATCACCGCGGGCTTTTCTTCTTTCCAAAAGGTCTGCTGGCGCTCGCGGAAGGCGCGCATTTCTTCAAAGGTCATGTTGGGCTGGCCCGGAGCCCCGCCGCGTCCGCCGCGCCCGCCGCGTCCGCCGGTGGGGATCACATCGAGCGTCATGTCGGTCAGTTCGTCCGCGGTATAGCGCTTGGCCAGTGCCGTCGTCGGGAAAGCCAGATCGCGAGGCGCGGAAGTCAGCACGATCTTCCCCTCCAGCTTGCCGTGGTACTTGTCCAGATCCGCCGGAGTCGCAATCGGCGCCAGCATCGCTTCGCCGGTCACCGGGCCGTCGGTGCCCTTGGTCCACGCCACCGGCATGGCGATCAGGGTCTGATACGTTGGTTCCACCATGCTGGCCGAGAAATACGTATTCTCCCAGCCGTTGCCGAACGGGCCCCACTTTTCCAGGTGAGCCTTGCTCAGACCCCAGTCCTGAAGCTGCTTCACGGCCCAGTCGCCGGCCGCGCGAAATTGCGGCGAGTTGGTCAAACGCGGCCCGTACCGGTCCGTCAGGTTGTAAAGTATGTCCATCACCTTGGAGTGCTCAAACTCCTCGGTCTTGATCTTGTGGATGACGTTCAGGTCGACCCGTTCCTGCTGCTGAGCGAGGATGAGCAGCGGCAGGGACGCGATGAGCGCCAGGATGGCGACGGTGAGTTTTCGCAGCATACGGCTGAGCATATCAGACCGGGTAAGCTGCGTGCAGCCCTCTACTTGGCAAAAAAGGAAGAAAAAAAGTGATGCAATGATTGGGGTTCCGCATTCATGCCGGTAATGGGGGTAGCACCGGGCGCGCGGTGCGGCTAGAATAAAATCATGGCCCGAGGTTGGGAAAGCAAGTCGGTCGCGGCGCAGATCGACGCTGCTGAGAACCAT
>CAZZHN010000109.1:0-15755 GCA_964654065.1 uncultured Solibacteraceae bacterium
TAGTTGCGGCTGCGCAGGTCCGGATTGAACCAGACCCGCGTGTCGGACGCCACCTGGCCCAGTTGCGGCCGCACGGCTAAACCGGGGCCTCGAATCACGAGGTTGATGGTCTGCTGGTTTTTGCGCTGCGCCGGCGAGACATCCGCGGCAAAATCGTTGATCACCTGGCCGGCGTATGCCGACACCAGGGAGGCGGTGTTGGAATTCGTACCATCGAGGAGCACCTGAACCTGCGCCGTGCGCCGCTGCGCCAGGTCGCGCGCGAACCCCGGCAACACGGCCACCATGGCGTGGACCTTGCTGCGGTCGAGCAGTTGCTGGACTTCGTCTTCGTTTTCCGCGATGGCTGTCACCTGGAAGCGCCCGGACCCCTCAAACCGTGCCCGCAGCGCCCGGCTCTCCGGAGTATGATCCATGTCCATCCAGCCGATCCGTGCATTGTCCACGTCCAGTGTCACCGCATAACCAAAAACCACCAACTGGATCAGGGGCGGCAGGAACAGCAGCATGCGCATGCGCGGCTCGCGCCACACCTGGTAAAACTCCTTGTGCAGCATCACTCCGATTCGTTCCCACATGCTTATGCCACTTTCTGATTCTTCAGCTTGCGAGCCGCCAGCCAGAATACGAGCCCGCCGAAGATGGCGAGGAACAGCATCTGGTCCCAGATGGCGCTCATGCCGACGCCTTTCAGGAAGAGCGCCTTCAGAATCGCCACGAAATAGCGCGCCGGCACCACCACGCTGAGCACCTGGATCACCTTGGGCATGGTGTCAATGGCGAATACAAAGCCCGACATCAGGAAGCCGGGCAGAAACGTGCTCAGCATGCCCATCTGATAGGCTTCCACCTGCGTCCGGCTCCCCGCGGAAATGAAAATGCCCCAGCACAGCACGCCGAACAGAAACAGGCACGTGGAAAGAGCCAGCAGCAGAATGCTGCCGCGAAACGGCACGGCGAAGACCGTCAGCGCCACGATCAGCGCTATCGCCGAATCCACCAGACCCACTACAAAATAGGCCGCCATCTTGCCCAGCAGCATCTCGGCGGGGCGCAGCGGCGTAGAGAGAAGCTGCTCCATCGTCCCCATTTCCCACTCACGAGCGATGGTCAGGGACGTCAACTGTCCCGCCAGAATCATCAGGATCACCGCGATCAGCCCCGGCACCACATAGTTCTTCGATTCGAGCGAGCTGTTGTACCAGACGCGCATGCGGGCGTCTACCACCGGCGGCGAAGGCGGCCCGAGGTTCCGCACCTTCACGTGCGCGGAGTATGCCTGCACGATGCTCTCGGCGTAGCCAATGGCGATCGAGGAAGTGTTCGAATCGCTGCCATCGACCAGCAGTTGCACTTCGGCCCCGTGCCCCGATTCCAGGTCGTGTCCGAAATCGCGAGGAATCACGATGCCGATCAGGATCTTGCTGAAATTGATGTCGTGCTCGATTTGCGGGTAGCCGCTGGAGAATCCGCGGATGGTGAAAAAGCGCGAACCCTGGAACTGCCGCACCAGGTCGCGGCTGGCGGAGGTGCCGTCCTGGTCGTACACCAGGGCGGGAATGTGGTCCACGTCCAGGCTCAGCGCGTAGCCATAGAGCAAGAGCATCATTAGCGGCATGGCCAACGCCAGCGCCAGACTGCGGCTGTCGCGCGTGATGTGGTGCAATTCCTTGACGAATACCGCGCGGGTGCGCCGGTAGCTCATGCGGCCCTCCGCTCTTCGCCTTCGATCATGGAGACGAATACGTCTTCGAGCGACGGCAGAATCTTCTCCAGGCGCCGGACCTCGATGCCGGCTGCCGCCAGCTTCTGGCGAATACGTTCCGTGGTGGCTTCCAGGTCGTCCACGGTGACGTGCAGCCCTCCGCCGAACACGGCGACATCGACCACGCCCTGTAAATCATCCAACGCGCGCATGGTTTCCAGCGGCTGCGAGCTATCCAGGCGCAGCAGGCTGTGGGCGCTCTGCTGGTGCCGCAACTCAGCCGGCGCGCCCAGGGCGATCACTTTGCCGCGGTGCATTAGCGCCAGCCGATGGCAATATTCCGCTTCGTCCATATAGTGGGTGCTCACAAAGATGGTGTGGCCGGTATTCGACAGGCCGCGAATCAGGTCCCAGAAGACGCCGCGCACAATCGGGTCCACACCAGAGGTAGGCTCGTCCAGAAACAGGATCGGCGGATCGTGCAGGATGGCGCAGCCGAGCGCTAGCCGCTGCTTCCAGCCACCCGAAAGCGATCCGGTGAGGGCGCTGCGCCGCTCGCCGAGGCGCGCCATCTCGAGCACGTAGTCCTTGCGCGCGCTGCGCTGGCCGCGCGGCACGCCGTAGAGGCCGGCGAAGAAATCGATGTTCTGCTCCACTGTCAGATCGTCGTAGAGCGAGAACTTCTGCGACATGTACCCCAGGTTGCGCCGCACCTCTTCGGGATCTTTCGCCACGTCGACGCCGTTGACCAGCGCCAGGCCGGAGGTCGGCGTCAGCAGCCCGCAGAGCATACGGATGGTGGTGGACTTGCCGGCTCCATTCGGCCCCAGGAAACCGAAGATCTCGCCCCGCTTCACGGTGAGCGTCACGTGGTCCACCGCCACGAAATCGCCGAACGTCTTCACCAGATCGCGTGTCTCGAGCGCCCAGTCGTTCATTAAACCTCCAGCGCCTCAGCGGCGTGCACGCCGTCGACGAACACGCCCTCCAGGGTGTCCCTGCCGGCCTGGCGCTTCAACGCCTCCGGCGTATCGCAGCGGATCAGCCGCCCTTTGTACATCAGGCCGACGCGGTTGCAGCGCTCGGCTTCGTCCAGGTACGCCGTGGTCATCAGAATAGTGATGCCGTCCTTGAGCAGTTGATAGAGAATGGCCCAGAAGTCCCGCCGGGAGAGCGGGTCCACGCCATTGGTCGGCTCATCGAGAAACAGGATTTGCGGGCGGTGCAGCAGGGTGCACATCAGCGCCAGCTTCTGCTTCATGCCACCTGAAAGCTTGCCCGCCTGCCGCTGGCGGAACGGCTCCATGCGCGTCATACGCAGCAGGTCCGCGCTGAGCGCCGCCCGTTCCGCCCCCAGGATGCCAAACAGGTCGGCGTAGAAATCCATGTTCTCCTGGACAGTGAGGTCCTGATAAAGCCCGAATCGCTGCGCCATGTAGCCAATGCGATCCTTGACTTCCTGCGACTGGCGAGCGGCATCGAAGCCCGCCATCCGAACGTGTCCCTCGGTTGGATCGAGCAGCCCGCACAGCAGGCGCAGCGTGGTGGTCTTGCCGGCGCCATCCGGCCCCACCAGACCGAAGATCTCGCCCTGGGCCACCGAGAGATCCAGGTGGTCCACCGCAGTCAGTTCGCGGAAGCGACGCGTGAGGCCGGTGGTTTCGATGATGGGCTGCATGGTTCTCGAATGGCTCGCTTAGAAACCCTTACCAAAAGAATCTAACTAGTGACCTCTTTGGTCGCGGCTCGGATTTAGTCCAAAACAATCTGGGCATCGGCCGGCATGTTGGATTTCAGCTCGTGCCGCGGATTATCGACCTCGATCTTGATGCGATAGACCAGCTTCACCCGTTCTTCCTGGGTCTGTATCTGTTTGGGGGTGAACTCGGCCTCGGAAGAGATGAAGCTGACCCGGCCGTCATAAACCTTGCCCGGGTAAGAATCCGTGGTGATGCGCGCCTTCGACCCCAGCTTAACCTTACCCAAGTCGGTTTCGTTGATGTAGGCCCGCAGCCAGGGATGCTCGATGTCTCCCACCGTGACCACGGTGGCGCCGGCGGCCAGCACTTCACCCACGTCGGCCGATTTCACGAGCACCACTCCATCCACCGGCGATGCAGCCAGGGTGTCGGCGAGCTGCGCGTCCACCTGCGCCAGGTTGGCCCTGGACCGTTCGATCTCGGCGTGCCGCGTCGCCAGCTCCTGTTCGCGCCGCTTCATTTCGAGGCCGTTGGCCTCCGCCATTTTGAGAGCGCCGCGCGAGTGCTCCACCTGGGCGGCGGCGCCGTCCACTTGCTCCGCCCTCGGCCCGGCGAACACCAGCGCCGCGCGCTGGTTGGCCTGTTTCAGAGCTGCGTCGGCCCTTTCCCAGTGGTTGCGGAATTCGTCGAATTGCGAAGCCGAAATGTCGTCGTTCTTGAATAGCGTCTGTGCGCGGTCCCAATCCTTCTTGGCGCGTTCGAACTCCGATTGCGCCGCTTCCACCGCCGCTTTGGCCTCCTGGACCTCCTGCGGGCGCGAGCCGTTCTTCATCTCTGCCAGGCGGGCCTCGCTCGCCGCCAGGTCGCCGCGCCGCTGCTCGATGTCCGCCGCCAGCGTCTCCCGCTGCCAGGCGAGCGAAGTCTCTGCCTGCGCCAGTTGGTCCTGCGCTGAAGCCAGGCCGGCGGCCAGGCTGTCGCGCTGCGCGAGCAGCTGGTCGCGGTCCAGGCGCGCGATCAGCTGGCCCTTCTTTACCAGGTCGCCCTCGTCCACGGTGCGCTCGATGAGCCGCCCGGCCGTCTTGAAGCCGATGTTGACCTCGGTCAGCTCGATGTTGCCCGAGACCAGGATCCTGCCGTTCGGATCCCGCCCCGTTCCGTGAAACGCGTAAACCGCGACTCCGGCCGCAATCAGAACCACAATTACCGGTATCAGTATCTTTTTCATGGAATGCTTCTCCGCATATTGCCCATAGCCTGCGCGAGGTCGATGCGCGCCACGTTGTAGTTGTACAGCGCCTGGGTCTCGTTGTCCCGCGCCCGCTCGAGCCGGGTCTGCGCGTCCGTTACTTCCAGGCTGTTGGCCACACCCGCGTCATAGCGGCGCCGCGCCTGGGTCAGCTCGCTGTCGGACAGCTCCAGTCCTTCCCTGGCAACTTTCACCTGGTCCTCGGCGGATCGCAATCCGTCGAGCGCCAGCCGCACGTCCAGATCGATCTGTTGCTTCAGATCGTCGGTGCGCACCTTCTCGGAGCGGTACTGGCTGGCCGCCTCGGCCCGGCGCGCATCCCGCCGCCCGCCATCGAACAGCGGCACTTTCAGCGAAATGCCATAGGTCCGCGTCGGCAAGCTGTTGTCGACGCTGATGCCGCTGGAGCCGTAGTCGCCGAAGGCGGCCAGGGACGGCAGCCGCTCCATTTTCACTGCGCTGGCCGAGAGCCGTGCGTTCTCTTCCCGGCGCTGCTGCGCCTTCAAATCGGGCCGCGCCTGCAGGGCCTGCGCTCTTGCCTCCTCGAGGGTCACGGCATCCACCGGGACGTATCCCAGCTTGTCCGTGAGCTTCACCTCGGTGTCGAGGGGTGTCCCCATGGCGCGCAGCAATTCGAGGTGAGCGCTACGCCGCGTGTTTTCGGTCACCAGCAGGTGCTGCCGGTCGTTCGCCAGCTGCACCTTGGCACGCGTGACCTCGATGCCGGTGCCCGTGCCGGCCTTCTTCTGGTTCTCTGCCTGCGTCAGCACAGCCTCGGAGAGCGTAATGTTGGCGTTCGCCGTGTCCACGTCGGCATCCGCGCGAACCGCCGCCAGGTACGCGCGCGCCACCTCCGCGGCCACCCGTTCCGCCGTGCTGTCCAGTTCCTGGGTGGCGGCCGATACGCCAACCCGCGATGCCTGGAACCGCCGGATGGAACCGAAGTCAAACACGCTCTGTTGCACCGAAAGCCGCGCATCCTCGGTCGTGAACGGCCCGACCATGCTCGGAAAGGCGAACCCGGCGAAGGGCAGCTTAATGCTCGTCAACCCCTCTGCCGCCAGATTCACCGTCTGGCTCCGTTCGGTGAACGCTCCTTCCAGGTCGGGCAGCAGCGCCGCCCGCGCCTGCAACGCCCGCGACTGGGCCTGCTTCAGACTTTCGCCCGAAAGCCGGATATTCGTGTTGCCTTCGGCGGAAACCGCCACATCCACCGCCTGTTTCAGGCTCAGTTCGATCGGCCCGCGCTCCGCAGCGGCATCCGCCGCGCAGCCCAGCCGGGGCATCGCCATCATGAGTATCGACATCAACGGGATCCACGCCAACTTCATTCACTTCACCTCAACTTTTTCGCGAGCCGCCGCCGGTGCCCGAAATCCGCCGCTCAAGAAGGTCACCAAGCTCCGGACCAAGTCGCTGGGGCGCTGTGCCCGCTTTAGCCTCAACAGCTCAAGCGGAGGAGCGGTCAATGCATGCGCCATCGCCCCAATCGTAAAGTGCAGCCGCCAGGCCATCTCCTCGTCCGTCAGTTCAGGCAGCGCCCGCCGCATCTCCGCCATAAACCGTTCCGAGACCGGGCCAAAGTGTCTACGCGCCACGGCCGGCATGATGCCCTCGGCCTGCAACCGGCCCATCAGTCTTGCGAACTCGGGGCTCTCGTCCGCGGCCAGAAAAGCGGGCGCTAGAAAAGCTTCCAGAAGATCGTCGAGGGCTATCGGCCGCGGCCCAGCCGCTTCCTTGAGACGCAGCAGATTTTCCAGCCGCTGATCGTTGACGGGCGCGGCCTTACGCATCACCAGCTCGTCCAAAAGCTCTTCTTTTGAGCCAAAGTGATAGTGGATGGCGGCCAGGTTCACGCCTGCGGCGGCGGTTATGCTGCGGAGCGAAACCGGCTTATAGCCCTCTTCGCCAAACAGCCTTTCCGCCGTATCCAGAATTCGGAGCCGTGTTTCACTCATTCGACTGATTTAATTATTCGTTTGAATCAATAATGCTGTCAAGCGGGAAAATATAAACAGATCCAAGTTATGCGGAGTGAATAAGATACGTGCCGGTTGACCTGGGACGGCGATGAGGGGAGACCACGAGGCAACGGCGAACTCAGGCGTTAATGCTCTTGCGCCGTACTCTGATCGGGGGGTGCGGGGGACGCTGCTTTTGCCTCAAGGGAAGTGTGTTTAGGCCCCAAACCTAATGCAATCAGCGAAACGGAATCGATCTTGCCGGTGCCCTGCAACTTCTGGTCGCCCTGGAAGTGCTTAAGGGCATCGCTGCAGTTCTGGTCCCAGACCCCGTTTGCTCCCTCCGGCTGCAGGTAGCCCTTGGATACCAGCGCCTGTTGAATTTCCTTGTAGCGCTCCGGCGCCGGAACCAGCTGCCGCGGACGGCGGGGAGCCGCCGGCGTCTTCCGGCCGCGCTTGGCCGAGGCCGACCGGGTGGCCGGCACTTTGGCCCGGCTGCCGGTTGCAGCAACGGGCTTGGTAGAGGCATTCTTACCAGCTGCGTAGGTCCCAGTTACCGGCTTATGCACCACAGCTGTTTTACTGGCGGCGGGTTTCGCGGCGGCCGTTTTCGCGGCCGGCTTCAACGGGGCTTTCGCCGCCGGCGCAGCTTTCGCCGCAACCGGTGTTGTCGATTTCTTGGATTGTGTCTGAGCCGGTGCTACCGCCGCACACGCCATCAGCGCGAATGCAGCCGCCTGCGCGGTACACAAAGCCCGTCTCATAGCTGGTGCTTTATTCTAGCAAGGAACGGCGGTCCCGAGGGTTTCGCCCCGGAACCGCCCGAAATCGGGTTACTGTTTGGCTGGCAGGAATCCGGCCAGGTAAGCGTAGGTCCAGGTGGTTGAGGTTGGCCCGGCACGCCGCATGATGCGGAACTGTACGGCGTCGCCCGGTTTCAGCGTCGCCTGGACCTTCTTCACGTCCTCAGTGCTGGCAATCGCGTGGCCGCCGATGGCGATAATGACGTCGCCCTTCTGCAGCCGGATGTCTTCGGCAAAGGAGTTGGGTTCGACTTCCACCACCTGCACGCCGCCCTTTTCTTTGATGCCCAGCGCTTCGATCTGCCGGTCCGTGAGGGTCTGGATGGACATGCCGAAGCTGACGGAGGTGCCTTCCTGCTTTTCCTGCGCGGTGTCATTGCCGTTGCCGAACCGCTCCGGGAAGATCCGCGCCAGGTCGGCCACCTGCACCTTCAAGTCCTGCCGCTTCCCTTGCCGCACCACGGTGACGTCGATGGAGTTGCCGATGGGCGTGGAGGTCACCATGCCTACCAGCTGGTTGCCGTCGCGAATGGGTTTTCCGTTGATGGCCACGACTACGTCGCCGTCCTTGATGCCGGCCTTGTCCGACGGACCACCGGGCGCCACCGCCTGCACAAACACACCCTCGCTCACGCCACTGGCCTTCAGATTCGCCGCTGTTTGCGGATCGTCGGCCTGGCCAAAAGAGATGCCGATCCCGCCGCGCGTGACTTTGCCGTCCTTGATGATGGCGTTGTAGACCATCGCCGCGGTATTGATGGGCAGCGCGAAGCCGATGCCTTCGTACGCACCCGAGCGGGAGGCGATGGCGGTGTTGATGCCGATGACCTCGCCGCGCATGTTCAACAGCGGGCCGCCGCTGTTGCCGGGGTTGATGGCCGCGTCGGTCTGCAGGAAATGCTGGAACTGCATGCTGGCGTCGACGTCGCGGTCCTTAGCGCTGATGATGCCGGCGGTTACGGTCTCCTGGAAATTAAACGGAGATCCGATTGCGAGCGCCCAGTCGCCCACCTGGACGGCGTCGGAGTTGCCGATCCGCGCCGGGTCCAGGGCGCTCTTGCCCGTCACCTTGATCACTGCCAGGTCGGTCTGCGCGTCCACGCCCACCACTTTGGCTTCGTATTCGGTCAGGTCGCCGTGAAACTTCACCTGGATGCGGTCGGCCTTGTCCACTACGTGGTTATTGGTCAGGATGTAGCCGGCCCGGTCCACCACCACGCCAGAACCCAGCGCCTCGCTCTTGTGGTTTCCCATATTCGGGCTGCCCTCGCCGAACGGGTTGCCGAAGAAGCGGCGGAGAAACTCGTCCATGCCGCCGTTGCCGCTTCCGTTCCCGTTTCCGTCGCCTTGATCCTCTTCGTCGGGTTGGGCCTGGCGCCGGCGGCGGTTCGGGTTTTGCGTCATCTTCGGCAAGTAGGTGGTGGAAATGTTCACCACGGAGGGTTCCACCTGCTTGGCGATCTGGGTAAACGCGGTGGACAACTCGACCGGATTCGGAATCGCCAGCGGTGTCGCGTCCGGGGCGAAATTCGAGTTAGGCCGCGCGGCTTTGACGCCGGTGCTGATCAGCGTGCCGATGACGACGCCGATGGCCAGCGTGAACACAATCAGGGTGAACGACAACAGCTTCTCGGTTCGTAACCTGTTCAAGAACTTCATGGGATATCCTAACTCCTACGCTCTGCGCCGGCCGGTCACGGTACGCCGCTCCAACGCGTCTTTAAGATGGATGTGGCCGCGGAGTCCATGGTTTCACCTCCACCAGCACCACGCCTCCCAGGATCAGGCCCGCGCCCGCAGCTGCTCGCCCGGAAAGGCCCTCCCCCGACAGGAAATACGAAGTCAGCCAAGCCATCACAGGCTCCAGCATGTAAATCAGTGCCGTGCGGGTAGAGGTCGCGTACCGCTGAGCCCACGCCTGGATGGTAAACGCCAGTGCCGTGGCCAACAATCCTGTCACTAGTATCGCGCAGACCACCCAGGGGCGCCACTCCACCCGGGGCTTTTCCATCCACCACAGCAGGGACCAAGACCAGGCGGCTGCAGTCGCCACTTGCGTGACCGACAGCATTTGGAAACTCAACCGCCCGGAGTAGTGACCCAGGGTGACGATGTGGGCGGCGAAGCTGAAGGCGCACAGGAGAGTCAGCAGGTCACCCCGGCTGATGGACCCCAGGCTGCCCTGGAGCGTCATCAGCGCCATTCCCAGCGTGGCTACCGCCAGCCCGGCGACCTCTGAGACCTGCGGCCGGGTGCGATAGACCACTGCGGCCAGCACCGGAACCAGCACCGATGCCAGCCCAGTGATGAACGCCGACTTGGGTGCGCTGGTGAGGCGCAGGCCGAGCGTCTGCGTCAGGTAGCCGGCAAACAGCAGACTGCCGATCAGCACGCCGGCGCTCATCGACTTCCAGTCGCGCGCGCCCTTGCCCGGCCCGCGTAACAGCGGCAAGAGCGCCGCGGTGGCCAGGGTGAATCGCAGCGCCAGGAAATACAGGGGGGAGATGCCGGCCAGCGCCGATTTCACCAGCACGAAAGTGGCGCCCCAGACGACCGTGTTCCATACCAGCAGCGTCTCGGCGACGCGCTCCCGGCTCACCGGCCATTGCTCCCCGGCCCATGCAATTGGGGTCCCAGCAGCAGCAGCATGAGCAGGAAGATCCGCTTCAGCCCCAGGTCCCTCCCCTCCGGCCGGAACCATTCCTGCAGCGTGTGCGCTCCGCCGCCGATTCCGCCGGCGCCGATGGCGATAGCCGGCGTGCCGAGCGACAGCGGAATATTGGCGTCGGTCGAGGCACAATCGAGGTGCGAACGAATCCCGAGGTGCGCGTCGACGGCGCGAATGAATTTGAGGATGGGCGCATCATCGGCCAGCGCCGCCGCCGGCCGCGCGCCAATCTCCTTGAGACGGGACGCCACCTGGCCGCCGTTGGCGCGCTGGTTTTCCGTTTCGCGCGCGCGATCCACCGCCTGTTCCAGCGCTCCCACCAGCTCATCGATTTTCTGATTGCTTTCCGAGCGGATATCGACCTTGGCGCGCGCTGTCTGCGCGATAGCGTTGACGCCCGCGCCGCCTTCGATCATTCCCACGTTGATGGCGGACTTGGGCGAGCCTTCGAGCGGCGCCTCCGCGAACAACGCTACCGCGCGGCACAGCGCGTGCAGCGGATTGCCGACGCCAAAATCGCTCCAGCTATGGCCGCCCGGGCCGCTGAACACGGCTTCGAAGCGCCGGCTGCCCAATGCCCTGCACGTGATGTGATCGGTGTTGGCGCCGTCGGCCACCACAAAGGCCTCAATACGCCGCGCCAGCGCCGACTGCTTGCAGAGGTACCGCATGCCCAGCAGGTTGCCTTCTCCTTCCTCGCCCACGTTGGCCGCCAGGAGCGGGCTCAAAGCGAACTCGGGAAGCTTCGAGCCGGCGGCAAGACCGCCGGCGCTACAACCTGCTTTCCAGGCGCGGGCAAAGCCCAGCAGAGAAGCCAATCCGGCGCCGTTATCGCACACTCCGGGACCGCGGAACCTGCCCTCGGCATCGACTTCGATTTCGTCCTTCAACCGCGCCGGGATGACCGTGTCCAGGTGCGCCGTCAGCGCCACATATGGCCCGTCGCCGACGGTCGCGATGACGTTGCCCACGCGGTCGATGGAGGCATCCCAGCCGAGCGCGCGGAATTGCGCCAGAAACCACGCGGCGCGTTCAGCCTCCTGAAACGTCGGCGCCGGGACGCGGCACAACTCGAGGTGCTTCTCGTTGATCCACTGCTTCTCGCGGGTGAACCATTGGACGCACTCCCGCACGCCGCGATGCTCGGTCAACTGGTTGAGATTTACCCCGTCCGCCGCCCCGACACCCATCTGTTCGAGTGTAGCAGCCGCGGAACGGGAGCTCCGTAGAAGATCACCGTGCGCAGCGGCGGGAAGAAAAGCCGAGACGACTCTCGGCTCAGCCGGCTAGACAGCCGGCGCCACGGGGGGCTCGGGGCGCGAGGGCTTTTGTGCGCCGCTATTTTTTTGGCTCCGGCGGCGGCCGGCGGTATATGATCTCAAAGTCGGGCTGCTGGCCGATCGCGTAACTGGTGGTGGCGCTGGATGTCTGGCTGGGGATGTTGTTCGGCGACTCGGCGGCGGTCTTGGCGTCGGGACCTTCGACCTTCTCGGTGGTTTCCTTGGTGACCCGGCTGCCGGTCTTGAGCGGACGGTAGTCGATGCGGTCGATCTGGTCCTTGGGGATCGCCAATTCTTCATTCTTGACCACAATAATCAGAGAGTCGGCGTTGACTTCTTCCATCTTGGCCAGGATGGGATGCAAGCCGCCCTTCTTGAAGATGCGCAGCTCAGTTCCGCTTTTCAGGTCCCGGACCTTCGTCCATGGGTCGTCAGCCGCGAAAGCCGTCACGGCGGCGAGAAGCACGATCGCAAGCCCTCGCATGGTTCCATTACCTCGCTGATTCGGAGTCTATCAAGAATCGCGGAGCAGGATCGTTTGGTGAAGCTACGCCGGCTTCACTGTTGCGGCAGGTTCTGCCGGAGGAATTCGAGCACCTTGGGGATGGCGTCGAGAGAGGATTCGGCGTTGCCTTTTGGCGAGCCGCCGGGATCCATGTCGCGGCCGGAAATCGGCTGTTGCACCGTGCCTTGCCAGGAAGGAACGATCTCCGGCCGCCCCGCGCCGTGCCCGGCGTGCGGATACTTCAGGTGCTCGACGCTGTAGGCAAAGTGGTGGCGCTGGAGCCGGCTGACCACCGAATCCGCCATGGACGATGACGGCCAGACACCGTCCGCCTCGCCGGAAATCAGCAGCAGGGGTCCGCGGGTGTTTTCGACTTCGATGTCGGCCAGCGCCGCATCCGGCGCCAGCCCGCGAAAGGGGCGAAAGGCCAGCGGCCTGCCCTGCCAGGTCCAGGCGTAAGGAACCGGGGTGAAGCCGCAGCACGCCGGATAGCGGACGTTCGAAGGGACATACGCCACTACGGCTCCGATGCGCGGGTACATGGAACCGAGTTGCAGCGCGAGTTCACCGCCGCGCGATGTGCCCAGCACGGCGACGCGCTCCGCCGAGATCTCGGGCCGCTGCGCCATCCAGGCCAGCGCGCGGCCGAAGTATTCCAGCGGGACGGCCGCCAGCATTTCCGGCAAATCCTCGAAGTGAAAGTACGCCAGCGCCAGGGCCGCATATCCGCGCGAGGCGAGCCACGCGGCGCGGCGTCCCGGATAGCCTCCCTCCGATCCGCCCAGAACCAGCACGCCGGGGTGCCGCTGGCTACCGGGCGGCAGAAAGAGCATACCGCGGAGATCGCCATCGTGCAGGGGAACGCGTTGCACGCCTTCGGCGAGAGCCACCTGCTCCAGGCGTGCGGAGGACAATGTTGCGCCTTTGCGGATCAATTGAAACTCGATGATTTGGGACGCATACCCTTTCGGCGGTTGATAGCGGCCCTCCTTGCGGGACCCCGGCATCATGGACCACACCAGGCCCATGGCAGAGACTTCCTTGTAAGAGCCAGCGACCGCGGCCTGGCGGGAACAATCGATGTTGCCCTGGGCGTCGGCGGCAAAGTCGGCGTGCGAAGTCCAAGTGTCGCCGGCGCCATCGACCAGGGAGGCGCCAATGGTCACGCGCTCATTGGGCTGGAGGCCGGTGGCCCGGATGACAGCGGATTGATCCGCTATGACGCGATTCGGATCGACCTGGAGCGCCTGCGCGCGAAGGACGGAAACCTCGCCCAGGCAGATACAAGCCGCGAAGGACAACATCCGCTTCATGGCCGGGGACCCAATGGCGCTGCTTGCGGCGGCTACACCTTGGGCTTGGGGGGCGGCAATTCCCGCGCCACCACGGCGTCGGCGAAGCCAACGCGATTGTGCGAGCCGTCGCAAAACGGTTTGTTGGCCGAGTGCCCGCAGCGGCACAGTCCGATGGCGGTGCGGCCGGCAAGGCCGAACGTGTTGCCGTTCGGGTCCACGATCTCAAATTCGCCCTCGATGCGAATCGGGCCGTTACTGAACACGGTGACTTTGGATGGCATGCGGTATTCAGGATATCAAAGACCGCCGGGCACGGTCAGTGCGTCATCGCATAGACAACATAGTTGACGCCGATGCGGATGCCGAGGGCGGAGAATTTTTCGGGGTAGCCCGGATCGTCAGCCCACTCCCAGGAATCACCGATGTCGGAATTGAAGGAGATGGCCACCATCACGCGACTCTTCTCGTCGTAGACGCCCATCCAGTGGGCGACGGTGCCGAGGGCGCGCCGGCGGAACATGCCGCCGCGATTCGGATTCAAGCCCCATTGGCCCATCACCTGGTAACGGTCGTCGAGGTTGTAGACGGTGTGGAAGATGGCGTCGTCATTGGGCATGTCGACGACGGGGTGATCGGGAAAGACCGCCTTCATGCTCTCGTCGAAGCGGGCGTATTCCTCAGGCCCCCAGAAATCGTCGAGCATGAGGAAGCCGCCGCGCAAAAGGTATTCGCGCAAGGTGCGTGCCTCCGCGGCGGTGAGCTTCCAGTCGCCCATCTCGCCAGCGTTCATCCAGGGCCAGTTGAAGAAGTCGTCGGTTTCATCGGGATTGACGGGCTGTTCGATGCTGCGCACGTGGATGCGGGTGAGGCGGCGCAGAGCCTGGGCGAAATGACGGTCGGCGCGCGGGTAATCCTGGGTCCAGCTGGTGCCGCCTTCGCGCCAGTCGAGCAGGCCGCGCCGGCCGAACCGTCCCCACCCGCCGAAGAGGGCGTTGGGATGCTCAGGGTACATGAGCCGCGCGAAGACCCACTCGGTTTTCTCCCGCCAGTCCGGCGGCATGGGGATGGCGTCATAACCTTCCATGCTGGTGTACTGGCGGAATGGTCTCTGGAAGGCGTAAACCGCGCTGAGGAGGGCCAAACCGCATGCCGTGCACAGCAGCGGCGTTGGAACGCGCATACCCAGTATCTTTTCGAAGGATAGCATCAAAGCGGAAAAAAGACCGGCGGATGTTTGGGTCTGGAAGGAAGGCGAATGCCACGACCACTCCCTGACGGTCGCGGCTCCGAACGGCTAGCGGAGCAGGGCTTCCAGGCGGGAACCGGCGCGCACGATGGTCTGGGTGCGCTCGGGCCCGGTGGAGACTGACCCGACCTCGACGCCAGTGTGGCTTTCGAGAAACGACAGGTAGTCCTTGGCGCGGGCCGGCAGGGCGTCGTAGGAAGACATGCCAAAGGTGGAGGTCTTCCAACCGGGCAGGCACTCGTAGACGGGTTCTACGTTTTCCATGTCCGACACACGCGGGGGCATCTCGGCCAGCTCGCGGCCGGCCGCGCGGTAGCCGACGCAGACGGGAATGGTTTCGAACTCGTCGAGCACGTCCAGTTTGGTGACAACCAGGCTGTCAAAGCCGTTGATGGCGGCGGTATAGCGCAGCAGGGGAGCGTCAAACCAGCCGCAGCGGCGCGGCCGCCCGGTGACGGCGCCGAATTCGCTTCCGCGCCGGCGGATCTGTTCGCCCTCGGGATCGCGCGCCTCGGTGGGAAACGGCCCGCCGCCCACGCGGGTTATGTAAGCCTTGGAAACTCCAATCACGCCGCCAATCCGCGTGGGGGCGACGCCTGTTCCCGTGCAGGCTCCGCCGGCGGAGGCGCTGGAGGAGGTGACGAACGGGTAGGTACCGTGATCGATATCCAGCATGGTCCCCTGCGCGCCCTCAAACAGGATGCGCTTACCCGCGCGGATGGCGTTGTTGAGCAGCAGGGCGGTGTCGCACACCATGGGCCGGATGCGCTCGGCCATGGTTTGGTAGCGGTCCCGAATGGCGGCCGCATCGTCGTCCTGGTCAATATCGAAGGTGCGGGCGATGGCGTGCTTCTCTTCCATCAGCGAATCGTACTGCGCGCGGAAAGCATCGCCGTCGAGCAGGTCGGCGATACGAATGCCGCGCCGCGCGATTTTATCTTCGTAGCACGGTCCGATGCCGCGCGACGTGGTGCCGATGGAGATGCGCCCGGGGCGCCCTTCCGACATGCGCTCCATCATGCGGTGCTGCGGAAATAAAACGTGCGCGCGATTGCTGATGGCCAGGTTGTGAGTGACGTCCACGCCGGCCGCTTCCAGGGAGTCGATTTCGTCGAGCAAAGCCGCCGGATCGAGCACCAGGCCGTTGCCGATGACAGCTTTCTTCCCGGGGCGTAGAATGCCACTCGGAATCAGCTTGAGAATGAATTTCTTTTCGCCGATGAAGACGGTGTGACCGGCGTTGTGGCCGCCCTGGTAGCGCGCCACGATGTCGAACCGTTCGCTGAAGAGGTCGACAATCTTGCCCTTGCCCTCGTCTCCCCACTGGGAGCCGAGGATGATGATAT
>CAZZHN010000110.1:0-15740 GCA_964654065.1 uncultured Solibacteraceae bacterium
TTCCGGCACGCTGAGCAGCCGCAGCGCGTAAACGCGCGAGCGCGAGAGCAGCGCCGAGATCACTTCGAAAGACGGGTTTTCGGTGGTGGCGCCGATCAGGATAATGTCTCCGCGCTCCACGTATGGCAGGAATGCGTCCTGCTGAGCTTTGTTGAAGCGGTGAATCTCGTCGATGAACAGAATGGTGCGCCGGCCCAGTCGATGCAACTTCTCCGCATCGGCCATCACCGCTTTGATCTCCTTGATGCCGCTCAACACAGCGCTGAAGGGGATGAACTCGCAGCGCGTAATGCGGGCAATCAGCTTGGCGAGCGTGGTTTTGCCGACGCCGGGAGGGCCCCACAGAATCACTGAGCTGAGCTCGTCGCGCTCGATCTGGCGCCGCAGCGGTTTCTCCGGCCCAAGAATATGCTCCTGGCCGACGAAGTCTTCCAGCCGTTCGGGACGCATGCGCTCTGCCAGCGGGCGCTTTCCATCGGCTGCGGTGGATGCGTCCGGCGAGGCCGGGGTGGAATCGAACAGGCTCACGCGTGCATCGTCCTTTGCCGCCGGGCTTCGTAGAGCAGAATGCCGGCGGCCACCGCGGCGTTGAGCGACTCGACGCCCACCGTGGGGATGGAAACGTCCAGCGCCGCCGCGCGCAGCACGCTCCCCACGCCGCGCGCTTCGTTGCCGATCACCAGGCCGCAAGGCCGCCTGAAGTCAACGTCGGCCAGCGCCTTTGTCCCCGCAGCCCGTGCCGGTACGCCGGCATAAAGCTCCACGCGGTTCTGCTGCAGCGCGGCGCGTGCCAGCGTGGCATCCATGCCGGCGAGGAAGGGAATGCGAAACACCGAGCCCGCCGAAGCGCGGATGGTTTTGGGATTGTGCGGGCTCACCGTGCCCTTGACGAACAGCGCTCCGGTGGCGCCGAAAGCCTCGGCGGCTCGTAGAATGGCGCCCGCGTTGCCCGGGTCCTGCAGGCCGTCCAGCACCGCTACGAGCGGGCAGCCGCGAAACAACTGCTCGATCTTCCATTCCGGCGGTCTCACCAGTGCCATCACGCCCTGCGCCGTCTCAGTTCCGGAAATGGTCTGAAAGAGGTCGTCGGGAAGCACGGCCACCTTGACGCCGGCCAGGCCGCGCACGTGGCCGGTAGCGGCAGCGCGCACCGATTCCGCCGCCAGCACGACCTTCACCTCGCACTCGCTCTTGAGAGCCTCCTCCAACAGGTGAAACGTCTCGGCTACGCACCAGCCTTCGGCCGTCAGCCCTCCCCGCGCGATTGCCCGCCGCACATCCTTGACCAACGGGTTGGCCGCGCTCGAGATCGTTTCCGGCCGGGGCATGTGTCTACAATAGGTTCGAACGATCAGATTATCGCAGATGAAACGCGTGGCATGGGCCGGCGGGCTGGCGGCGTTGTTGCTGCTGGCCGCGCTGGCGGTCAACATCGTTCGCGTGGCCCACCGCATCGAACGGCAATCCACCGTCGACGAGGCGCAACCGGCGGACATCATCCTCGTGCTCGGCGCCGCGGAATACCATGGCCGGCCGTCGCCGGTGCTGCGCGCCCGCCTGGACCACGCGCTTGACCTGTATGCGCGGAAGCTCGCTACCCGTATCATGACCACCGGCGGCGCAGGCGGAGACCCTGTGTTTACCGAAGGCGGCGTGGGCCGCACGTACCTGATGAGCCACGGCGTGCCCTCCGAGGCGATTGTGGTCGAGACCGAGGGCGAGAGCACGGTGCACTCCATTGCACTGGCGGGAGAAATTATCCGCCGCATGGGGCTTAATTCGGTCATCGTGGTCAGCGACGGTTATCACATCTACCGCGTGAAACGAATGCTGCAATTTCGCGGCCTCCAGGTCTACGGCTCACCCCGCAAGGATCACAACTCGCCGCAACGCGAGCAGTGGAACTACGTGCGGCAGGCGATCGGGTATCTTTTGTGGCGCGCCGGAGTGGGCGTGTGAGGCAGGCGGACCATCGCCTTTCGCGGTGTGTCTGGCTTTGCTCAACGATTGCGGATCGACAGACGACAGTCTGTCCTACTGCCCGGCCCGCGTTTCGCTAGGCCACGCTTTCCACGTACCAGCGCCAGGTTTGCGCAATGCCTTCGGCCAGCGCCACCTTCGGCTTCCAGCCTAGTGCGGTGAGCTTGCCGACATCCAGCAGCTTGCGTGGTGTGCCGTCCGGCTTCGAGGCATCGAATGCGAGTCTTCCCGTGTAGCCGGCGGCCTGCTGGATCATTTCCGCCAGCTCGCCGATCGTCACGTCGGCGCCCGTTCCCACGTTGATGATCTCGCTGGCGTCGTAGCTGAGCATGAGGAACACCGCCGCATCCGCCAGGTCGTCGACGTGCAGGAACTCGCGGCGCGGCGTGCCGGAGCCCCACACGACGATTTCCGGCGCGCCCGCTTGCAGAGCCTCGTACGTCTTGCGGATCAGAGCGGGCAGCACATGCGACGATTCCAGGTCGAAGTTGTCGCTGGGCCCGTACAAATTGGTCGGCATCAAACTGATCGCGTTCAGCCCGTATTGCGCGCGATACGCCTGCGCCAGCTTGAGGCCGGCGATCTTGGCGATCGCGTACCATTCGTTGGTCGGTTCGAGCGGCCCGGTCAGTAGTGACTCTTCCCGGATCGGCTGCGGCGCCAGCTTCGGATAAATGCAGGAGGATCCGAGGAAGAGCAGCTTGCGGACGTTCGATCGGGCGGCGGCTTCGATCACGTTAGTTTCGATCGCCAGGTTGTCGTAGATGAAGTCCGCTGGATAAGTGGTGTTGGCCAGAATCCCGCCTACCTTGGCGGCAGCCAGAAAAATGTACTCCGGCTTTTCTTCGGCAAAGAAGCGGCGTGTGGCCGCCTGGTCCCGCAGATCCAACTCCTGGCCGGTGCGCAGCAGCAGGTTGTCGAATCCTTCCTGGCGCAGGCGGCGGCAAATCGCGGATCCTACCAGGCCGCGATGCCCAGCGACGAAGATGCGGCTGTTCTTCTCCACGGCCTAAGTGTGCGCGGAGCCCCGGAACACCACGCGGTGGCCGGCCTCCGCCAGGGTGTGTTCCTGCTTCGCCAGATCCAGGTCGTGCTCCACCATCAACCGCACCATCTCCGGGAAGTCCATTTTGGGCCGCCACCCGAGTTCGCGGCGCGCTTTCGAGGAATCGCCGCACAGGTGATCCACTTCCGACGGCCGGAAATAGCGCCGGTCGATGACGACGTGCGCCGTCCAGTCCAGCCCGGAATAGGCGCCGGCGAGGTCGAGGAATTCGCGCACCGAGTGGGATTCGCCGGTCGCAATCACGTAGTCGCCGGGCTGCGGAGCTTGCAGCATCATCCACATCGCCTCCACGTAATCGCCCGCGTAACCCCAGTCGCGTCTGGCGTCCAGGTTTCCGAGGTATAGCTTCTCCTGCATGCCGAGCTTGATGCGGCCGAGCGCTCGGGTGATTTTGCGCGTGACGAACGTCTCGCCGCGCCGTTCCGATTCGTGGTTGAACAGGATGCCGTTGCTGATGAACATGCCGTATGCTTCCCGGCAATTCACCGCGTACCAGTGCGCAGCCACTTTGCTGACCGCATAAGGGCTGCGCGGGTAAAACGGTGTCGCCTCGTTCTGCGGGGGCGCGGCCGCACCGAACATTTCCGACGACCCGGCCTGGTAGAAGCGGACTGGTTTCCCGGCGGTCTGCGCATAGTCCCGCAGCGCTTCGAGGGCGCGCAGTGTGCCCGTGGCCACCACGTCGGCTGTGTACTCGGCCTGGTCGAAGCTCACGCGCACGTGGGATTGCGCCGCCAGGTTGTAGACCTCGTCCGGCTGCACCTGCGCAATCACCCTCCGCAGCCCGGTGCCGTCGGACATGTCCCCGTAGTGCAACCGCAGCGCCGCCCGGTTCTCATGCGGGTCGCGGTAGAGGGAATCGATGCGGTCCGTGTTGAAGGTGGAGGCGCGCCGGATCACGCCGTGAACGTCGTAACCTTTAGCCAGCAGAAACTCCGCCAGGAACGATCCATCCTGCCCCGTGACCCCAAAAATCAAAGCTGTTCTCATCTGTCTGGTTCTTCTTATTTCAGCCTAACCGGCCTACAAAGGAAAGTCGAATGCTACGTATATGATTTCGCGAATCCGCGGTTAGGGAGGGGTCATTTTCGGACCGTAATGCACCAGCATCGCGGCCACCGGGAGTTGGAGGCTTCTCATCCCCGAGTGCGGCGTGAAGCGCTATCATGCACTTACCGAGATGGATCACTGTTCGCCAACGCGGCGCGCTCTTCTCGCTCTTTTTGGGCTTCCTTTGCTTCCGCGCGCCCAGATGGCCAGCCGCGGAGTTCGTCCCACCAACCGGCCCAAAGCCTCCGGCCTCCCGTTTCATAGTCACTTGACCGATGTGGCGGCACATGCCGGCCTGGCTGCTCCCGTAATCTATGGCGCCGTGGACCGCAACGCCTACATTCTCGAGGCGATCGGCTGCGGCATCGCTTTCCTCGATTACGATAACGACGGCTGGCTGGACGTTTTTGTTCTGACCGGCAGCCGATGGGAAGGGGCTCCGCCGGAAGCAACCAACCGGCTTTACCGCAACAATCGCGACGGCACCTTCACCGACGTCACCGGGGAGTCCGGTCTGGCGCGTGCCGGCTGGTTTTCCGGCGTGACGGTAGCCGACTACAACAACGATGGGTTCGAGGACATCTTCCTCACCGCCTGGGGCCACAACGTCCTCTACCGCAATAACGGCGACGGAACTTTTACCGACGTCACCCGCGCCGCCGGCCTGTGGATCGACGAGATTCGCTGGGGCACGGGCTGCAGTTTCTTCGACTATGATCGCGACGGGCACCTGGATCTGTTCGTGTCGAGGTATTTGAAGTTCGATCCGAAAGCGATCCCGCCCGCCGGCCGCGACATCAATTGCAATTTCAAGGGGATCCCCATCAACTGCGGACCGCGCGGACTGCCCACCGACACCCACTCGCTCTATCACAACAACGGCGATGGAACGTTCACCGAGGTGAGCCGCCATGCCGGCATTCTGAAGGCGCAGGCTGGCTACGGATTAACCGTGGTGACAGCCGACTTCAACGACGACGGGTGGCCGGATATCTACGTCGCTTGCGATTCCACCCCCAGCCTGCTGTACATCAACAACCACGATGGTACCTTCACCGAGGCGGGCCTTCCTCTGGGTGTGGCCCTGAACGAGGACGGCCAGGAGCAAGCGGGCATGGGGCTGGGTGTCGGCGACTTCAACCTGAAC
Organism: uncultured Solibacteraceae bacterium; assembly: GCA_964654065.1. Taxonomy (GTDB): domain Bacteria; phylum Acidobacteriota; class Terriglobia; order Bryobacterales; family Bryobacteraceae; genus Bog-375. The sequence continues at coordinate 5,244 of CAZZHN010000110.1, forward strand.
GGAAGACTGGACATCCTCAAGACCCATTTCGCCGAAGACACACCCGCGCTCTATGCCAACGACGGGCGCGGTGGGTTCTCGGACGTGACCATCCGGTCGGGCCTCGGCGTGGAGACACGATATGTGAGCTGGGGGGCCGGCATCGTAGACCTGGACAACGACGGCTTCCCGGATCTGTTCTGGGTCACCGGCAGCGTCTATCCGGAAGTGGAAAAGAAGCTGAGGGAGTATCCGAATCGCACGCCGCGAGTCCTTTTCCGTAACCTCGGCGACGGCCGCTTTGAGGAGCTGTCGGACGAGGCGGGTCCGGGAGTCGCGGCGCTGCATTGCAGCCGCGGCTGCGCTTTCGGCGACATCGACAATGACGGCGACGTGGACATTCTGATCATGAACAAAAACGAGCCGCCGTCGCTTCTCCGCAACGACGTGACCGGCGAGAACCGGTGGATTCAGATCAAACTCAATGGCGTGAAGTCAAACCGCAGCGCCATCGGCGCCAGGGTGCTGGTGACTTACGGCGGACACCGGCAGGCACAGGAGGTGCTGGCACAGGCCGGTTTCCTGTCGGTGAACGACAAGCGACTGCATTTTGGGCTGGGGAAAGTGGACAAGGTGGACATCGAGGTCCGCTGGCCAAGTGGGGCGCGGCAGCAATTCCCAGGCGTCGCTGCCAACCAGTTTGTCGCGATCGACGAGTCGCGCGGGATTGTCGATCGGCGGAAGCCGGGGAGCTGACGGTCTACCGTTGCCGGCGCCTTCCAGTCGAGCACACCGATCGCGCCCGAACGCATGACTGGCATGGAGCCGGAGCGTATCCCAAGAAAAGGAATCAGGAGCCTGCCTGGGCGCGAGTTTGAACAAATCGAGTTAGAATACGACCAGCAACGCCATCGTTTATGCGAAGTGTGCCTCGTGTGCCCATATCCGCGCTGGTGCTGGCGGCTGTCCTTTCATCTGTATGCCCGCTCGATGGCACCCTGGCCGGCTATGCGAGGCGCGTTTGGCATGCCGAAGATGGATTGCCTGAAGAAGCCGTCCAGTCGTTCGCCCAAACGTCTGATCACTTCCTGTGGATCGGCACGACCGGTGGCCTGGTTCGTTTCGATGGCGCTCAGTTCGTGGTCTTCGACCGCGATAACACGCCTGCCATCCATGAGAACAGCATCTTCTGCCTTCTTGCCGCCGCCGACGGCACTTTGTGGATCGGAACCGAAGGCGGAGGCGTAGTCAGCTATCGCAACCGGTCGTTCCACTTGTGGACCAAAGCGGACGGCCTTGCGAATGGTTACATCCGGGCGCTGCGCGAGGATCATGAAGGCCGAGTCTGGATGGGAACCGATGACGGGCTTTACCGGTGGCAGTCCGGCCGGATCGAGCGCATGGACGGCCGTGACGGAGTGCCGGCCAGCTCGATCCACTCGATCTTTGTAGATCGCCAGCAGCATTTGTGGGCCGGCGGATTTCACTTCCTCCGCTTCGATGGCGACCACGCGGTTGAGTTCCACCTGCCTGGGGGGCTGGAGGACAATGTGAAGTCGATCCTCCAGACACGCGACGGGGCCCTTTGGGTGGGAACGGTGTCAGGCTTGCAGCGCAGCAGTTTTCCCCTGGGGCCGTCTCCACCGGTTTTCTCGCGCGTAGGGGACGTACACAGCACGGTGCGAACGCTGCTGGAGGATGACGATGGCACGCTTTGGATCGGCACCATCGGGGAAGGCCTGATCCGGTATCAAAACGGGAGATTCTCCAACCTGTCGACGGACACCGCCCTGCCGAGCAAAACCATCCTCAGCAGTTTCGCCGGGTCCGGGCACAACGTCTGGATCGGCACCCAGGCGGGGCTCGTCCGGCTGAACAAAACGGCCGCCAGCACCTTCGTTCTCCCCGATTTCGCCGATGCCGATTTTGGGACCATCTTTTCCGATCGCGACGGCGCCGTCTGGGTGACCAGTAGTCACTTGTTCCGGATCACCGGACGTCACGCCGAAAGCCTGCACCTGCCAGGTCCTTTGTCCAATGTTCGAATTCGGAACGTATTTCGCGACAGCTCGGGCACACTTTGGTTCGGCACCGAGGGTAAGGGCGCGTTTCGCTGGGTGGACGGAGCGCCCGTGCCGGTTCCGCTCATCCAGCCATACGTGCGGGCCTTCGCGGAGGATCGCGCGGGCGGCGTCTGGGTTGGCACCGACGGCGGCTATTGCCGCTGGCGGCCCGAAAACACGCGCTGTTTCGAAGAGCACGAGAGCGTGCGCGCTCTGTATGTGGACCGGCAGGGCGACGTTTGGGTGGGCAAGGACCGTGGCTTGACCAGACTCCGCAGTGGTTCGGACGTACTGGACTCTCCTATCCCCCGCCTGAGGGACCGGAAGGTGTGGGCGATTCACGAAGACCCCGAGGGGGCCTTGTGGTTCGGCACGCGCACCAGCGGCCTGTTCCGCTGGAAGTCCGGCCAATTGAGTGCCTACACAACCGCCCAGGGTCTGGCGAACAACAGCATCTATCAGATTCTTGAGGACCACCATGGCACTTTGTGGCTGAGCGGGCCGAACGGCATTTCGTCCATCGCCCGGCGCGATCTCGAACTCACCGCGTCCGATCCCTCGCACCGGCCCGCTGTGAAGCTTTACGGTACATCCGAAGGCCTCGAGACGTCGCAGATGTACGGAGGCGTGCAGCCGGCGGGTTGCACCACTTCGACCGGCGAAGTCTGGTTCCCCAGCACCGCTGGCGTGGTTCGGATCGGCGAGGACCCGGAAGGCCCGGTGTCCGCCCCGCCCGCAGTGATTTATCGCGTGGAGGCGGATGGCCGGGAGACCGGCATGGACGGCAACATCGAAGTGCCTCCCGGGCAAGGCAAGCTGGAGATTCAATATGGCGCGATTCAGTTTCGGTCGCAGGACGGCGTCCGATTCCTGTATCAACTCGAGGGATTCGAAAGCGGCTTTACGGAGACGCGGGCCCGCCGGGTAGGTTATACCAACATTCCCTCCGGCCACTACCGGTTCCACCTGATGGCCTTCGATATCGCCCAACCTGGTGTCACATCTGAAGCTTCGGTTTCCTTTTACTGGCGTCCGCACTTCTACCGAGCGTGGTGGTTCTATCTTTTGTCGGTCGTGTGTCTTGCCGGCGCGGTTTGGTTCGCCTATCAGGCGCATATGCGTCAGGCGCGTGCCCGGTTTGATGCCGTGCTTGGCGAGCGCAACCGTCTTGCTCGCGAGATGCACGACACCCTGATCCAAGGCTGCACCGGCGTTTCGGCGCTGCTTGAGGCGTTTGCTTCGATGCATCCGGAGGAAGCGCCCTCCGCTAAGAACCTGCTCGATTGCGCACGCACCCAGATCCGCGCGATAACGGACGAGGCCCGCGCTGCGGTCTGGAACCTGCATCGCCGCGGCAGTTCCGAAATCAGCTGCCTGGTGGATCAGATGGCGCGGCAAGCGTGCGCGGCGTCGCAAGTGCCGATGCGATTCGAAACGTCCGGCAGACCCGTCGCACTCGATCCGCTCATCGAGCACGACATCATGATGGTGGCCCGCGAGGCGGTCTATAATGCGATCCGCCATGGGCATCCACACGAGGTGTCGCTGAGAATCCACTTCCAGCGCGGAAGAATGAGGTTGAGCGTGCTCGATGATGGCTGCGGTTTCGAGCCAGGCGAAGTGCTTCCGCAAACGGGAGGGCATTTCGGACTCATCGGAATGCGCGAGCGGACCGAGAGGCTCGGCGGGCACTTCGCGGTTCGCAGCGCTCCCGGCAAGGGCACCGAACTATGCGTGGATGTCCCCGTGCGCCCTCCGGCGCGTGAAAAGCAGGGAGTGGCAGGATGAGATCTCCGCGCAAATTCAGCGTCCTGATCGTGGAAGATCATCCCATCATGCGCATGGGAATCGCGTCGATCATTGCCGCGCAGGCCGACATGAGTGTGTGCTTCCAGGCAGACTCCGGAGAAGCCGGCGTGCGGGCGTTTCGCGAGTTTCATCCTGATATCACGCTGATGGATTTGCGGCTTCCCGGCATGAGCGGAGTGGAAGCGCTGCGCATCATACGAGGCGAAGACTGCAATGCCCGCTGCGTCGTGCTCACCACCTACGAAGGCGACGAGGACATTCATCAGGCGCTGGCCGCCGGCGCGGCCGGCTACGTCATCAAGGCCATGCCTTATGAAGCGCTGGTGGAGACCCTGCGCCGCGTCTATGCCGGAAGCCACTATCTTCCGCCGCCGGTTGCGCGCAGCCTGGCGAATCGAACCCCCAACTCCGATCTGAGCCCACGGGAGCGAGAGGTTCTCGCACTCATGGTGGGCGGCAAGACCAACAAGGGAATTGCCGACGCGCTCAAAATCTCGGAAGCGACCGTAAAGTGTCACGTTAGCGTGATTCTGCAGCGGTTGAATGTGACCGATCGCACGCAGGCCGTGGTCGTGGCGCTGCAGCGCGGTCTCGCCCACCTCTAAACCGCCGGCGTCCAACTTTAGTCGGATTCCATTTGTACGGCCTAGGGTTAGAATCACCTAGGTTCGTACAAGGATACCCATTCAGGTGCAGAAACCATTGCCCGCGGCCGTGCGAACCGCGCTCCGCTGGAAATCCGGCGCGCTTGCGCTAGTCATCGCTTTTTCTGCCGTCGCGCAGAAAAATGATAGCGCCCTGCGGCCATTCGTGATGGATCACCGGCGGGCTGTTTCGTCGCCGGCCGACCTATCCTTCCTGCTTGACGCGCCCGCCGGCAAAGCCGGCTTCATTCGGGCCGAGGGCGGCCATTTGGTGAAGCCAGACGGCAGCCGCATCCGCTTCTGGGGCGTCCACCTCACCGACTGGAGCCCCGGTTCCATTCTGCTTCCCCCCAAACAGGATATCCCTCTGTGGGCACGCACCCTGGCGCGTTACGGCGTCAACTGCGTGCGCCTCCACTTCCTCGATCTTGCGGCGCCGCGCGGGATCATCGACGGAACCCGGGACGATTCCCGCTCCTTTGATCCACAGCAGATCGACCGGCTCGACTTTCTCGTAGCCGAGCTGAAGAACCGCGGCATATATGTCGATCTCAATCTGAACGTTGGGCGATCTTACAAGGCTGGTGACGCCGTCCCGGATTACGATAAGATCCGGTGGGCCAAGGGCTTGATTCTCTTCGATCCACGTCTGATCGAGTTACAGAAGGAGTACGCCAGGCAGTTACTCACTCACTTCAATCCGTATACGCGGTCCGAGTATCGAAATGAGCCTGCGGTCGCCATCGTCGAGATCGCGAACGAAAACGGCATCGGGATCGGCTTCCGCGCGCCAACTGCCTACTACGAAGAGGAGTTGACGAATCAATACAACCGCTGGCTGCAGCAAAATCTCAGCGCAGCCCAATTGACCGGGCTTCGTAAATTGGCTGGCCTGCCGGCGGATGCCCGGATTCCACGGCTGGAGCCTTCGCAGGTAGCCGCCGCCCCCGAGGACAGGTTCCGGACGGAAGTCTCGTTCTACATGAACATCGAAGACCAATATTATCGGCAGATGAACCAGTATCTGAAGGCGGATCTGGGGGTTAAGTCGCCCGTGATCGGCACGGCGGATCATGCGCATTCCTCCAGCGGCTATCCCATGCTCGCGTCACTGACGCAGCTTGATGCACTCGACGGGCACGTGTACTGGGAGCATCCGGGGTCGCCGCCGCCCGTCAATACGCCGATGGTCAACGATCCGCTCCACTCCACCGTCGTGCAGCTCTCCCGAACCGCCTTGGCGGGCCGGCCTTACACCGTGACCGAGACGAATCATCCGTTTCCCAACGAGTGGGCCAGCGAGGGTATTCCGATCATTGCCGCTTACGGAAGTTTCCAGGACTGGGATGCCATTATCACTTACACTTTTGAACCCAAGCTGGCGCCGGACTGGCAGCCCTACATCGGCGATCCCTTCGATATCTCGCTGGACCCTGTGAGAATGACGGAGTTCGCGGCAGGCGCGCTGATGTTTCTGCGCGGCGACGTGAGCCGGGCCCGTGAAATCTCGGAAAGAACTTACTCCAGGGAACAGGTGATCGACAGCAGCCGCCTGCCGGCCTCTGAGCGGCCGTACTTCACGCCCGGCTTCCCGCTGGCCCTCCCGCTGGAACATGGCGTGCGCATCCATTCGCTCGACGGTCCTCCCACTGCGCGTTTCGCGGACCTCAACCCCGCCGATGCTATCGCTTCCGATACCGGCGAACTCTCGTGGTCGGGCTGGGCTTCCGGCCATGGCATCGTGACCATCGATACGGATCGAACTCAGGCGCTGGTCGGGTTCGCCAGAACCAAAAGGGCTTTGAAAAACCTTTCCGCGGAGATCGACAACGACTTCGCCAGTGTGACCATCACCTCCCTGGACTCCAGGAGTTTGTCGCAGTCCGGGAAGATTCTCCTGTCTGCCGCTGCGCGCGCCGCGAATACCGGCATGAAGTGGAATAGTTCTCGCACCACACTCTCGAGCCAGGGCGGCTCACCGACCCTCATCGAACCGGTCACGGGGACAATCACCCTGACCAACCTGCAAGGCGCAACCGCCGTGACGGCCGTCGCCCTTGATGGCGCCGGGTGCGAGTTCGGAGACCGGATTAGGGCGAAACAGTCGGCCGCCGGCTGGACGTTCGCCATCGGAGAACCGGTCACGACCTGGTACGTCATCTCGGTCGAACACGAACAGCCCGCAACCGCCGCACCGCAACGGCGTTGAGCGGACGTACCCGGCGACGAACTTAGTGGACGGGAACGATCTGCCACTGCTGCGTCAGGCTGTCGTTGTTTTGCGGCTCCTGAACGGCGAATCCGGCTTGCGCGCCAGTTCCGCCGTTCATGTCTAACACCAGGCCACTGACGCGGCTGACCAGATTAAAGTAGCCGTTGCCGGCCGAAATGACATTCCATTCGAGTTCCGTGCCGCTGCCGGAAAGAGACTGCACGATGCTGTTTCCGCTCGAGCTCGACGCCCCCGAGTCATCCAGCACATTCGTGGTGTTGCTGACTCCTGGATTGAGGCTGGCGATCTGGAAGTACCCGTCATTGTTGCTGGTGATGCGCCACTGCTGGCTCAGCGTTGGATTCCCGCTGTCGGTCTCCGCGTCCAACGGGGCGCCGGCTGCGTTGGACGCTTGCGAAACGGACAGAAGCTTCCCGCTGCTCCGATTGACGAACTTGTAGCTCAGCGTGGGATCGAGCTTGCCTCCCAGAGCATCCATGCCGGGAAGCAGCGTCGAGTAATTCGAAGCCGTGACGTTGGTGGATCCGGAGGCATCCGCATTGTCAAAAAGCGTCAGCCCGTTCCAGGTGTAGATCGCATCCGGCAGATTGTCGCCATTGCCAAATCCGCCGCCTGCGTTGGGGATGTTCACGCCCGCGGGGTCCCAGTACGCCACCCCCATGCCCAGGTTATTCGGCAAGCCCTTCTGCACGCTCTGCAGGTCCAGCAGGAACTGACGCTGCAGCGCCTGGGTTGGTGGTGCGTACCACGGATCATTTGAGTCGAAGCCATTTTCGTAATGTTCTCCGGCCTCGAGAATCAGAATGGGCTTCCCAATATTATTGGCCGCGTTCACAAGCACGTCTTGCTCGATGGGTTTTTGGTTGGGATTTGACGCAGCAGCCTGCGCATCGGTCAAAGGACCATGATAGAAGGGGTAGTAGCTCTGGCAGATCGCGTCATAGGGAATGCCAAACTGATTCGCGAGCGTGAAGAACTGGGAGAGATCCCATGCCGGGGTGATGTGAATGCAAGTCAGCGGGGCTGGAATCGCCGGGCCAGGGGAGGTGTCCGCCGCCGCGTCCTTGACTGCCTGGATGCCTGCGATCTGCAAGGCGGCGAAGCCGCCGAAGTCAGCGCCTGTCGGGCTGCCGATGGGTCCGAGAAAACCGGTATCGACTTCATTGCCGATGGCCACCAGATCCGGTATCGTTCCTGCCCGCCGGTACGACAGGATCTCCGCTTTGACATAGGCGTATAGGTCCGACTGCAAGTCCGCCAGATGGGTGTCGCCGGCCCACGCAGCGGGGACACTGGCAGAGGCGCCGCCGTCAAATAGCAAGGTCAATTCAACGCTCATGCCGAGGTTCTTCGCGCGCCTCGCCAGGTCCAGGTCCTGCGCCTCTGTTTCGGCGTAACAGGCATTGCCGCTGCATTGCGATTGGGACGCGTTCGCATAGGGCGGCACGGAACTGGGCCTCAAACGCACCATGTTGACGCCGTGGTTCTTGAGAATTGCGAGCACGTCCTGCTGCTGGCCGGCGTCCTTCCACCAGGACAAGCCGCTTGCGGCGCGCGCGGCTTCCTGCTTCTCCAGCAATGCGTTGTCCACCCCGCGGAAGAAGGCGGGGCGAAGCAGCCACTGCTGGCTCTGCGTTGCGGCAACCAACGGCGAACCGTGTTGAGCGTCACTGCGCGTCCAGATTGTGGACCGGCAGCGCGATTCCGCGGCCAGCAGGGCCTTTGCTGCGGTCGCATCCTGGGGCGCGAGGTCGCCGGCCGTGCCCGAAATGTCGGGGCGGACAGCCTGGTCACAAGACGGTTGCGCGGTTTGGTCCAGCGACGCTCCGGCAGACGCTGAGCTCTGGAACAAATCGATCACAAGGCCTGTTGCGTGATTCGAGATCGTGTAGTAGCCGTTGCTGGTCGCAGTCAACACCCATTGCTCGGTGGCAACGGCCGTGCACGGATTCTGCACCACATAGGTCACTCCCCCACTGGCGGCGCTATCGAAACAAAGACCATTGCGAATACTGCTGATCCGCCATAGCCCTCCGGAAAGCCGGGTAAAAGCCCAGCGCTGGCTGAGGTTCGCGAAGCTCCGCGGCTGCTGCACGATGTGATCGCCGGCGGTCGTGGAATTGTTGTTGAGATCCACCTGCAGACCGCTGAGCTGATTCTGGACATAATAAGTCTCGCCGTCCAGCGGAGTGATATCGGTGGGCACCGGCGGTTGCTGGCTGGCCGGCGAAGGCGATTCGGGCGCACCCCATCCGGCCGCGGGAACGCATGGCAGGACCCAGATGCCAAGGACCCAGCAGAGGAGAAGACGCGGGAGAAGTTCCGCCATGCCTTCATTGTTCGGCATCGGGGATTTGGTCCTCTTGCCCTGGCGGCTTCCGGCCCATCTGCCGGTACAGGTCCCTGAGACGCTTTTTGGTCTGCTTGATTTCCTGAAACAGCCGGAATTCCTTTTCGGATTCGTCTTTGAGTTGAAGACTTCTGCAGACCGATGCCAGGCGATAGTGGGCTTGTTCGTTGAGAGGGTCCGACTTGACGGCCATCCGCAAATACTTCGCCGCCTCCTCTGGCTTCTGCATGTTTGCCAGCAGGCGGCCGAGGCCGATTTGCGCTTCCACTTCGCCCGGATTGAGCGCAAAAGCGCGACTGTAGTGAGCATACGCGGCATCGAGGTCGGAGCGCCGGGCAGCAATTCTGGCGTACACGCATTCCACCTTGGCGCTGTCGCCATCGGACTTCACGGCCGCCTCCAGCTCTTTTTCTGCCTCGGCCTGCACCTGCGCGTCGTTGGGCGACGACTCCAGGATGGCCTCTGCCAGTTCGTAGTGCACACCCGGCAAGCGAGGGTTGATCTCCAGCGCCTTGCGGTAATGTTCGGTCGCTCCCTTCAGATCGCCGTCGTTGATGAGGCGCTCCGCGATCACCTGCTGCATCCGGGCTGAACCGGGCGCCAGGATCGCCAGCTTGTTCAGCGTGTCGTCGGCCAGATCAGAATAAACCCGCTGCGCCATATACAGGATCTCGACGTTGTCAGGATCGAGATCCACAAGAGAACGCATCACAGAGGCGGTGCGGTCGAGATTTCCCTGCTGCAGATAGATGCCGGCCAGTTCCATGCCGGCCTGGATTTGCAGGTTCTTGTCCTCCAGCCGGGGAAACGATTTCTCCAGCAGAGCCTGTGCCGAGGGCTGCCCCAATCTGCTTTCGCACATGCCCAATTGGGCTTGCGCTTTTGCCAGAGAAGGGGCAATCGCCAGCGCGCTGCGCAGGTATTGCGATGCTTTCTTATAGTCGCGCTGAAAGAATGCAATCACGCCCAGGTTTGCGTACGCCTCGGCGTTCTTTGGATCGAGGGCCAGGACGGCATCGAGTTCCTTGACGGCTGAGCTCGCGTCATTCGCCTTCAGGTATTCAGCCGCCTTCTGCAGGTGCTCGTGGATGCCTGAGGCGTGGGAAGGTCCTGTCTGCGCGGTCCCGACTGCCAGCGCGCCGGTAAGAATCGCAACGACCGAAAACAGCCGCCGGCCGCCGAAGCGCCCTGACCGATTCGCGGCTGCGGCTGAAAAAACACCAGGACGAAACGGGGATTTGTACGAGGCGCCGGGCCGGGGTTCTTTCATAGAGGAACGAAGCCTGCCGTCGGGTGTGTCAGAACACGCGGAAATTCCGTACGACGCTGTGCGGAACATACCACGAAATCCGCCGTTTCGACAAGGCGTAACAAAACTGCGGGGTGCGGAAGGCTGGTGGCCTCCGCACCCCGCAGGGG
>CAZZHN010000111.1:0-15618 GCA_964654065.1 uncultured Solibacteraceae bacterium
TTCGCGCATCGCGAGCCTCGCGTTCGAGAAGAACGATCGAGATACATGGTGGAGCGGCCGACGCAAGACCGCGTAGCTTCTCTAGGGAAAGTCTTCCCGATTTCGCCGTCGTCATAAGTAAACTCCAGTAATTCGACGCGGGGTTTGTCCAGGAACCTCACATCAATCACCGCGCCCAATTCGGTTACCTCAACCGCGTTCGAAGACATCATTCCAGATAAGCCCCGTCCACATCAACCGAACGAGAATCTTAAGGTTCTAATGCTTCAGTTCCAAGTTGCCGGCACCGAGACTGGCACGCAGCGTGTACTTGCCGGATCCCGACCATTTGAGGTGCTGGGAAAGTCCTGAGCCGGAGTCACCAAAGGGTCCGGCGCTAAGGTTCCCCATCCTGACGGCGGCGTCCACGCTGCCGTAATCATTGGAGTTTGGTATCGAAATCCCGACGTTCCCCGCCTTGCTGTCAATATCCTTGTTCCCTGTGATTGCGGCGACCTCGAGATTGCCGGCAGTGAGACGGATGGTGAGGTCCGACGTCGCCGGGACTTCCACGGTGGCTCGAAAATTGTTATGCGGTGTATCTCTGATTGCCAGATTCGCATGCGTGCCATTGGTTCCCAAATCGGCGGTGGCGTTGCCGATATTGCCTGCAAACGAGACGCGGATGCGCTCATCCGGGCCGGCTCGGATGACGTAATCGCCGCTTTCCAGTTGCATTTCGATACTTCCCGCGGCAGCAAACGGTTTGTCGGCCTTCACAACCGGAGCCACATCCGCCCCTTCAGGTCCCGACGTGCAGGAAGCAAGAGCGATCGAAGCTAAGACAATGAGGCTCGCTCTTGATTTCATGACGGCTTTGGCCAACGACATCTGCATGCTCGCCTCCTGGGTTTTCAAGTATACATGAGCAGACCTTTAGCGTACACGCGCTGCTTGTTCCGCCCCATGTGGATTTCTCTCGAACGTGGTATGGTGCATACAAGGATTGGGATGCTGCGCGTAAAGCTAGTGGTGTTCGTCGCCATGGCACTGCCGCTGGCGCAGCTCCCCTGTATGGCGGCCTGTGCAAGCCACATGTGCGACACCGTTTCGAGCGCATCGCTTCCGCCTTGCCACCGGCATCACAATCACTCACACGATCGAAATCCGAACTGCCTGCACCAGGCAATGGTCTCCTCGGCAATATCCAACCAGGCGCTCCACGCTGAACTTCAGCCTTTTTCGGTAGGGTCGCGGGCCGCGGCTCCCGCGACGCCGGTTCCGCCGGAAACCTGGTTTCGGGAGGTTTCCTTCTCTGCCGCCTCCCCACCGCACAAGCAAAGTCTCTCATCCGTCCTCCTCCGAATCTGAACATCCCCGAAAGCAAACGCTGGAAGACCGCCGCTGAACGGTTGCGATGTGGCTTCGAAAGGGGAGGTATGTAATGCGAGAGACAGGACGACCGTGGCTTCTCATTCTTTTCGCGGTTTTTTCGCTTCATCCCGCTTCAGCGCAGGATGAGCAAACCAGCAGTGACCACTCACCGCACACCGCTGGAGGAATGAGCATGGTGGACATGAGCCAGGCCAGCATGTATCTGATGAACCTGGCTTCGGGGACTTCCCAGAATCCATCGGGATGGCCGATGCCAACGACCATGACTCATTTTGGAAACTGGAACACCATGTTCATGGGGCTCGCCTTTCTCTCCGATATCCAGCAATCCGGCCCGCGCGGCGGCGATAAGCTCTACTCCCCGAACTGGTTGATGGCCTCAGCCGAGCACCGCGCCGGAGCCAGTGGCGCCTTTGAAACCGCCCTCATGCTGAGCCTGGAACCGGCGACGATCACAGATCGGCGGTATCCGCTGCTGTTCCAGACGGGGGAGACTGCCTACGGCGTCCCATTGGTGGACGCGCAACACCCGCACAATTTCATCATGGGGCTGGGATTTCACTACGCACGCCACATCGCGGAAGACACGACGCTAGACCTGTACTTCGCTCCTGTGGGCGATCCCGCGCTCGGGCCGGTCGCTTTCCCACACCGCGCCTCGGCAATGGAGATCCCGCAGGCGCCGATCTCTCACCACTGGCAGGATTCGACGCACATCGCGGACGAGGTCGTAACGGCCGGAATCGCCTACAAGAAGATGAAACTGGAGGCGAGCGGTTTCTACGGCTCCGAACCGGGCGAGAACCGCTGGATCATCCAGACCGGTCCAATCAATTCGTGGTCTACACGCTTGTGGTCTTTCCCCGACAAGAACTGGGCGGCCCAGGTTTCCTTCGGTAGAATTGCTCATCCCGAAGCGCTGGAGCCGGGCGACCAGACGCGTATAACGGCCTCTCTGGAGTACACGCGGCCGATGTACGGCGCCAACTGGGCGACCAGCCTGATCTGGGGACGCATCCATAACACAGCAACGCTGAGGAATTCGGATGCCTATTTGGCGGAATCGGTGCTGCCGGTCAGCAAACGTAACTTCATCACGGGCCGCTTCGAGTTGGTGGGGAAAGATGACCTGTTCGCCGATGAGCCGGCTCTGGAGAACTACCTCGATGTGAACTATGGGAGCACGTTCCGCATCGGGGCCTACACCATCGGTTACACGCACGACTTCGATCTTTTCCGGTACGTCGAAATGGGGATAGGCGCGAATTTCACGGCTTACACGCTGCCAGCGGTGATCCAGCTGTTCTATGGTGGGCATCCCGTCGGCGGCAACATTTTCTTTCGTTTCCGGCTTAGGGCGCCCGAATAGCGTCCTGCGCCGTCGATTTTGCGAAGACGGAAGATCCCGAGACAGGCTACGAAGCGACGCTTGCGCCGGGAGCGGGAATTCGTAACCTGTCAACGAAACTTCGGAGGCAAGCTGATCGGGCGACAACAGAACGAAGCCGTCCGCTCATCCGCCGAGAACCTGCTGGTCGTGATCAACGACATCCTGGATTTTTCGCGGGTAGAAGCAGGCCGGCTCGAACTTGAGTCGTTAGACTTCTCGCTCGGCAGATGCGTCGAAGACGCTCTGGAATGCGTGAATTCTCTCGCTTCCGAAAAAGGCTTCGCTACGTCGTTCCAGATCTCCGACGACGTGCCCGAATGGGTGCGGGGCGATCCACACCGGTTGCGCCAGGTCCTGCTCAACCTGCTGGGCAACGCAGTCAAGTTTACGGCAAGCGGCCGCATCGAGGTGCGAGTCTCCATAGCTCCGGTAATGGACGCGTCTGTGGCAGGATCCTTCGCCGCAACGCCGCCGCAGATTCAGTTTGCCGTTTCCGATACCGGAGTCGGCATTCCGGCGCCCCAGCAGGAGCTGATCTTCCAGCCATTTCAACAAGCCGACGGATCCATCACCCGGCGCTTTGGAGGCACCGGATTGGGCCTGGCAATTTCCGAGAGGCTGGTCACGACGATGGGCGGAAGAATGTGGCTGGAAAGCACAGAAGGCAAGGGCAGCAGGTTCTTCTTCACCGCAGCCCTTAGGCCGGGCAAACCGCCTGCGACTGGAGCGCCACCGATTGCCACAGATCGCCTGCCGGCTCTGGAGCCCCGACGTTCCGAGCCGCTCTCGATCTTAGTCGCGGAAGATAACGCGGTCAATCAGCTTCTCATCCGCGCACTCATCGAGAAACGAGGGCACGCGGTCACGATCGTTGGGAATGGAGCCGCTGCGCTGGCGGCGTGGCGCAAGGTTCGCTTCGACTGCATCCTGATGGACATACAGATGCCGGAGATGGACGGATACGAAGCCACCCGCAGGATTCGGGCAGAGGAATCGATCACGTCAAGGCATACGCCGATCGTCGCATTGACCGCCCATGCCATGAACGGCGACCGTGAAAAGTGTATCCGAGCCGGGATGGATTCCTACATGTCCAAACCGATTCAAGCGGCGGACCTTGACCTTACGCTGGAACAGACGAACGTCACGCGTTGCACGAGCCAGGTGAGCGAATCAGAAAGCCCTGCACCGGCGAGGGTAGAGAACCGGCCGGTACCGCTCCTCACCCGCTCGCGGTGAGAGTGCGGTAATGGAGGCAGGCGGATTCGGCGCGCGAGTATCCCTGCCGCTCAAACCCGGCGGCCAGTTCGTGGAGGTGATGGGCGAGTTCGCGATGCAGCTCGGACTCGGCGCGCTTCGAGAAGAATGACATCGGCAGCCTCTTTTCAGGACTCGAGGCTTCGGGAAGTGACGGCCGCTAGAGGCTCTGTTGCGCTCACTCTGCCGGCGGGTTACTGGATCTGGCGAAGACGGCGGGCGCCAGCCAGGTTAGGGTCAGCGACACGGCCACTACTACCACGCAGCCGATCACGTTATACCAGAGGTAGGAGATGTGGCCGCGCAGAAAGGTCCAGAAGATGGCGGCTTCGCCGGCGAGCATGCCCAGGAATACGGCGGAACCGCCGACCCTGCGGAAGGCGAAGGCGACCACGAAGCATCCGAGCAGCGAGCCGTAGAAAAGCGAGCCGACCACGTTGACGGCGACAATCAGGGATCCCAGTTTCTTTCCCCAGCCGGCGAAGGCGACGGCATAAGCGCCCCAAAACAAGGTCGCCCAGCGCGACGCCGTTACATAATGATGGTCGCTGGCGGTGCGGCGGAAGTGGCGGCGGTAAATGTCCACCACGGTGACGGTGGCGAGCGAATTGATCTCGCCGGAGCTGGCGGACATGGTGGCGGCCATGATGACGGCGATCACCAGGCCGACGATGCCTGCCGGCAGGTAGCGGGTGACGAACGACAGGAAGATATAGTTGGTGTCGCTGAAACCTTTTTCGCCATGGCTCTCCTCCACAAGGTGAGCCGCGCTGGCGCGGGCGGCGTCGAGCGACTGCTGCGCGCTGCGGTAATCGGCGAGGCTCTGGGCGTGCGCTGTGCTGTCGCCTGCACTGTGCGCCTGGGCGAGCGCCAGGGCGGCATCGCGGCGGCGCTTAAACGCTTCGTGATAGCTCGTCTCGACGCCACGATACTCGCTCACCTGCGCGATGCGCGCGAGCTCGGTGTGCTGGAACAGGACCGGCGGCTCGATGAATACATAAAAGACGAACACCATGGCGCCGATGAAGAGGACGAAGAACTGCATCGGAATTTTGGCCACGGCGTTGAAGAGCAAACTGAGCCGGCTTTCGGCGATGGAGCGGCCGGTGAGGTAGCGCTGCACCTGCGACTGGTCGCAGCCGAAATAGGACAGGAACAGGAAGGTGCTGCCGATGAGGCCGCTCCAGATGTTGAAGCGGTCGTTCCAGTTGAAGTTGGTGGTGACGGCGTTGAGACGGCCTGCCGCGCCGGCGAGATACACCGCGTCGCCGAAGGAGACCGAATGGGGCAGCAGCACGATGACGGTGATGAGCGCAATCCACAGCCCGAGGAAGATGACGCACATCTGCTGCACGTCCGACCAGGTGACGGCCTTGATGCCGCCGATCACGGTGTAGGTGACGACGGTGGCGCCCATCAGCATGGTGGTGGCGCGCTCCGGCCATCCCAGAATCACCGAAAGCACAATGGCCGGCGCGTAGATGGTGAGCCCGGCCGAGAGGCCGCGCTGGCAAAGAAAAATGACGCTCGCCAGAGCTCGGGTCTTGGCGTCGAACCGGTTCTCCAGGTACTCATATGCGGTGTACACACGCGCGCGATAAAACACCGGCACCACGGTGGCGCAGACCACGATCATGGCGAGGGGCAGCCCGAAGTAGGCCTGCACGAAGCGCATGCCATCGACATACGACTGGCCGGTGGTGGAGATGAAGGTGATGGCGCTGGCCTGGGTAGCCATGATGGAAAGCGCCATGGCGTACCACGGCATGGTTTTGCCGGCGAGCAGATAGCGATCCACCGTGTTGCTGCCGCGGCTGCGGTACAGCCCGTAGGCGATGATGGAGACCAGCGAGGCGAGCAGGACCACCCAATCCAGGGCTCTCATCGGTAGGCACGCGTGAAGAGGTAGGCAATCAGAATGACGCCCGCGAGGTAGACGACCACGGCCGCGTAGACGCGCCGCCAGCTACCGAGAAACGGCGGCGGCGAATCCGGTACCTCGCGAAGCTCCGGCATGTGAGGCAGTTTAGCACGGGCGGAAGTTGAAGCTGTCCCTGGTTGCCGCGATTATGCAGGTGCACCGCACCTCGTCAGCAATCTCGCGGCGCAGGCACAACGTATGGCAATGGCGGCGCGAAAAACCTGCCTACGCGTCTGCTGAGAAGCCGTAATATCACCGTGATAGCATCGGAGCTGGATATCTTTTGTGGCGCGGAAGCAACCAAGGGAGATAGGAATTGCGCTTGTCCTCTGTTCGAAAGGAACCAGAATCATGAAACTTCGCACGCCTGCCTGGCGGGAGATGGCTGTGTGCTTCGCCCTCTGCCTGAACGCACTGCCGGTGGTTTGCCAGAGCCCATCTGCATCCAACGGCGCACAGGCAGGCCGGACGGCGACGGCCATCGAGCGCATCCGGAACGGGGTTCAACTGACGGCGGGCGCGCTGCACGTCAGGGCGCAATTCTACGCGGAGGGCACGGTCCGCGTGGTGAAGTGGCCGGCCGGCGGCACGCCGGAGAAGCTCAGCCTATCCGTGATCCAGCAGGACGCGCCCGATCTGAACCTACGGTTTGAGGAAAGCGCCGCGGCCGTCACGCTGCGCTCGGGGCAGGTACGGGTGCAAGTCAACAAGAGCGACGGCGCGATTCAGTATTTCGCCAACGACGGTCGGACCGTGCTGAGAGAGCAGGGGCGGGCGGTCTTCACCCCGTGCGGCATCGCGCAGGAGAAGGCCGCATACAGCGTACAGCAGAAGTTCACATTGACTCCGGACGAAGGTTTGTACGGGCTCGGGCAGCACCAGGCCGGTTACATGAACTACCGCGGGCGGACGGTCAAGCTGGTGCAGTCCAACACGGAGGCGGTGTCGCCCATGCTGGTCTCCACGGCGGGATATGGAATCTTCTGGGACAACTATTCGAAGACGATCTTCGCCGATAAGCCCGCAGCGGCTTCGTTCTGGTCCGAGGTTGCCGATAACGTCGACTACTATTTCCTCTACGGTCCGACCATCGACCAGGCCATTGCCGGGTACAGACAGATCACCGGGCAAGCTCCGATGTATGGCAAGTGGGCTTACGGCTACTGGCAGAGCAAGGAGCACTACGCGACCCGCGATGAGCTGCTGGGAATTGCGCAGGAGTATCGCCGGCGCCAGATTCCGATCGACAACATCGTGCAGGACTGGAATTATTGGGGCGGCAACGACACCTGGGGCGGAATGTACTTCGACGAATCGAAGTACCCGCGGCCGAAGGAAATGATCGACCTGTTGCACCGGCAGAATTTCCACCTGATGATCTCCATCTGGGGCGGGCTCGGTCCGGCGGCGCCGATTTATAAGGATATGGACAGCCACGGATATCTGTACTCGCCGGTGGGCTGGGCCGGCTTCCGGTACTTCGACGCATACAATCCGGCCGCCAACGATCTGTACTGGAAGTACGCCAGCACGGGGCTCTTCTCCAAAGGAGTGGACGCGTGGTGGATGGATTCGACCGAACCGGACATCGTCAACGCGCTTACCAAGGAGTCGGAAGAGTATGAGATGAAGCGGGTGGAGAACAATCATCTCGGCTCGTTCGCCCGGTACCTCAATCCGTACTCGCTGGTGATTACGGAAGGCGTTTACCAGCACCAGCGCAAAGAGACGGACCAGAAGCGCGTTTTTATTCTGACGCGGTCGACTTTCGCCGGCCAGCAACGCGCGGCGGCGGCGACCTGGTCGGGGGATATCGGCGCGAATTGGGACGTGTACCGCAGGCAGATCTCCGCCGGGATCAATCACAGCATGGCCGGCATTCCTTACTGGACTTTCGACATCGGCGCGTACTCGCTGGGGTGCCAGGGCGGGCTATTCTCGAACGGCGGCAAAGACCCGGCGTACCAGGAACTGTACGCGCGGATGTTTCAGCTGGGGGCGTTCTCGCCCATTTTCCGGTCGCACGGCTCGGAGACGCCGCGCGAGATCTGGGAATTCGGCGAATACATTCCTACGCTGGTCAAGTTCGACAACCTGCGATACCGGCTGATGCCTTACCTCTATTCGCTGGGCTGGCGGGTTACTCACGGCGGGTATTCCATCATGCGCGGCCTGCCGATGGACTTCGCGCGCGACAGGAAAACGTATTCGATCGACGATCAATTCATGTTCGGGCCGGCCATCATGGTTTCCCCGGTGACGGAGTACATGGACCACCGGCCGCCGGAAAACACCGTCCTGACAGGTCCGGAGAATTTCAGGACCAAAGACGGAAAGCCGGGCCTGACCGCCAAATACTATTGCGATGCGGACTTCAAGACGCTGTGTCACGAAGCCGTGGAGCCGACGATCAATCTGTTCTGGTACACCGGCTGGCCGGGCTTTATCAAGAGCCCAAGGTTCTCGATGCGCTGGGAGGGCAAGCTGGTTCCCACCGAGACCGGGAAGTATCGATTCAACCTGAAGAGCTTCGGCCCGAAGCGGGTGTACCTGGATGGCAAGGAGGTGGCGCACAACTACGATTCGATGGAGTCCCATACCGTGCCCGTCGATCTGGTGGCCGGGAAGGCATACGACTTCAAGTTCGAGACGTCGAATGCCGTGCTCGGGGCGTTTCGCGCCCAGCTGTACTGGAAGACGCCGGAGATTTTCGCGCGCGAAGCGAGGCCGGCCGAGCCCAGGAACAAGACCCGCACCGTCTATTTGCCGGTGGGGAGCCAGTGGATCGATTTTTGGACGGGAGATACCCTGGCGGGCGGCAGGAGCGTGATAGCGGACGCGCCCATCGACAAGATTCCGCTGATGGTCAAGGCGGGATCCATTGTGCCGATGGGCCCGCTGGTGCAATACGCCGCGGAGAAACCCGCCGATCCGATCGAGCTGCGCATTTATCCGGGAGCCAACGGCAGCTTCCAGCTGTACGAGGACGAGAACGACAACTACAACTACGAAAAGGGCGTCTATTCGACGATCGATTTTAACTGGGACGACGCGCATCACCAGCTCACCATCGGCGCCAGAAAGGGGAGCTTCCCGGGCATGCTGCGGATGCGGACGTTTCACGTGGTCCTGGTGCGGAAGGAGCATGGCACAGGAGTGGAAGTGACCGGCACGCCGGACAAGGTGATTACCTACCAGGGCGAACAGCAAGTGGTGCCGATCAGCCTCTGATCGTCGGATTCGGGCTTTCGGCGCGTTTCGACGGAGCGCCTCATTTCCTACAACTACCGCTTGACGTGTACGGTATAACCGTACACAATGAAAATGTGAAGAGACGAGATGCAAACGGCTCGCTTTCGCCACAAAGGCCTGAGGCAGCTTCACGAAGAGGGAACCGAGAGGGGAGTGCCGCCTGTGATGGCGGACAAGCTGAGCAAGCTTCTCTTGGCTATCGAAACCGCTGAGACTCTGGACCAGCTCGGCCGGTTCCCCGGCTGGAGGCTGCATCCTCTCAAAGGCGGATTGAAGGGATTCTGGAGCTTGACGGTTACCGGGAACTGGCGGATCATCTTCCAGTACGACCCTGATACGAATACCGCCAGCGAGATTGACTTGATTGATTACCACTAGGACGCCCATCGTGCCCATGAAGAACCCTCCCCATCCCGGCGACCTGATCAGAACTGAAGTGATCGAGCCTCTGGGACTCAGTGTGTCGAAGGCCGCGGAGGTTTTGAAGGTACGCCGCGCGACGCTGTCTGACCTTCTTCATGGCAAGGCTGGCCTGACGGCGGAAATGGCCATACGCATCGAAAAAGCGTTCGGCCCGGATGCGGACCATCTCCTGCGTATGCAGCTTGCTTACGACGTGGCGCAAGCCCGGCTGAACTCCAGGCACATCACCGTCAAACGGTACGTCCCAGCGTGACGTCGCCTGTAGCGCTCGCCGTGGCGCAGGCCCATCCAGGCTGCTGTCTCGAGAGTCATCTAGACATTTTTTTGGTGCGAGCGACCTTCTTGCACCAAGACAACGTCGGCACGACTGCCGGCGCGGCAGGCAGGACGGCGCGCGCCACAAACAGTCACCAGCCCATCTGGCTCATGCGTTCGAGGATGAGCCCGCTGTACTCGTTCATTCGCTCCGGGCGGCGCCTCAGCGGGGCGGGAAGAATGGCGGCAAGGCGCGCGGCCTGCTCCCGGCCGACGCTGCGCGCGGCAATCGCGTAATGGTAGTGCGCCGCAGCCTCGGCGCCATAGATGCCGGGGCCCCACTCGACCACGTTCAGATACAGTTCCAGGATGCGCCGCTTGCCTAGGCCGAACTCCGCCACCGGGACCAGGGTAGCTTCCACGCCTTTGCGCACGAAAGAGCGGCCGGTCCCGAAGAAAAGGTTCTTCACGAGCTGCTGGGTGATGGTGGAAGCGCCGCGGCCGCGGCCTTTGTCCAGCTCGCTTTCCACCGCGGTCCGCATTTCCTGCCAGTCGAAACCGTGATGCTGGTAGAAGCGCGCGTCTTCGGCAGCGACGACCGCGTGCTGCAGGTCGGGCGCAATCCGGCCGAGTGCAACGAAGACGTAGCGCTCGTGATACGCGTTCTTGTGAGCCCAAGCCTGCAGCCTCCGCTCGACCTGTACGGCGGTGAATGGCGGGTCGATCCAGCGAAGGGACACGAGGCTGAGGGCCAGCAACGTCCACGCAAGAAGCACCGCTGCCACGCACCACCGGAGCAGGCGGCGGAGGATGCCTTTGCGTCTGGGCTTTCCCGCTCGAGATCCTTGGGCTGCCACGTTTCAGGATAAGCTGGTGCGCGTGGCTCACGAAAGTGCGTCACGGGTTGTTTTCTGAATGCCAGGCCTGATTTCGCACCAACGATCGGCACCTGAAGAGCGTCTAACTGAGGAACGTCACAAGGGGAGAGGAGTCCAATGGCGCGCATCCGTTTCGCCCTACGCAGCCTAGCGAAGGCGCCGCTGCTGAGCATGGTGGTAGTGGTGTCGCTCGGGCTGGGCATCGGCGTCAACACCGCCATCTTTTCCCTGCTCCATCAAGTGGTGCTGAGTACGCTGCCGATTCCGCATCCGGAACAATTGGTGCTGCTTACCTCGCCAGGCGACCTCAAGAACGGCCGGAGCTGGGACGACGACTCCGGCGATGCGGACTACATCTTCAACTGGCGCACGCTCCGCGAGCTGGAAAAGCACACGGACGCGGCGAGCGTGGTTGGGTTCCGCACCTTCCCCAGCAACATTGCCTTCACCCGCCAGACCGTCAGCGGGTCGGCCATGTTGGTGTCGGGCCGCTACTTTTCGGTGCTCGGCGTCGAACCCCTGATTGGCCGGATGATCGGTCCCGAAGACGATGTACCCGGGGGCGGCAACCCGGTGGCTGTGCTGGCATGGCGCTATTTCCGCGACAAGCTTGGCGGCGCACCCGAGGTGCTCAATCAGACGGTGAAGGTGAACGGGCAGCCCTTCACCGTGGTTGGTGTCGCTCCTCCGAGCTTTACCGGCACGACGGTCGGCACCGAAGCCAGCGTTTATCTGCCGATGTCTTTCAAGCCGCACCTGACGGAAGGCTGGGACGGCACCGACAAGCTCGATGATTACTGGGTTTATCTGCTGGCGCGATTGAGGCTGGGCGTCACGCGGGCGCAGGCGCAAGCGGCGCTGAACGGGCCGTATCACGGCGTGGTAGAAGAGATGGCGGCAGCGATTGAACAGTCTGCTGACCGTGTGCCCCGCTTTCGGCAGCAAAAGCTGTATTTGAAAGACGGCAGCCGGGGCAATAGCGACCTCCGCACCGACTACCGATCCGCACTGAATATCCTGATGCTGGCCACCGGCCTGGTGCTGCTCATCGCGATGGCGAATGCCGCCAATCTGCTGCTGGCGCGGTCGGCCGAGCGGCGCAAGGAGCTGGCGATCCGCGCGGCGATGGGCGCCGGCCGCGGCGAGCTGATGAGCCAATTCCTCACCGAAGCCCTGCTGCTGGCGGGCGCAGGCGGCGCAGCGGGCCTCGCGATCGCCGCGGTTACTCTCAAGCTTCTACTGGCGACGTGGAGCGGCGCCGGCAGCGCCGCCAGCGATTCCTTCAATAGCGCCGGCTTGAACTGGCCGGTCCTCTGGTTCAGCCTGGGACTCTCGCTGGCGACAGGTTTGCTATTCGGCCTGTATCCGGCATGGGAGGCGGCGCGATTTTCGTTGGCCGGCACTTTGAGCGATGAGTCGGGGAAATCTTCGTCGTCGCGCGGAGCGGCGCGGCTCCGCAGAGCATTGGTGTGCGCGCAATTGACGATCTCGATTATTCTGCTGATTCCCACTGGCCTGTTCCTCAAGAGCCTGGTGAACCTGTTGCACGTCAACCTCGGAATCCGCACCGACAGCATCATCGGCTTCCGCATCACACCGGAATGGAACGGATATTCCCCAGCGCAATCCAAGGCGATTTTCGAACGCGCGGAGATGGAGCTGGCCGCCATACCGGGCGTGCGCAGCGCGGTCGGCTCGTCGGTGCCGCTGCTTGGCAACAGCAACTGGGGAAGGAGTTTCCGGATGGATGGCCTGGCGCCGGGTGCGCGAGAACCGAATTCGAAATTCAACGAAATCGGGCCCGGGTTCTTCAGCAAGGCTGGAATTCCGTTGATTGCGGGGCGCGAGATCCAGGACACGGACACGGCTGCGGGGCCGAGTGTGGTGGTGGTGAACGAAGCATTCGCGAGGCAGTTCTTTAGCGGGCGCAGCCCGATCGGGCATCGTCTCGGAATCGGCAAAGGTGAAGACCTGAATACGGAAATCATCGGCGTGGTGAAGAACAGCCACTACTCCAGCGTGCGGCAGGAGCCGCCGGCGCTCTTTTACAGACCCTGGCGGCAAGATGAAAGAATCGGATCCTTGTCTTTCTACGTCCACTCCGAGCTGCCGGCGGCGCAAATTGTTCCGCAGATTCGGAGCGTGATGCGCTCCATCGACCAGGACGTTCCGATCGAAGATCTGCGCACGCTCGAGGAGCAGGTGCATTTCAACCTCCGTTCCGACGAGCTGATGATGCGACTGGCGGCCGCCTTCGCCGTGCTGGCGACCGTTCTGGCGATGCTGGGCCTGTATGGCGTAATGGCGCACGGCGTGGCGCGGCGCACGCGTGAGATCGGCATTCGCATGGCGCTGGGCGCAGCGCCGGGGCGGATCCGCTCGATGGTGATGCGCGAACTGATTTGGATCCTCGGCTTCGGGCTGGGTGTTGGAATCCCGGCCGCTCTTGCCGGCACGCGGTTGATTGAGAGCCGACTCTTCGGCGTGCATGCCAGGGATGCGACAGTGGTGGCGGGCGCCGCGTTACTGCTCGGATTGACGGCTGCCGCAGCGGCTTACTGGCCCGCACGGCGCGCCTCGCGAGTGGATCCGCTGGACGCTCTGCGGTACGAATAGCCGGGGGACGTCGACTGGCAATTGCGATTGACTCCTGGCGGCGCGAAGGGCGAGGCATGTTTCGCCCCTACAACAGCCGGCGCAATTTGCACGGCACTCGGGCAGCGAAAGCGCTCATGCCTTCACGATGGATCGACCTGGCGGAAACCGGGGGGAGTTGCGAGGACGTCGCCGGCGGGCGGCGCTTCCTCGACCTCGGTAACCTCCCATTCCTGGATACTGCCGTTCTGCCCGAGAATTCGTTCGCACATCATCATCGCCAGGCCCTCGGAAATCCAGCACTCCCCGGCATCCTGGGCAAGCACGGAACCCTTGCTGCGCTTCCTTAAGATCACCTTCCTGGCGTCGCGGCCGGCAAACTCTTCGTGTTCCTCCGTCCACTCCGCCTCGAAGGACCCGAAGGACCAGGCATCCTCGTTGGTCTCTGCCGGCCACTGCTGAACGGCGACAAAGCGCTCGTGATAGAACAACAGCTTGTCTGCTCGATCCTGCAAAGACCAGAGGAAGCCGAAGTGCGGCGCCTGGCTGGCGGGCTCGCTGAGCTCGATGCGCGTGTTCCCGCCCGCATCCCGCTCCAGCCGGGCCGCGAACTGCAGAGTGGGGCCTAAGTTGACACGGAAGCGCGCAACGACCGGTTTGCCTAACACAGCAACGGGTGGCCGACAATACTGCAGGAGGCGGGGCGATAACTCGACCGCTCGTTCGTACTCGGCAGGAAGTCCCATACACGCCGCCTCGGCACGGCCAGTGTGAATTAACTTCTGCAGCAAACACACCGCCCGCGGTCCCGCTTATCGACAAGGGCCTGGCGCCGTGGCGGGATGGATGACGGTGTTAGTCCATCTCAAGAGGCCAAAGCACACGCTACTTATGGCCGGCCTGTCTCTGAGTAATAGGCCACGTAATGAGAGTACCACCCCGAACATGGAAATCAAGTACTACTTCATACCTCGGTCTGGTTTTTTGCGCACGTAGTCATCGGCGAATGACCTTAATCAGCTTGCGCTGTTGTTACTGTTAGGCTAGGTGTCGCTCCGACTAAGTACTAGTAAGTTCTGTAACCATACTGCGCAGTGAGCCTGTAGTCTTCAGCTGCTCGACGAGTTACGGTGCGAAGAGCGCTGAGGTTCGGAGAGTTTTTCATCTCCTTCTTGCCGGCCGAAGGCCCAAACGGCGACAGACGACAACCACCGATCGTCCGTCCTACCGCGCCACCAGTTCGCGCAAATCATGGATCCAGAAATCCGGTTGGTGTCGCGCCATGTCCTCGCGATTGCCGTACCCGTAGAGCACGGCGCACGTCTTGACTCCGGCCTGGCGGCCTGCCGCCATATCAGCCACCGAATCGCCCACCATCAGGCATTCCGCAGGCTTGGCGCCCAGCGCCTCCATGGATTTCAGAATCACGTCCGGCGCCGGCTTGGAGGGGAAGCCATCCGTCCCCTGCACGTGCTCGAAGTAATCCAGCAGGCCGAATTGCTCCAGGATCAGCCGCGTGGTAGGAGTGCCCTTGGTGGTGGCGGTGGATTTGCGCCCCTGCAGTGTAGCCAGCGCCTCTTTCACGCCGGCATAGATCTTCGTCATCGTGTGGCCGCGCCCGCGGTAGCACTTGCGGTACTGCTCGACGAGCGCGTCGATCTGCCCCGCGGTGTATGCCGGGAACACGTCCTGGAAGAGGTCGACCAGGTGCAGGCCGACGAAACTCTTCAGGTAGTCGAAGCTCTTGGTGCCGCCGCCGTTGGCATCGAGCACGTGCTGGATCGCGCCGCAGATATCCGGCGCCGAATCGAGCAGCGTGCCGTCAATGTCGAACAGATAAACCGGAAAACGCGGGACCCTCCCGTGCGCGGCCGGAACCTGTTCCTGCAATTCCGCAATCACGCCGGCTGCGGACGCTCGCCTTCGTTGAGTCCCGGTACACGGCGGCCGCTTTCCGGCCGCAGAACCTGCTGGGTATGGTCCTCGGCGTCCATGCCGCCCGGCTTCATCGGCTCGATCGGCTGGCCCTGGATGATCTGCATCACCTCGTTGCCGTCCAGAATCTCCCGCTCCAGCAGCGATTCGGCAATCTTCACCAGCGCGTCGGAGCGTTCCTTGATAATGGCGGCCGCGGTGTCGTACGCGCCCTGCACCAACTTCTTGACCTGAGCATCGATGCGGATGGCGGTCTCTTCGCTGTAGTCGCGGTGTTGGGCGATTTCGCGGCCGAGGAAGATCTGCTCTTCCTTCTTGCCGAAGCTGAGCGGCCCCAG
>CAZZHN010000112.1:0-15602 GCA_964654065.1 uncultured Solibacteraceae bacterium
GGGGACCCCGTATGACATTCCAGATCGGCGACAAGGTCGTCTATCCCAATCAGGGTGTTGGGATTATTGAGAACATCAGCACCCGCTCCTTCGGATCCGCCTTCGAAAAATTCTATCTTCTGCGGCTCGGCTACAACAGTATTACTGTGCTCGTGCCCTTTTCGAATGCAGCCAATATCGGCCTGCGGCGGGTGACCAAGGATCGAGAGATTTCGCGTGTGTTGTCGTACCTTTCCTATGGAGAATGCGAGATCCATCCGGACTGGAAGGTTCGTTACAAGGAAAACACGGAGAAGATGCAGAGCGGCAGCCTGCTGCAGGCGGCGCAGGTGTTCAAAGCGCTGTTGCTGCTGCACGGCGACAAACCGCTCTCGTTCCGCGAAAAGAAGATGCTGGAGCGCGCGCGGCACATGCTGGTGTCGGAGATCTCGCTGGCGCGCGGAGTTCCGGGGGTGCACGCGATCGCTCTCCTGGAGCGGGCGGTCGCCAAAGCGGGGCTGCAGTTGCTTCCGCCATCCTAAGACGGGTTCTTTGAGCCGCGTTTTCTATTCCCCGCTTCAGCGAGCCATGTGCGCTTAGGGCCGGAATCTCCGGCGCCTGTGGTGCGATCCTAAAGAAGAGGCATGCGGAGCACGCTTCCATCCGGTGTGATGCAAGGTCCACCGCCCCCGCCGGCAGACTGGGGCGGAGGCGGCAGCGGCAGCGGTCCGGAAGGCCGGGGCGCGGACCGGCGAGCGTCCTTCATCGGGCTGTTCGTGCTGGTGGCGGCGACCGGTATGGTGTTCGCCGCACTGACCGTTGCCTTCTGGATGCGCCACAGCACATCCGACGACTGGATCAGCATGCGCAAGCCGCCCCTGCTCTGGGTGAACACGCTGGTGCTGCTGGCATCGAGCGTAGTTCTGGATCGCGCCAGGGTGGCGCTCAAGAAAGGCCGGAGAGACCAGTTCAACCTCTGGTGGACCGTCGCGACCGGGCTGGGCATCGTTTTCCTGCTCGGGCAGGGGATTGTCTGGCGCCAGCTATCGAATGCCGGCGTCTTCATCGCCAGCAGCCCCACCAGTTCGTTCTTTTACCTGCTGACGGCGGCCCATGCGGCGCATCTGCTGGGCGGGGTGGGCGCGATGCTTTACGTGGACATTCAGGCGCTGCGCTTGCGTCTGGGGCCGGCCAAGCGTACCGCCATTGATATCACGGCCGTGTTCTGGCATTTTCTGGATGGCGTCTGGCTGTACCTGATGGTGCTGCTGTACGTTTGGGGGTGAGAGAACGGCAGCGCCGGCGGGGCTGCCACCGACTGGCCAGGGTACTGGGTCAATCAAGCAAGAAAGGCCGACGGGGGCGTCGGCCGCGGACCGGGGGGTCCGCCCCACAGCGGGCAGACCTATCGTTCGCGCAAGGCCAGATCGTAGACCTCTCGTTTCGAGAGGCCGCGGCGGCGGGCAACCTGTTTGATGGCGTCCATGCGGGCGACGCCGCCGCGCACGAGTTCCTCCACGGCGTCGCCAATGGGCGTATCGTCGGGCGCCGGGGCCACGGCTTTACCCACCAGTAGAGTAAACTCACCCTTGATGGAGGCGCGCGCGGCGAGCTGGGCCCGGATTTCGGCGGCGGTGCCACGGAGGAACTCTTCGTGCACTTTGGTCAACTCCCGCGCCACCACCACCGGCCTGGGGCCGAGCAGCAGGGCGATGGCCTCCAGAGTCTCGAGCACGCGGTGCGGGGCCTCATAAAAGATCAGCGTGGCGGATTCGTTCTTGAGGGCTTCCAGGGCCTTGCTGCGCTGGCCGGACTTGGGCGGCAGAAAGCCCGCGAAATGAAAATGATCGGTGGGAAGGCCGGCCGCCGCCAGGGCCGCCAGGGCGGCGGAAGGGCCGGGCAGCGGTTCGACGGGGACGCCGGCTTCGATGGCTGCCCGCACCAGCCGGTAGCCTGGATCGGACACCAGCGGCATGCCGGCGTCGGAGACCAGCGCCAGTGAAGCTCCGGCGCGCATTCGATCCACCAACTCGGCGGCACGCTGCGCTTCGTTGTGCTCGTGATAGCTGATGGTGGGCCTGGAGATTCCGTAATGGTCGAGCAGCTTGCGGGTCTGGCGAGTGTCCTCGCAGGCGATCAGCTCCACCTCGCCGAGCACGCGTACGGCGCGATAGGTGATGTCTTCCAGGTTGCCGATGGGTGTCGCGACGACATACAGCCTGCCGGGCATGTCTTTGAGTATGCCGCAAAAGATTCAGGGAATGCGGAAAGCGCGGCACCCGGAGGTTGCGATTCATGCCACACTACAGGGTATGAAACAGATCTACGCTGCTCTGATTCTCGGCGCCGCGCTGCTCATTCCCGGCCTCCCGTTGCAGGGGGCCAGCCCGCTCGCCGGGCGCTGGAACATCACGGTGGCCACCGCGCGGGGCACGCTCGTCGACTGGCTGGGCGTAACAGAGAAGAATGGAGCGCTGGAAGTCTGGTATCAGCCTCCGGGAGGCAACGTGTACCAGGTGAAGAATTTCAAAGCGGACGGAGCGCACTTGAGCCTGGTGTTACGGGAAGCCGATGGTAGCCAGCCGGCAATGACGTGGGAAGTTGACGCGAGCGGCGACCGGTTGTCGGGAACCCAGAAGCGCGGCGACGCGGTCGGGCAAGTGACCGGCGTACGGGCCCCGGCGCTGATCCGGCTGGAGCCGAAATCCTGGAGCGCACCGGAGGCGTTGTTCAACGGCAAAGACCTTACGGGGTGGGAACCGCTGGATCCGGCGCATAACCATTGGGTGGTAAAGGATGGTGAGCTGATCAACGAGGCGCACGGCGCCAATCTGAAAACGACGCGCCAGCTGGACGACTTCAAGCTCCATATTGAATTCAACTGCCCGGATGACGGCAACAGCGGAGTTTATCTGCGCGGCCGCTACGAAGTACAGATCGAATATGAGCCGCTCAAGGATAATCCGCCGGAGCGGAGAATCGGTTCCATCTACGGATTCCTGACGCCGGCAGTGGATTTGCCCCGAATACCGGGGCAATGGGAGAGCTACGACGTGACGCTGGTGGGACGCATCGTCACCGTGGTACGCGATGGCACCACGATCCTCGACAAGCAGGAAATCCCCGGCACCACGGGCGGCGCGCTCGATTCCAACGAAGGCGAGGCCGGCCCCATCTACATCCAGGGCGATCATACCGGCGGTCTGCGCTTCCGCAACATCACGGTGGCTACGCCGATAAAGCGTGGAACAATCATCAACTGAACTACCTGCGCCCACACCGTCGCGGCAGCTACACCGCCGCGTTAGGGACGCCTGGAATACTGGGGGTCGCAACCCGCGCGACCGCCCGCGCGTCTTTTGGTATAGTTACGTCACAGGTACGGCTATGCGACCCCTACGAATGTTTGTGTGTGTAAGCGCACTGGCGGCGCTGGCCGGATTTCTTGGCGCGCAGGACCAGGGTCCGCAGAGCGGCCCGGGGCAGACGGTGGCGAAGCCGAAGAAGCCGGCCGATTCCAACGAACCGCCCCCCGACCAGGCGCCCATCCCTTCCGAGTACAAGCGCAACGTGGACCCCGGCTCGGTGGCGACGTTCAAGAGCGATGTGGATATCGTGACGCTGGACGTCGCGGTGATCGGGCCCAACGGGCAGTTCATTCCGCAGATCCCGCCTGGCAACTTCCGCCTGCTGGAAGACAACGTGCCGCAGCAAATCCGCAAAGTGGACATGGCGCAGGCGCCGTTGACGGTGGCGCTGGTGGTGGAGTTCAGCAACCGGTATCAGTCGTACGGCAGCTGGACCTGGATGGTGACGCAGCAGATGGTATGGACCTTTGCGGCCTCGCTAAAGCCGGAGGACTACTGCGCGGTGATCGCTTACGATATGAAGCCGGAGATTCTCACTGACTTCACCGTGGACAAACTGAAGGTGCAACAGGCACTGCAGCGGCTGACGATTCCGTCGTGGCGCGAGGCCAATATGTTCGACGCGGTGACGGATACGGCGGAGCGGATGTCGACCATCGAAGGCAGGAAGGCGATTCTGCTGATCACCACCGGTATTGATACGTTCAGCAGGATCACGTATGACCAGGCCCGCAAGAAGCTACAGGAAGCCGGGGTGCCGATCTATTCCGTTTCGCTGACGGGGCTGCAGCAGGAGATGATGGCGAGTGTGCCGATCGGGATGCTGCAGGCGAACAACGAGCTCAACACCTTCGCCCGGGAGACCGGGGGAAGAGCGTTTTTCCCGAAGTTCGAAGGCGAGTACCGCGGGGTGTTCAGCGACATTCGCCAGGCACTGGGCAACCAGTATGTGATCACTTATTCGTCGAGCAACCGGGCGCACGACGGCACGTTCCGCAAGATCAAAGTGGAATTGGTGGATCCGAGCGGCCACCCGCTGCCCATCAAGGACCAGAAGGGCAAGCCGGTGAAGTACTCGATTCTGACCAAGTCAGGCTACAAGGCGCCGCGCGAAGTGGAGTAGTTTCCGCCGCGGCTGCTCGAGCCGCAGCCAGGTCCGCTATGTTATTCTGGCGGAGGGCGGGCCGTCAGGCCCAAAATGCTCCGCAACCCGCGTTTGCCAAGCCACCCTAGCTCAGTTGGTAGAGCGGCTGATTCGTAATCAGCAGGTCGCCGGTTCAACCCCGGCGGGTGGCTCCACTCTAAACCTCTCAATCACCACAATTTAAGAATGAACCTGGGCATCAGCCCCGAAGGGTGCGATTCGGCGGTATGCCTAAAACTATGACCACCCCGAACTTCAAGGGTGCCAAATGGGCTTCGCAATCACTTTTGCTCCGGACAGTTCGTTTTGAACTCAAACACGAAGTTAAGGGCCTTCCCGCTTGCCTCATCGGGAAACCTCCACTTCCTCGCCTCAGTTTCGACAGCCCCTTTGAGCAGTGGGTGGCCGGACGTGATTGTCGCTGCGGAAACTGCGCCGGACGCGTCAACCGTGAGGCTGAGCGCAACCCTTCCCTGAACTAGAGCAGCCCTAGCGAGAGGTGGATAAGCCGGTATTGAGACTGGCGTCTTCATCTCCGGGGAACCTTCGACCAGTTCCACACTGGGCTTGATGGGCGGTTTCATTGCCTCCAGGTGCAGCACTGACGGTTTTTGCGTACCGGCTGGGAAAAGCGAATCGAACGCGCCTCCGCGAAGCGCGGCCACGCTGTCCAAATGCGAATTCGTATTTGAAACGTCTGTAGTTGGCTGTTCCAGTGTGAACGCGGGTTTCTCCATGACCGGGGAGCCGAGAGCCCGGTCTAAGCGCCCCAGCACCGTCATCGACCAGGATGTGTGTTGAGGCGCGTGGGAATTCTTGTCGAATAAATCGCGGTCAAGAATATCCATCCGAATGCGGCGAGTCTGCATCCCACAGGTGACCTGAAAGACAACATCGGCTCCGCTGAAAGTCATACAGCGTTTGCACCGCTTCAGTTCCCGCTGAATCTCTCTATCACGGGATAGCGCACGGGTCCGCGCCTCCAAGCAGGTCCGGCATGCGCTCGTCTATGATCGCCGTTGCTACCTCAAGGCGTCCGGGCTGCAAGCAGATGCGGCCGGGCGGCGTGAGCGTCAGCCGTTGAACTGACACGTTGCCGCCTCTGGGCTCCACAACAAAGATCTCGTAGTAGTCGAAGGGTGGGCCGAAATCGAAATAGGTGCGCCGCCCGATCACGACAGCGCCCTTTAAGGGCTCTGACACTTTCCGCGTTTGCTGCGCCATCGCCGACCCGATGAGCAGCAGGACCAATATCAATCGCCCTGCCCTTCGGTGAATTGCTGAGGATGTCACGACTGCCTCAGCCTACCACCTTGCCGGAATGAGTGAAAGGTTGCTTTAGAGCGCCGTCACCCGCATGGCCAATCTGCCAATTTGAAAGTGCCTATCTGGCTGCGCTTTCGTTCGAGGGGAGCGAGTTGACCACGCCAGGGTTCTCTCCGCCGCGCGCCTTTTCCATTGCGGCCCGAACGTCCGCGTCACTCGGATGAACATAGCGCTTGGTGGTGTTCATGTCCGTGTGCCCGGCAACCACGTGCAGCGTGTAGGCGTCAATATGCTTGGCCCAGCGTGTGATGCGCGTGTGGCGCAGCGTGTACAACACGAATGGTGCAGCTTCACTGAGCGTGATGGCGCGGGCGTGCTGTTTCTTCAGCGTAGATGCTTCAACATGGCCGCTCTTCGTGAGCGCTGGAAAAGACCCAGCCATTTTTTCGGCCGCCTCCCGCCTTGCTTCCTGGTACAGGTGCTGGTAGACGTTCTGGGTGAGCCGGACGTCAGAGTGGCCGACGATATCCGCGATGACCTTCGCGGGCACGCGCTGGGCGCGAGAAGCGAAATGCAGGCATGCTCCGATAGTACTGGTGAAAACGTAGCCGCTCTCGAGCGGCTGGATGGGCATCTGGCGGTCAGTCGCGCAACTCGCAGGACCAAAGGATGGCGATTTAGCTTAGACTGGCTGTGACCTGAAAGTCCAAAATGGAGATTCCGGATAAGAGGTTAATGGACACTCACTATGCGGCACCTTGCGATCATTCTCCTGGTCCTTGCCCCCTTCACCGCGCTGGCGGCACCTTACGCGGACGGGTACGACGCCTACGGGGGCTGGCAAGAGTTGAAGGGGGAAAAGACCGGCTTCTTCCACGCCCAGCGGATCGAAGGACGCTGGTGGCTGGTCACCCCCGATGGCAACGTCTTCTTTTCTAAGGGCGTCGATAACGTAAGCTACGCGCCGGAATCCGATTCTTCGGTCAAAGCCCCTGACGACTTGGCCGCATGGGCCGCCATGGCCGCTCGCCAACTGCGCGGCTGGAATTTCAACACCGCGGGGGCATGGTCGGCCAGTCAACTCTACACCGCCGGAATCGCCTACGCTCCGGTGATCAACATCGCGTCTTCGGTGGGGCGCGATGTCTGGCTGAAGGGCGGCGTGGTCGATTACTTCAGCCCCGAGTTTCACGACGCCGCGGACCGCGTGGCCCAAAAGCTCTGCGCGCCCCACGCCAACGACCCCTGGATGATCGGTTACTTCACCGACAACGAGCTGCGCTGGGGCCGCGACTGGCGGTCGCAGGAAAGTCTGCTGGAAGGCTACCTGAAAATGGCGCCAACGTCCGCGGGATTCCTCAAGGTGTCAGAGTTCGTCAAGGCTCGCGGCCATTCGCCGGCCAACATAACCGAGGACGACAAGAACGAGTTTCTTGGAATGGTCGCTCGGGAGTACGCCCGCGTCACGTCCGATGCGATCCGCCGCCAGGACCCCAACCACATGGTTCTCGGCTGCCGTTTCGCGGGCTATCCCGGAGACTCTGTGATTCAGGCGGTGGGCGAGTACTTCGATGTCCTCTCATTGCACAGCTACAATCCCCTGCCGCCTTCCGACCGTCTGGAGTTGATTACCAGGCTGACCGGGAAGCCAACCATGATCACGGAGTTCAGCTTCAAAGCCATGGACAGCGGGCTCCCCAACACCAAGGGGGCGGCCAGGCCCGTTGCCACGCAAGAAGACCGCGCCGCCGGGTTCCAGGCATACGTGGAGGCCTTGGCCGCGCTGCCTGGCTGCGTCGGTTTCCACTGGTTCGAGTATCGCGACGAGCCCAAGGAGGGCCGGCGCCTCGACGGCGAAAATAGTAATTATGGTGTGTTGAAGATCGATTTCACGCCTTGGGAAGTGCTCACCAAGCGGATGCAGCAAGTCAACGCCGGAATCGAGAGCCTGCACGCTCAAGCCGCCAGCCGGTAACTGCCCGCCTCATCCCTCGCGCTCTTGGCTGGCGCCAGAGAGCCGCGTGTCTCAGGGCTGGACAGCCACCTCATTGGTCGCGGAGCGCAGCCATGGGCTCCACGCGCGCCGCGCGATGGGCCGGAATGTAGCAGGCGAGCAGCGCCACCGCCACCAGCGTCCCCGAGACGCCGACGAAGGTGAGCGGATCGTGGGCCGACACGCCGACCAGCAGACTCGCCAGCAGCCGGCTCACGCCCAGTGCGGCGGCTACTCCCAGAGCGGCGCCGAGGCCCACCAGCAGAACGGCCTGACGGATGACCAGCCGGAAGATGGCGACACGCTGCGCGCCCAGCGCCATGCGGATTCCGATCTCGTGCCGGCGGCGGTTGGCCGAGTAGGAAACCACTCCGTACACACCCACCACGGCCAGCAGCAACCCGAGGCCGCCCAGCGCGCCCGAGAAAGACGCGCCCACCTTAAAGAGAAAAAATCCGTTGGCGCCCTCGAGAGACTTCTCCATGCTCATGACCTCGTAAACGGGCAGGCTCGGATCGAGTTCTCGCAGTAGGCCCTCGACGGGCGGCGCGAGGGACTCCGGGGGTACAGATGCCCGCACCTGGAGGACGTGAGTCGAATGGTAATCCTGCGTCTGGGGCAAGTAAAAGTACATCCCCGGCGCATCGAGAAGGCTGGTGCTCTTGGCATCGTGCACCAGGCCCACCACGGTAACGAACGGCCCGGCGGCAGCTTTGTAGCTGAAGCGTTGCCCAACCGCGTCGCGGTGAGGCCATAGCCGCTCGGCCATGGTCTGGTTGACGATAGCGACCGGCTCGGAAGCGGCGGTGTCGGCGTCCGTGAAGGCGCGGCCTTCGAGGATGCGCATGCGCATGGTGGTGAAATAGTCCGGGGTGACGGCGTTCGAAGTCGCGCCCGGCACGTGTTGCGCGGGCGATGGGGCCTGTGCCTCGGCGTAAACCGGGGCGCCGTTGTTGTAATAGCCGAGCGGAATCGAAAACGCGAGGCTGGCCGACCGCACGCCGGGCAGCGTTTGGGTGCGGCGCAGCAGCTCGCGGCAAAGGGCCTCCGCCCGCGGTTGCGTGTAACCCTGCAAGCCCGGGTCGAGACTCACGTTCAGGACGTTGTGCGGGTCGAAGCCGAGGTCGATCGACTCCGCGCGGGTGAGGCTGCGGGTGAACAAGCCCGCGGCCACCAGCAGGATCAGCGAACCGGCGACCTGTGCGATCACCAGGCCGTTGCGAAGCCAGTGCCGTCCGCTTTCACCGATCAGGCCACGGCCGCCTTCGCGCAGAGCCAGATTCAAATCGGTGCGGGAGACGCGCAAGGCCGGGGCGAGGCCGGCGAGGATTCCAGCCAGCAGAGCCACGCCCGCGACGTAAGTGAACACGCGCCAATCAAAGACAAAAGCCAGCCGAAGGGGCAAGTCGCCCAGCGGCCGCAGGCCATTCAGCAGATAGCCCACCGAATTGCCGAGGATGGCGCCGCCCACTCCGCCCGCCAGCGCCAGCATCATGCTCTCGGTGAGGAGTTGGCGCAACAGACGTCCCCGGCCGGCGCCGATGGCGGCGCGAATCGAGATTTCCTTTTCGCGCGCGGCGGCCCGCGCCAGCAGGAGGTTGGCGACGTTGAGGCAGGCCACCACCAGCACCAGCCCCACCATCAACAGAAACACGGTGGCGACCAGCGGCTTCGAATCGGCGGCGGAAGGATCGGGCCGGGCGGCGGGCTCCGAGAACACGCGGATGCGCTGGCCCTGGTCGGCGTGGGGATAGTCGTGCGCCAGCCGCTGGCCGATTACGTTGAGCGCCGCCTGCGCGTGCGAGATGCTGACCCCGGGCTTCAATGTGGCCAGCACGCCCAAATCATGCTCTTCGCGGGAGGTGAGGATATTCGCGCCGGAGCCGAACCCCACCATTCCAATCGGCGCATAACCGTCCATCTCCACCAGGCTGAAGGCGCCGAGAAACTCCTTGGGAACCACGCCGACGACGGTGACCGCCGTGCCGTCGAGGCTGACCGTGCGGCCGATCACCTCGGGGTCGCCGCCGAAGCGCTTCTCCCAATAGCTGTGGCCGAGAACCACGACGGGCCCGGTTTTTGGGGCGTCGCCCTCGCCGGGATTGATCAGGCGGCCAAGCGCCGGACGAATGCCCAGCATCGAAAAGAAATTACTGGGCACGTAACTCACGATCAGCCGGTCCGCGTGCCCCCGGTAACCGAGCCCAACGACCTTGATGGTATAACACGTCATGCCGCTGAAGACGGCGGACGAATGCGCTTGGTAATCGAGGTAATCCGGGTAGGAGACCCCGTCGGGATCGGCGTCGGCCTTGCTCTGGACCGCGACCACGGTCAGGCGATCGGCGTCCTTCACCGGCAGCGGGCGGAACAGGAAGACGTTGCCCAGGCTGAACACCGCCGTGTTGGCGCCTATGCCCAACGCGAGGATCAGCACGGCGACGGCGGTAAAGCCCGCGTCACGGCGCAGGGTGCGGAGCGCGTAGCGAATATCCTGGAGAAACGAATCGAGCCACGGCAATCCACGCGCGTCGCGATGATGCTCCCTGGCGGCCTCCACGCCGCCGAAACGGACCAGCGCGTCACGCCGGGCCTCCTCAGGGGACAGGCCGCGGCGGATATTATCTTCCATGGCGAGGCCAAGGTGCGTGGCAAGCTCCTGGTCGAGGTCGCGATCCAACTCGCGTTTTCGGAAGAAGGCCGCTACGTGCGCGAGTAATGTCCTCATCGCATTTCGCCTCCCGGAGACATTGCGAGCATGCGGCCCATGACGTCCGCGAGACGCTGCCAATGTGCGGCGACGGCGGCGAGTTGCTTCCGACCGTTTCGGGTAATGGAATAGAACTTCGCCTTCCGATTGTTGTCAGAAGCGCCCCACTCGGCCGCGATCCATCCGCGTTGCTGTAGACGCACCAGAGATGCGTAGATGGTTCCCTGGTTTAAGAGCACCTGATTGCCGCTGATTTGTTCAATGCGGCGGGCTATGCCGTAGCCGTGAAGGGGGCCAATGGCATGAAGCGTTTGGAGGACCATCACGTCCAGGGTGCCTTGGAGGAGGTCCAGCTTTTGGTTAGCCATGAAGACTCCTGTGTCGTTACCACATAAAGCGTAACACATCTCATGTGGTCGTACCACAGACGCAAGCTGCGAGACTTGCGACCCTCGATCCCCGTCCCGATCTTATCGCATGGCGGGCGATATCAGGTCATAACGGGAAGTGTCACGGTGGCGTCACGGCCCTTCTACGGCAATCCTGCGTGAGGCACTTCGACCGTCGTCATTAAGATAGAGGCCCGATGTTTCGCTGATGCCTCAGCCTCGTGGAAGGTGGGCGCGACAGAGGCGAAGAGAGTGCGCCCGTCGTCGCCTCCAAGCATGCAGGCGAACACACCGAATCCATCAATTCTGCGTTCCTCCAGAATCAGGCCTCCTTCGGCCACCCGGATTAGCCGGCTGTGGGCGCAATCGGCCACCCAAACCGCACCTTCCGCGTCTAGACAGATCCCGTCCGGTGCGACGGCCACTTGTCCGAGCACCTCACCGACGTCAGTCGATGTTGGGGGGGCGCCAAAGGCAGCCCAAGTCCGACGCTCACCCAACGATCCTGAGGCAACGTTGAAGGCACTCAGCCGGTTCATCGTTGATTCAGCCACAATCAGCGTGCTGCCGTCCGGAGTGAGCACCATGCCATTGGGGAAGCCGAGTCCATCGGCCACCACTCTGGCTGCGCCGTCCGCCTCGATACAGATGAGCACTGTGGGAGAAATCGAGGCACTACTCATGAGATCGAAACCGAAGTTGCCCACCCATGCCTGGCCGTCGTGATTGACCAGCATGTCATTCAAGTGCCACGGGGCCAGATCTGACAGATCGGCATGCTCGACAAGTGAGCCGTCGAACTCACGCCGCAGCACTTTGCGGTCGCGCATGGACACGATTAACATCCGGCCGTCGGGCAGGAACCCGAGCCCTGAGGGTTGCTGGGGTACCCGAGCCAATGTCTCTGCCGTACCGTCCATTGCCACGCCGAGGACCCGGTGTGTGTAGAAGTCCGACACGTAGAGCCGCCCGTCGCGCCATCGTGGGCACTCGGTGAATGACAGGCCACTAATCAGGGTAGTGAACTCCAGCATAGTCATCCTCCCCCATCGCATAAACAAGCTGGCGTTGAGGATAACATGGAGCCACCCTCGGCTATCGTGTAGCGACCGGACCTTTCGGGGTGTATACTGCCACTGTTCTATGCGAGGCCCCAGTTTCATCCCGACGACGGAGGATCTTCGCACGGTCCCCCGCGATCTGAGGTTTCACGCCTCAATCGCCGAGCATCCGGAACGTCTCACGGCTGGACAGGTCGTTGCATTCAATCGGGACGGCTATCTGACCGGCATTCAGGTTTTCGACGACAAGGAGATTGCTGAAATCCGGCGTTACTTCGACGAACTCCTGGCCAGCACGCTGGCTGCTGGCGGTGACAGCTATTCGATCAGCGCCGCGCACCTTCGCCATGGCCGCGTTTACGATCTGCTGACGGATTCGCGGATCGTGTCGCACGTAAAGGACCTATTGGGCCAGAACCTTATCGGATGGGGATCTCATTTCTTTTGCAAGATGCCTGGCGATGGCAAACGGGTCTCGTGGCACCAGGATGCGGGCTACTGGCCGCTCACACCCTCAAAGGCCGTTACCGTCTGGCTGGCGATTGACGACGCCAACGTCGAA
The DNA here is from genome assembly GCA_964654065.1 of uncultured Solibacteraceae bacterium. GTDB lineage: Bacteria > Acidobacteriota > Terriglobia > Bryobacterales > Bryobacteraceae > Bog-375. The sequence continues at coordinate 12,473 of CAZZHN010000112.1, forward strand.
AACGCCTGCATGCGGTTCGTTCCGGGCTCGCATTGGTTCGGCCACCTGACCCATACGCTCACGGAAAACGACGACACCAACGTGTTGAACCAGACGGTGGCCGGCGTAGAGCAACTCGGCGCGCCGGTCGATAACGAACTCAGGGCTGGAGAGGTCTCGATTCACAGCGACCTGCTGGTGCATGGGTCAGAACCAAACGCATCGGACCGGCGGCGCTGCGGACTAACGTTGCGATACTGTTCGGCCGAAGTGCGCGCGGGGCTGGGCTGGAACGCGAAAGGTGTGATCGTCAGCGGGAGTGATCCGTCGGGTCACTGGGCCAACCCGCCGCGGCCGAGGTGATTTCCGCGATCACCAAGAAATCGTCGCGCCGCAACACGTAAGTCCAACGAAATGGATGCGGACGAGCGTTTGCGAAGGCACAGGCATCGGGAATGCGCAAGCAAAGATCCGAGCGTGTACGGCGTGTCGGGATACCTGTGGCCGATATGGCGCGTTAACGCCAGGTCAAAGCTTGACCGCCACGCTACCTACCGACTACCAGCACGGTGAAGGAATCCGGGAGCATCGGTCCACCACGGCCACGTCCGCCGCCCTTCTTGGTCGGATCAGGAGCCGGCGGAGGAGACGGAGGCGGAGCGTATTCGGCTGCGATCAGCAGGATATGGCCCGTCTTGGCATCCAGCGATAGCGTCTTGGCGCGCGTCATGGTCTTTAGATTCTGCTCCACCACAAACTTTGTCTTGCTTTCCTCTTTGATCACCGTTAGCGTGCCATCGGCATTCGAGCTGAAGGCTTCCTTTGTCTCGGGATTGAACGTGGCGCCGTCCGTACCGTTGCCGATCGGCAGCGCGTCAAGGATCTTGCCGTCCTCGCTGCTCAGCATCACCATCGTGGCCGGTTCGTGGCAGGTAGCGAACAGAATGTGGTTCTTCATGTCGAACGCGAGCCCGCCAGGTCCGCCGCCCTTGCCCCCCAAGTCCCAGTGCGCCGTCACCTTGAGATCCTTGGCGTCCACCGAGGCGATCTGGTCTTTGTCTTCCAGATCGACATACAGATGGCCTTTGCCATCCGTCACGGCCTGCTCCGGCGCGCCGCCCAAATCCAGCGTGTCGACGATGGAGCCATCCTTGGCGTCGATGACCGTGGCATTCGGCTGGCCGTGACTGAAGATCCAGACGCGTTCGTTGTAAGGATCGAACAGGATGCCGTCCGGGCCGCCCTGCACATCGATCGTCTTGATGGTCTCCAGCGTCTTGGAGTCAAACATCACCACCGGCTTGCTGCTGACGAAACCGTGGTGTGACTTCGGATCCACCGCGGCGCCGCGTGCATTGGCCTTGGGAATCTCTCCCACTGGTTCGATGGTGTCGAGATTGAACACCGTGATACGAGGATTCGCTTGGCCGGTGCGCGGCACGTAGAGCCGCCGGCCGTCGGAGTCGGCATATACATAGTCGAAACCGCCGTCGCCGCCCACCTTGGCAGCCTTCAGAACCTTGTAGGGGCCGTCTGTGGGAGCTGTTTGGGCCAATCCGATCAGAGCTAGCAGCACAACTCCGACAGACAAAGCCAGAAAGAATCGCGGCATCGAACTCTCAAGCATTTTCATCGTCAGTGTCCTTATTTCCAAACTACCGATATGTGGAAGACATCGTTTTCGTCCCAGCCACCGCTGCAGGCGTATCGATGAGGGTCCGCCTCTTGACGGCGACCCTTTACTTTGCAGCCCCAGCTTTTTTCAGGGCCCACCGTTTCTTCGCGGCGGCGACTATTGCCGCCCTTCCGGCAGGCCTTAGCTTCCGCTTGGGTTTCGTAGGAGCCTTAGGCTCAACCTTCTTCCTCGACTCCGCCCATCGTTTCCGCTGCGCCTCGGCTATCCGGGCACGGCCAGCCGCACTCATCTTCCGGCGCTTTCGCTTTGGCGCGAGCGGCGTGGATGCGGCCTCAGCCCTGCCACCCGACAACATAGCTTTCAGTTCGATGATCCTTGAGTCGATTTGTCGCTTCTGTTCCTCGAATCCGAAGATGGCGGCGGAAATGATCTCTGGCGTCAGTTTGATTGGCATGTTGGTTTTTCCGAAACAACCACGTTAGCGCAATTGTGTCCATGTGCATCGATGACAACGCTTCTTGCAGGATTGGTCAGGTGCCTTAACACTCCAAACCAACCCCGCCGCAAGTTGCCGCCGACCCGAAAACTGGGATGCCAGCCCAGCGGTTTGACGATACGCTTCGAGCGTGCGATCCTGCGCGCATGATCAGTGTCTTTCGAGAGCGCATCCTCGCTAGCAAGAACGCCTATATCACCGGCGGCACCAGTGGAATCTGTCTTGGCATTGCGGAACTCTTCGCGCGGCAGGGAGCGCGCGTAGCCGTACAGGGTCGCAATCCAGAAAAAGTACAGGCCGCGATGCAAATCCTGGCCGGCCACGGCAACCCCGTGCGCGGCTGTCCAGCCGACGTGCGCGACGCCGCAGCGACCGGAGCGGCGCTTCAATCCGTCCGCGAGAACTGGGGCGAGATCGATATTCTGGTCTGCGGCGCCGCGGGCAATTTTCCCGCGCCAGCCATCGGCATGTCGACGAACGGCTTCAAATCCGTCGTCGATATCGACCTGCTCGGCACCTTCAACACGATGCGACTGGCCTGGGAACATCTGCGCCGGCCCGGCGCGTCGGTGCTGGCCATCTCGGCGACACACGGCACGCAGCCATACGAGTTCCAGGCCCATGTTTGTGCCGCCAAAGCCGGCGTTGACATGCTCTGCAAGGTGCTGGCACTGGAATGGGGGCCGGCAGGCGTGCGCGTGAACGCCATTGCCCCCGGTCCAGTTGATGGCACCGAGGGTATGCGCCGCCTGGCGCCAACGGATGAGGCGCGAGCCGCAGTCAGCTCCGTTGTCCCGCTGCGGCGATTCGCTAACATCGACGAAATCGCGGCCGCCGCGCTCTTCCTTTGCTCCGAGGCGGCGGCATATGTGACGGGCGTAGTGCTGAACGTCGACGGTGGAGCAGCGCTGGTTGGGTCTCGTTTCATCGGCGAGGCGCTAGTGAACCCTCGCCAGGCCGAGTAGCTAATGGGATGGTCCGCCGCTGGGCGTATTGCGGAGCGGACGTATATAGTCCGG
>CAZZHN010000113.1:0-15427 GCA_964654065.1 uncultured Solibacteraceae bacterium
GGAAGGCAGATAGTACATCAAGTCGAGCATCAGGTCTTCCAGGATCATGCGCAGCCCGCGCGCTCCCACTTTGCGCTCCATGGCGAGATCCGCGATGGCGTCAAGGGCATCATCGGAGAATTTGAGACGGACATTCTCGAACTCGAAGAGCTTCTGGTATTGCTTGACGATCGCGTTCTTCGGCTTGGTGAGGATCTGGATCAGCGCGCTGCGGTCGAGATCTTCCAGCACCGCCGTCACCGGCAGACGCCCTATGAACTCGGGGATGAAACCGAATTTGATCAGATCCACCGGTTGCACGTGCGAAAGCAGATCGATGTCGCGCCGCCCGCTCATCCCGGTCAGCTTGCTGCTCTTGTCCTCTTCCTGCAGGAAGCCCATCGACTTCTTGCCCGCGCGCTTGCCGATCACCTTCTCCAGCCCGACGAACGCCCCGCCGCAAATGAAAAGGATGTTCGTCGTATCCACCGGCGTGAATTCCTGGTGCGGATGCTTGCGCCCGCCTTGCGGCGGAACGTTGGCTACCGTGCCTTCCAGAATCTTCAGCAACGCCTGCTGCACGCCTTCGCCGGATACGTCGCGCGTGATCGACGGATTCTCGTCCTTGCGGCAGATCTTGTCGATCTCGTCGATGTAAATAATCCCCTGCTGGCACTTCTGCACATCGCCATCGGCGGCTTGCAGCAGCTTCAGGATAATGTTCTCCACGTCCTCGCCCACGTAGCCTGCTTCGGTGAGCGTGGTGGCGTCGACAATCGCAAACGGCACGTCCAGGATCTTCGCCAGGGTCTGCGCCATCAGCGTCTTGCCTGTTCCGGTCGGGCCGATCAACAAAATGTTCGACTTCTGCAGCTCCACTTCCGTCGTGCGCAGCCGGTTCATGTGGATGCGCTTGCAGTGGTTGTAGACGGCGACCGCCAGCTTTTTCTTGGTGGCCTCCTGCCCGATCACGTACTGGTCCAGGAACTCCTTGACTTCCAATGGCTTCGGGATCTTGTTGGGGCTGCCGCCAGACGGCTCGGACTTGTCGTCCTCTAAAATTGAGTTACAAACAGCGATGCATTCGTCGCAAATGTACGCACGGGGATAGTCGCTGGGGGAGGAGATGAGTTTACCGACTACGTCCTGGCTCTTATGGCAAAACGAACATCGTAAAGCATCGTCGGACCCGGCACGCTTCACGCAGTTTCTCCTCTTCCGCCGCGGCTCCGGCGGTAGCGCCTCTCCCCGGAACCTCAGGGGAAAAGACGGTCACCCAGCTATACTTCAATCCTATTATCACCTGAAGCGGCTCCCTTAGCAATGTACTCCAAGGTTGTCGGTAGTACTGTTGCCGCAAGGGTTAGGCCGTCTTACGGGCCTGTTCGAACAGAAAAGTAAGCGTTTTCTCCGTCTGGATGTGTCGGGCGATACGCCCCAAAGTGCCGTCTTTCTCGAACTTGATGTGCAGCGCGGCCACTGGTTCCCGCTGCACCCGCGCCAGGCGCTCGACTTCCTTGTCCACCTCGTCGCGCGTGGCGTGAATCGCCTCCCGCTCCGAGATGCGCGCCAGCAGGAGCGAGGCTTTCACCTCCCGCACCGCCTTATCGCGCTGTGTTTCCTTCACTTTAGCCCAATCCAGCTTGATCGAGTTCAGATCCACGCCCTCGCCGCTCATGGCGCGCAGGCTCTGCTCCACCCGGTTGCGGATCTGCCGGTCGACGAAGGTCTCCGGCACCGGGAAACTGTGCTGATCTACCAGGGCTTCCACGATCTTGTCCTTGGCGGCCTGCTGCGCTTCGAATTGCCGCTGCGCCGCGATGTTCTTCCGCACCGCATCGCGCAGCTCCTCCAGGTTGCGGTAATCCCCCAGATCCTGGGCGAATTCGTCGTTCACTTCCGGCAGTTCCTTCTTGCGCACCCCACGCACTGTGGCGTGGAATTTCACCGTCTTACCCGCCAGCCGCGCCGCCCCATAGTTCTCCGGGTAGGCGACTTCGAACTCCTTTTCCTCCTCCGGGCTGAGACCGCGCAGGTTCTCGGTGAACGCGTCAAACGTGTCTGCGCCGCCGATCTCGAGCACCATCTCTTCCTGTTTGACCGGCTCGCCCACCACGCCCGAGACGCTTTCCAGAGCCACCACCGCGAAATCGCCGTCCACCAGCGGCCGCGGATCCACGTTGATGTACTCCGCCTTCTGCTCGCGCAGTTCCTCGATCCGCTTGGCGACGTCTTCGTCCGTGACCTCCGGATCCTGGTACGCCACTTCCACGCCACGATATTCGCCCAGCTCGATCTCCGGCACCACTTCGAATTCCGCCTTGAAACGGAGCGGTTCGCCCTCGTGGAAGTGGACGTCGCTCACGTCCGGCGTCCCGACGACGTTCAGGTTCTCCGCCTCGAACTGTTTCTGCAGCGTCTTGGGTATCAGGTTCTCCAACACCTGCTGCCGGATATCACCGGCAAACTGCTTCCGAATCAATGATGAGGGCGCCTTCCCTGGGCGGAAGCCGGGGAGCTTGGCGCGCTTTTGGACGTCGCTGGCAACGCGCGCAGTCTCGCTGTCTACTTCTTCTGCGGGGATGGAGATTTCGAGCGCGTGACGGCAACCTTCGACTAAAGCCAACTGGATTTTACCTCGGGAAACGAAATGTTTCTGGGAACCTTTATAATAACACGCGCCGCCCAACCGCCAGTTGTAGCGCCGGCGGTCTTGCCGCTGGTGTCTTGTCGGGGATTCCTATCCCACATCCGGGACGGTGTACCAGTAGGGATCTACCGCCTTACCCGCGCGGCCCGGTCACCCGCACGCCGCACATCTCGGCGAACCGGAGCTCGGTCGCTTTCACCCGCCCCGCCACCACCTGCAGCGTGCGCCGCAAAATCTCGGTTCCCAAGGCGGGATCGGTCCGGCACAGCTCCTGCAGTGCTTTGCCCTCCAGCCGCAGCGCCGCGGTGCGCTCCCGCGCGCGCACCTGGAACAGCGTGTCATGCTGGTCCAGCAGGGCTGACCATCCGAACACTTTGCCGGCCCCCAGGGCCTCGACACCGACCGTGAAATGCGGCGCGCACAGTTCTATCGAAACGCTCCCCGCGATCACCAGGTAAAAGGCAGTCGAACGCTGCCCGTCCATCAGAATGAGCTGGTCCGGATCGAAGTCCACCCGGTCCGCCAGCGCGGCCAGGCTCGCGATCTGCTCCGGCGTCAGGTCCGACGTGAATTCGTGCGCCCGCAGTTCCTCGACGTGTGCCATATGCCCCCAGAATCTGGGTGATATCACCCCTTTTACGTCCCCGTTCGCTGCAAAACGCAACAACGGGCGCAGAGAGGCAATCCGGCTGCCAGAGGCGGCGGGCTTCGGCCAAAGCCGGCGGCGTTACCCGCCGGCTGCCCAGGAAAACGGCGCGAGCCAACCGCGCCGCCGTCGGCCTACCCAACGTTGCTGCGGTGGGCCCGATGCTCGGAGCGCTGCTGCATGCGGACCTGCATCTTTTCCGCTTGCACGCGCTGTTCCGGCGTCAGAACCTGGAAGAACTTCTCCATGGTCTGCGTGCGGGCGGCCTTCAGCTGGCCGCGAAGGTCCCCGGAGACCTTCGACAGGTTCGCGATCTGCCCCTGATCGTTGGCCTTCACCGCGGCGCGGTACGCCTGCCGGTTCTGCAGCAGCTGCTGCCGCAGCGGCTCGTTCGCCTTGCGTGACTCGGCGAAGATCGACCTGGCCTGCTGCTTCTGAACATCGGTCAGGTTCAGGGCCTGGAACATATGCCGGCGCGCGTTGCCGCGGCCGGTTGCCTGCCGATGGGTGGGTTGCGGGGTCGGGTTGGTTGCGGGAGCCTGTGCCAGCGCGATTCCCGCGGCCAGGGCCGCGACCGTTGCGAGTTTGATCCAATTCCGTCTCATGTGCTTCACCTTCCTCACTTACGACTCTAGGGCCGGTATGTAAATGTGGTTTGTCGCGCGGGTAAATGCGTGTAAGGGTTTGCGTCGAAATGCTGCCGTCAGCGCCGCCCGTCTCTTGCCGCTCGTAGCGCTGAGGTTCGGGAAGTTTCATCCGCTTTCGCGGGCCGCAGGCCCATGAGGGACAGGCGAAAGCGCCTGTCCCGCTTTGTAGTCGAGTCGGTGGGGCAGGCACTTCCGCCCTGCCACCCAGTTGGCCGTGTTGCCCCCAACGTTCCGCGTTGGAAGCCTTCCCGAAACGATCCCTGCGCTCCGGCCGCAGCAACGCCTGCGTCGATTCCCACCAGCCCGTCGCCCGGCCGGCCCGCGCGGGGATACACTGCTGTTTGGACTGGCGAAAGGCGTGTGGACATGCGAGTTTTGATTGCCGACGAATTCGAACAATCCGGCCGCGACAAGCTGCGGGACCTCGGCTGCGAGGTCTCCTTCCAGCCCGCGCTGAAGGATGACGCACTGGCCGCGGCCATCGCGCAATTCCAGCCGGCCGCGCTGGTGGTCCGGTCCACCAAGGTCACGGAACCTCACCTGGCGGCGGGCGCGCTTAAGCTGGTGGTGCGCGCCGGGGCTGGCTACAACACCATCGACGTCGCGGCCGCCTCGCGGCGCGGCATCTACGTTTCCAATTGCCCCGGCAAGAATTCGATCGCGGTGGCGGAGCTGGCCTTCGGGCTGATCCTGGCGCTCGACCGGCGCCTGGCGGACAACGTGGCGTCACTCCGCGCCGGCCAGTGGAATAAGAAGGAGTATTCGAAGGCCAAAGGAGTGTGCGGGCGCACGCTGGGCCTGGTGGGCCTGGGACAGATCGGGCGCGAGATGATTCCGCGCGCCCGCGGATTCGGCATGCGGGTGATTGCCTGGAGCCGCAGCCTGACGCCGGAACGGGCGGAAGAGCTGGGCGTAGTCTACCAGCCTTCGGCCGTCAAGGTCGCCGCCGAAGCCGACATCGTCAGCATCCATGTGGCCCTCAACAATCAGACGCGCGGCCTGGTGGACGCGGCGTTCTTCGCAGCCATTAAGCCGGGCGCGTTCTTCATCAACACTTCGCGCGCCGAAGTGGTCGACCAGGATGCGCTCGGCCGCGCCGTGGCGGAAAAGAAGATCCGCGCCGGGCTTGACGTCTTCGCCAAGGAACCTGCCGGCGGCTCCGGCGAATTCGCCGACGAGATCGTCAAGCTCGACCTGGTGTATGGCACCCATCACATCGGCGCCTCCACCGAACAGGCGCAGGAGGCCATCGCCGAGGAAACCGTGCGCATCATCCAGACCTTCCGCGACACCGGGCAAGTGCCCAACGTGGTCAACCTGGCGCGCAAAACGCCGGCCACCTGCATGCTTGTAGTGCGCCACCTGGACCGCCCCGGCGTTCTCGCCGGCGTGCTCAACGCCATCAGCGCCGCGCGCATCAATGTGCAGGAAATGGAAAACATCGTCTTTGACGGCGCCGAAGCGGCCGTAGCCCGCATCAACCTGGAAACCGAGCCGGCCGCCGATATGCTCGAAGAGGTCCGCCGTGCCAACCAGGATATCCTCGAAATGACTCTGATCCGCCTGTGAACGCCGCCGGCGTTACCCGCGCGCAAAATGGGCAGTGCTCTAAAAGAGCCGGAAAATCTGCTCTTATGTGCTTTTATCTGCGTTCATCTGTGGCTCATTGTCGTTTTGAGTTTTTTCCGCAACCGGCAATCTTCCCGCCAGCTGCAACCTGCGCCCCAATCCAGGTCTACCGCTTGGCAGCGGGTCGCTGTCGGGCTTTGGCAGGAGCGCCCGCAGCATCGCGCGCAGCGCCTGCCCACGGTGGCTGACCGCGAACTTGCGCTCCCCTTCCACTTCGCCGAATGTGCAGCCGAAGGGAGCGTAGTAGAAAAGCGGATCGTATCCGAAGCCGCCTGCGCCGAGCGGCTCATCGAGAATGACTCCTTCCACGCTTCCGCTGAAGACGCCCGCCGGTTGCCCGTTGTCTACCACGGCGATGGCGCAGACGAACCGCGCGCGCCGGTCCTCCACGCCCCGCAGCTTTTCGAGCAGCAGCCGGTTATTCGACGCATCGGTCGCGCCGGGTCCGGAGAACCGCGCCGAATACACTCCGGGAGCACCGCCCAACGCCTCCACTTCCAGCCCCGAGTCGTCGGCAAAGAGCAGCCCCGCTGCGTGGGCGCCATAGTGGCGCGCCTTGATCAACGCGTTTTCGGCGAAAGTGGCGCCATCTTCCACGCAGGGCGGAATCGCGCCGAAATCGGGCAATGGTTGAATCACAATGCCTTCGCCCGCGGCCAGCGCAAACTCGCGGGCCTTGCCCGGATTGCTGGTCGCGCAAAAAAGCCGCAGAGGGGTTGGTCCGCTGCTCAAAGGCGCACCGCGCGCTTCTGCAATTCCACCAGCTGAGCGATGCCGCCGCGAGCCAGCGCCAGCAATTCGGCCAGTTGGGCATCGTCGAACGGGTTGTGCTCGGCGGTGGCTTGCACTTCGACGAAGCGGCCGGCGCCTGTCATCACCACATTCATATCGACGTCGGCCTGCGAATCTTCTTCGTAGCAAAGATCGAGCATGGGCGCGCCGGCCACCAGGCCCACGCTGGTGGCAGCCGCGTAATCGCGCACCGGCATCGACTTCAGCACGCCGAAATCGACCAGGCGCCGCAGCGCCAGCGCCAGCGCCACAAAGGCTCCCGTGATGGAAGCTGTGCGCGTACCGCCATCGGCCTGCAGCACATCGCAATCCAGCATCACCGTGCGCTCGCCGAGCGCCGCCATGTCCATCACCGAGCGCAGTGAGCGCCCGATCAGACGCTGGATTTCGTGGGTCCGGCCGGAGGGCCGCCCCTTCACCACTTCGCGCGGCGTGCGCTTGGCAGTCGCCCGCGGCAGCATGGCATACTCGGCGGTCACCCAGCCTTTGCCGCTGTTTCGCAGAAACTGCGGCACCGAGTCCTCCACCGTGGCGGCGCAGAGCACCTGGGTGTGGCCCAGCTTCATCAGCACCGAGCCCTCCGCCGTCACCAGGTAGCCAGTGACGATTTCCGCCGGGCGCATGGCGTCCGCTTGCCGGTTGTCGCTTCGCATTATGTTATTGCCCCGAATTCTTCAGAACCAGGAACAGGAACAGCATGAGCAGAACGATGCCGCCGACGATGATCACCACGCAGGGAAGAGCGCCCTGCGGCACGGCCTGGCTGGCCCGCTTGCCCCGCGGCGGCTTGAATTTCGCCATCTATGCGATGGTAGCACCGCGATTTCGAGACCCAGCAACACGCAAATCACCGATGAGAAGCCGTCCCAAATCAAATCCAGCTCCGTTTCCTTATCTGCGTTCATCTGTGTTCATCTGTGGCTAATTGGTTTTGAGAAACCCAGCCTCATTGCGCCACTAAAACCATCAGCCACAGATCAACGCAGATGAAAACAGATCAAGCGAATCTGACGGAGCGCATACTTGCCGTAGTTCTCTTGAGAAACCCGGCCTCCTGGCAGCACTGAACCATCAGCCACCGATGAACACAGAGGAACACGGATACCTCGAATCCCTGACGGAGCACGTTCTCGGCGCGGTCTTTGAGGTCTCCAACGTGCTGGGCGCCGGGTACCTGGAAAAGGTCTACCAGCGAGCCCTGCTCCACGAGCTCGCCAGCCGCGGCATCCGTGCTACCGCCGGCGCTCCTTTGGCCGTGGCCTACAAAGGCCATTCCGTCGGCGACTACTTTGCCGACATCCTCGTTGAGGACGTTCTGATCGTCGAGCTGAAATGCGTGGAGCGCCTCGCCGGCGAACACATGGCGCAATGCCTGAACTATCTGCGCGCATCCAACATCGGCCTGTGTCTGCTGGTCAATTTCCAGAAGCCCAAGGTCGAATGGAAACGGATCATCAACCGGTTCCAGATGCCCGTCCCGATGGAAGATCCATCCCTGGCCAAATAGGCCAGTTAGGATTCGCCCGGCATCCCTCGGTCGCGGCACCGGCCGAACCTCATTTCTCGCAGGGCGCGTTTTGGGCTGTTTCTTCGGCCGGAGGAGCGGCAACGCGGGGGCAGCCAAACAATCCGTCGCGCAGGATCAGAGCCGCCGCCGCTGCGGGCACAAAGTCCACCCACGTCGTATCCCCGGATTGAATCTTTTTCAGTATGTCGCCTGGATTGATACTCAGTTGGTCGGTAGAGAACTCGTGGACGGCTTCGATAAAGCCATTCTCGAACAGGTGGGCGTATAGGTGCTGCAGCTTCGGGCTGATCGCCATCTTGTCGGCGGTCTCGAGCTCTCCGCTTGTGGCCGAGATGGTCGGATAGACGAGAAGTTTAACCGATCCACTGAAGAGCCTGCCGAGTCCTTCCAGAATTCCGCCCGCCAATTCCGCGTAATACTTCTCTTCGAAGATCGCGAGCAGCGTCGGCACGCCCACCACCATGCCGATCGAGTTCTGTGTGTACTGGCGCAGATAAGTGGTAACGCGGTCGAACCGGTCGTAGCTGGAAATCATCACCGTCTTGTCGAGCGCGCCCAGCACGTCGGCGCGCGCCAGAAAGTCCTGGTGATCGATCGCCTCTCCCGACATCAGATTGCGCAGGGTCATCTCCATCAGCACGACCGGCTCTCCGGGAGCATCGCCGAAATCCTGCTGCAACTGGCGCAAACCGGCATCCAGCATGCTCAACGTGACGTTGGTGACCGGGCGAAAGCTGCCGCGCTCGATCAGAACCGGCCGGTTGTGCAAAACCTCGGAGGGCTGCACCACCTCGCCGTTCGCGGTGAACATCGCCGCGTCGGTGAGCGCCAGTTCCACCAGCTGCAGGCTCATCAGGCGGTTGTCCACCCCGCGGAAAGCCGGGCCGGAGAACTTGATCATGTCGATCTCGATCCGGCGCCGGTCCAGCCCGTCCATCAGGCTCCGGATCAGCGCCACAGGGTCCTGGTGCGAGGTGAAGGCACCGTAGACAAGGTTGACCCCAACCAGGCCAACGGCCTCCTGCTGGCTCGCCGCGAACGCATCCAGCATCTCGATGTGAATGATCACTTCAGACGGCGTCGCCCGGGCTTGATCCTGGAACCGGATTCCGAGCCAGCCGTGCCCTCCGGACGCGCGCGAGGAGCCGTGCGTCGCCACCGTGTCGGCGAAGACGAAGAATGCGTTCTGCTCGCCGCGCCCGGCGTCCAGTTCGTTGACCAGCTGGCTGAACTCACGGTCCAGCATCGCCTCCAGCCGGCCGCGGCTCACATAGTGCTCGGTTGCGCCGTACAGGCTGTCGCTGATCGCCATGTCGTAGGCGGAAATCGACCGGGCAACCGTGGACGACGCCTTGCCGGCGCGAAAAAACCAGCGGGCCACTTCCTGGCCGGCCCCGATTTCCGCAAACGCGCCGTATCGCAGCGCATCCAGGTTGATCTTGAGTGCCTTCTCCTGCGCGCTGTGTCCGTCGCCCGTCATCCGCGCTACCTCGGCCGCGTCACTGCTTCACGTAGGAGACCCTGCTCAATCGAGGCTCGTCCCTTGGCTCCCGGCGCAGTCTCCGCCGGGCCCCCTGGCCAAGCCGCCGCATCCAGTCGAACGTCAGGCTGAACAGGAAACGCAGTCCCCGCAGCAGATGGTTCCCCATTCGCAGCATACCCCAGCCGGCCGCGGCGAATACGCTGGCAAACAGGATCAGCAGGAGACCCTGATAGGCAGGAGAAAAGTTGTCGAGAAACTCGCCCACTGGTCCGTTGAACTGGATATAGCCGAGCGTAACGAGCCTCTCAAACACCTGCGGCAGGAGGATGCGAAGGAAGCCCATTAGCATGGTTACCGCGCCCACCAGCAGGAAGCTGCCCGCCACCGCGTAATACGCCACCAGCAGGCCTGCCACCGCCGCCAGCAGGCCGACCAGCACGCCGGCGCCGGCCGATCCGAGCGGAAGCCCGAACAACGCGATCAGGATTCCGCCGGCCACGTACAGCGGCAGGTTGCGCTTGGTGCCGGAGCGCACCAGGGCGCCCGGCAGCCGGTCGGATACCACTTCGGCGGGCTCCCCGAAGTTCCGCAGCACGGCAAGAATTCTCGCCACGTCGTCTTCGCCCGGCATTTGCTGGTAAGCCTCATATAAATGCGATTCGATCTCCCGCAGAAAGTCGCCCTGCTCCTGCGTGGAAACCAGCCGGAGCTGCGATTTCACGCGCTCCATATAATCACCGGCAATCTTCGCCACCACTTCCGGATATGGATTCATTGCTTTACCCTTTTCGAACCGCAAGTCGTTTCCTGTTATTCCCCGATTGCTCCGGGGCCTTCCACTTCTGCTGCACCAGCGACACCAGAACGTCCAGCTCCAGGCTCAGCGCATCGAAGAGCTGCCGCCCGGCGGACGTCAGCGCGTAATACTTGCGCGGAGGCCCCTGGTCGGACTCCACCCATTCCGAGCGCACCAAACCGTCCCGGTCCAGCCGTGCCAGTATGGGATAAACAGTGCCCTCTTTGAGCGAGATTGAGCCGCTCTCCGACAGCACCCGCACCAGCGAATAGCCGTAATGCCGCTCATCATACAGAGCGCCCATCACCGCCAGCTCCAGAATGCCCTTCCGAAGTTGGGTGATCCGCCGGTCTCTGCCCTCGTCTTGGTACTCCACAATACCTAGTATACGTTAATGCCAGCTACTAGGTTCCACCAGTTATCGACTTTGCTTGGGTGGGGCACGCTTCAGCTTGCCCGGAACACCAAAAGATCCCGCGCCACAGATGAACACAGATTGAAGAGAATTGGCTTGTTTTGGCCTTGTCTTGGCTTGTCTTGGCTTGTCTTGGCTTGTCTTGGCTTGTTTTGGCTTATCTGCGTTCATCTGTGTTTATCTGTAGCTCCAACATGGTTTTCTCAGAACGTTGCGAGCGGCGACTTCCACTTGCCAGTTAATCTCTCCGCTCCTGAGCAACTTGATTTCCGGCGAAGCCCCTTTGCACGACACCTCCCGCGTCCATGTCAGAATCAAGCTGATGAAGCGGGGTGCGCAGATTCTGGCCGCGGGCGCATGTTGTGTGCTCGGTGCCTGCCACAGTGAGGTAGCGATTCCACCCGGTTTGTTTCCACCCACCGCCGCGGGAGGCTGGCGGCGCGTGGTGGCGCGGGAGGTTCCCGTATCGGAGGCGCCCGACCCGGTGCCGCGCAATGAAATCGAGCGGCTGGAAGAAGGCTTGTACGAAGGCCCCGGTAAGGTGGATGCTCGCGTATACGCGCTCTCCTCCGACACGGTGGGCCTGGAGCTCAGCCAGCGATGGCGGCCTTCCGCCGACACGGTTTTTTTCAATCGCGGCCATTTCTTCGTAGTCGTGAAGTGGCAGACGGCCGACCGCCAGGCCCTGGAAAGCTTCATTCGCGAGCTCGAATCCCGCCTCGGCCCCCCGGATGCTCCGCGGCGCAGTTGAGGTAGGACAGACCATCGCCCTTCGTAGGCTGTCATTTTTTCGTATCGCTCCCCGGCAATCGACAGACCACGGCCGCCCGTTGCCCCGTAGGGGCCGGGCATGCCCGGCCCACGACGTACGCGCCGCGCGAAGCCCGGCCCCGCGGCCACTATAATGTAAGGAAATCATGCCGTCTTCCGCTACCGAACTGGCGAGCCCGGCCGCGATTGCGCGCTATGAGGCGGTGATCGGGCTGGAGGTTCACGTCCAGCTCGCCACCGCAACCAAGATTTTTTGCGGATGCCCGACCAGTTTCGGCGCCCCGCCAAACACCAACGTGTGCCCCGTTTGCCTGGGACTGCCGGGCGCGCTGCCGGTCTTGAACCAGCACGCCGTGGAACTGGCGATCAAGGGCGCGCTCGCCCTGCACTGCCGCATCCGGCCCGTGTCGCGTTTCGCGCGCAAGAACTACTTTTACCCGGACCTGCCCAAGGGCTACCAGATCTCGCAATACGACGAGCCGTTCGCCGAGAGCGGGTCCGTGGATATCGAGCTGGAGGGCGGCCGTAAGCGCATCGGCGTGACCCGCGTCCACATGGAAGACGACGCCGGCAAGAGCGTGCACGAAGGCTTCAAGGATTCGGCGCGGGCTTCTTATGTGGACTTGAACCGCAGCGGCACGCCTTTGATCGAGATCGTCAGCGAACCGGAGATGCGCGGCTCGGGCGAGGCGTACGCCTATCTGACCGAGGTCAAGCAGGCGCTCCAGTTCATCGAAGTATCGAGCTGCGACATGGAAAAAGGCCACCTGCGCTGCGACGCCAACGTGTCGGTGCGGCTGCGCGGGGCTGAAAAGCTGGGCACCAAGGCGGAGGTCAAGAACCTGAACTCCTTCCGCTTTCTGAAAGAGGCCCTGGACTACGAGATCGCGCGCCATGTGGCGCTGCTCGAAAGCGGCGGCACGGTGCTGCAGGAAACGCGGCTCTACGATCCGGACCTGGGCGAGACCGCAGGGATGCGCAGCAAGGAACACGCCCACGACTACCGCTATTTTCCCGAGCCCGATCTGGTGCCGCTGCGCATCGGAGAGGCCTGGCTGGCGGAGGTCAGGGCCGCGATGCCGGAATTGCCCGCTTCGCGGCGCGAACGCTTCACGGCCGCCTACGGCCTGAGCGAATACGACGCCGGCGTGCTGACGCAGACGCGCGCGTTGAGCGAATACTTCGAAATCGTGGCGCGCGTCTCGGGCGATCCCAAGACCGCCGCCAACTGGGTGATGGGCGAATTGACCGGAGCCCTCAAAGCCGCTGGACAGGAGATCGGCGAATCGCCTGTGAGCGCGGACCACCTGGGCGAGTTGGCCAGGCTGATCGTCGCGGGCAAACTCTCCGGCAAGCTGGCCAAGGAAGTGTTCGCCAGGATGTTCTCGACCGGCGACACCGCGCCGGCCATCATTGCCCGCGAGGGGCTCGAGGAGATCAGCGACACCGGCGCCCTGGAAAAGGTGATCGCGGAAGTAATCGCCGCCAGCGCCAAACAGGTGGAGCAGTATCGCGGCGGCAAAACCACGGTCATGAATTACCTGGTGGGCCAGGTGATGAAGGCCACCCGCGGCCAGGCGAGCGTCGCGGTGGTGACGGATCTGCTGAAGCAGAAACTGGGGTGAGGCATGTTGAAGGTTGGCGATAAGGCTCCCGATATCACGCTGCGCACAGACAGCGGCGAGGAATTCAAACTGTCCTCCCTCAAGGGCAAGCGCGTGGTGCTCTACTTCTATCCCAGGGCCGATACGCCGGGCTGCACCATGGAAGCCTGCGAATTTCGCGACGGCATCGGAAAGTTCGCAAAGAAAGGCACGGCGGTGGTAGGTGTGTCGCCCGACAAGCCTGCCGCCCAGGCCAGGTTCAAGGGCAAGTACGATCTGCCCTTCACGCTGCTGGCCGACGAAGAGAAAACCGCGGCTCACGCCTATGGCGTGAGGCAAGAGAAGAACATGTACGGCAGGAAGGTGATGGGGATAGTGCGCAGCACCTTCGTGATCGGCGCCGACGGCAAGATCGAGAAGATCTACGCCAAGGTGAAGGCCAAAGGCCACGCGGCGGAAGTACTGGCCGGACTTTGAAGACGCCGCCGGTCCCGCTACTGCGTTCTGCCCGCCGAGGCGTGGATTTCCTCCAGCATGGCTGTTGTCTGCAGGCTTTGCGCCGGAAAACCGCACGTCTCCAGCAGCCGTTCGACTTCGGCAACCCGGTTCCGGTAGGCCGGAAATTCGACTACCGTCTCAACCCCGTGATGGATCTGCGGGTTGATGGGGAACGGCACCAGGGCCAGCGCCTCCAGCAAGGCTTCCAGGCGGCGCGGATCAACGCGAATCGATACCGCCAGCAGCTCGCCTTCGCTGCCGGACAGGTGGGAACTCGGCGATGCCGGATTCAGCCAGACGCTCATGGGTCACTTCTCCCTTCACATCCGGCGATGGGGACGTCCGACAACAAAAAGCCCTGGAGCCATCGGCGCCAGGGTCGGTGTTTGCTCTCGAACAGACCGAATCGCCTTTAGCATTTTTTTCCGTGGTTGCAATTAGCCGGGCGTCAGACGCCCTAAATCATTCCACGTCGGTCTTAGCCTAGCACCACCCACCACGGAGATCAATGGGATTCATGGCGCGCCGGTGCACGCGCCTGCCGAGGCCGGCAGAGTTTACAAATCACGATCCGGGCTGGCCGAACTGGTACTCTGTATTTCGTAATACACTGGTTACGGAACTCTCCGTGCAGCGGCCATGCTGGGCTCCCGTTGCCGCCACCCAATAGGAACGATTTTGCGAAAGACTGCCCTACTCTTTTTCGCCGCCGCTCTCGCCTCCGTCTGCTGCCACGCGCAAGAACAGCCGGCTCCCGCGGTGACGGACGCGTCGGGCGCTGCTCCTGCCGCGGCAGTGCCCAAAGCCGCGGCCGCTCAACCGGATTCCACCGTGCAGGTGCACTCGTTCCGGACTTTTGTGAAGCGCCTGTACAGTGTCCGGGCGCTCACCTCGACTCTGCCGGCGGCTTTGGTGGAGCAGGTGCACGACTGGCCCGATCAATGGGGCAAAGATCGCCTCGGTTTCGAAAAGCGAATCGCATCGCTCTACGGACAGTTCGTGATCGGAGTCGGTCTGGAAGAAACGGTCAAAGCCATTCACTACGAGGACACGCGCTACCGCCGGTTGGGGCGAGGCAACTTTTTCCGCCGGACCGCGCACGTGATCACCGACACTGTCACAGCGCGGCGCCAGGATGGTTCGCACACTCCGGCCTGGTCGCTTGCCGCCAATGCGTACGGCAGTTGGGGCATCGCCACCCTGTGGAGCCCGCGCGAATACCGCACCGCCGAGTCGATTGCGGAATGGGGCAGCTCCGGCATGGGCACCTTCGCAGTCAGCAATCTGGCGCGCGAGTACTGGCCCGATATCAAGAGCATCTTTCACCACAAAAAAACGAACTGAGTTTCTTCGAGCGCCGATCCGCATGGGTAATCGGAGAACAGCTATGAACGAGGAAGAGTTTGACGCACTGATGAAATCGCGGCCCTTCGGCACGGAGGATGTGGTCCATTGGGAAGCTGAGCAGCGTGCCAACACGAGCCTCGTCATGACACTTGGCGTTGCACTATGGGGCAAAACATCCGAGGACGCGCAGCGTCAACTGCTGGCGTCGCATCCTGAAATACCTGCGGGGTTTGACCTGGCTGATTTTAGGAAGCTGCTGCAATGGACCGTGAAGATGGCCTCAGCAGTCTTGACGCTTCAACGAATGAGGGGTGTGCCTCCTTCGATGTTTTCCTCTCCTACCGTTTTCGTGGGGTCGCAGGGCCTCACCTTGTGGGCAGCCCGGTGCGAAATAGTCCGCCGGGCAATCGAGTATTTGGAAAAGCGCTGAGTGCTGGCGCGCTGACCCATAGAGAGTTCTCCTGACCTGACAAGTGCCGTGCGCACCGGGAGTCCCACAAAGGACCGTTTTCGAGACCGGTCACACGCCAAACTGCCGCAAATGATGGTCAAGATGTTTGTACATTAAGATCGCCCACTCCTCCGGAGTCATCTTCCCAAAGAAACTATGCGGATTCCTCGTACACCCTGCCGCCCCTCCCG
>CAZZHN010000114.1:0-15263 GCA_964654065.1 uncultured Solibacteraceae bacterium
GAAACCATCGGCTACTTCCTGAAGCGCTACCGCGAGGACATGATCCGCAACAAGAACAAGGTCGGCCACATCGAGGAGCAGTTGCGCGAGTTCGAAGCCAAGCTGCGGCGCGAGATGTTGCGCGAGAAACTGGACGGCATGACGGACGCTTTCGAAACCGGCGCCATGCCTCAGATTCACGTGAGCGTCGGCACGCTGGCGGCATCGAACCCGGCCGCCCGCGAGCTGGAGCGGGTCTCCGGCGATTAGTGGCGCAGGCCCCCGGCCTGCGAACCCCTGCCCTGGCGCAGGCTGTCCAGGCTGCAGAGTCGCCAGTTGTGGCGGCTTTTCTTGGCCGCTGCGGAACATCACGTCCCCAGGACCAATGTCGAGATGACTCTCGACACAGCAGGCAAGACTGCCCGCGCCACGGCACGACTATTCCCGAATCCGGTTGCGCCGGGCCAGGCGGTACTCGCGGCGTTCGCCGGCTTCGCGGAAGCGGCGGTGCTCGGCTTCGGTTTCCGGAATCACCGGCGGGACCGCGGTCGGAACGCCGTTTTCGTCCAGCGCGACGAACGTCAGGTACGCGGAGCACGTATGCCGCTGGGAACCGCTCATCAGGTTTTCTGTAGTTACACGCACGCCCACTTCCAGGGAGCTGTGGAAGACTCGATTCACGGCTGAGCGCAGCATGATCAGTTCCCCAATATTCACCGGGTGCAGAAAGTGTAGGCTATCGACCGAAGCGGTGACCACGCCGCGCCGGGCGTGCCGCATTGCTGCCATGGCACCTGCCAGATCTACCAGGTGCATCACCTTGCCGCCCAGCACGTTGCCCCAGCCGTTGGCGTCGATGGGCAGCGCCAGTTCGGAGTACTCGGAAGCGGACTCGCGTACAGGTTTACCTTGCATGGCACTCCTTGAGATTCCCTTCAGGACCGGTCGGATTCGGATCTCCGGCGCAGATAGCTGGCGGTGTAGGCGCTCACCTGACGGCTGGTCAGAGCGCCCTCGGTGGCCGTGGTGAGCTCACCGCGCGTGACCGAGAATTCCAGCGGTCCGTGGGCGAAGGGCCGGTGATCTCGTTCCAGCACGTAGTACAGTCGAAGAGAAGCGCCGTCATCCGAGACGATGGTGAAGCGCACTGCGTCCGGGCCGCAATCCGCCGGAAAGCGGTCGCAGTGGCCCCGGGCGTAGCCGAAGTTGCAGTACGGCTCGAGCACGGATTCCGCGGGCGGGTAGGGCTGGTCCGGAACTGCGCGGCAGACACCCGCCCATGCGTCGCCCAGAGGCAGCATGGCGCGCCGCAAAGACGACGCGTACGGAAGCGGCTCGATAGGCTCGAAACACGGGCACGACATTTGGGAGGTATAGTAGCACAACCATGGCGAGCAACCGATTAGAAGTGTTGAAAGGCATGGTCGCGGCAAACCCGAACGATCCGTTCGCGCGATACTGCCTGGCGACGGAGCACAAGAACCTGGGCGACCTGGAAGCCGCAGTGCTGGAGTTCCGCGCTCTCATGGCGGCCCATCCGGATTACGCCGCCACCTATCTGCACGCCGGACAGACGCTGGAGCGTCTGGGCAGGACCGAGGAGGCGCACGCCGTGTACCGCCAGGGAATCGAGGTGACCACACGCATCGGTGATCGCCATGCCTGCGCGGAACTCGAGGCCGCGCTGGGCTGAGCGCAACGCGTCGATTGTGGAGGGCGACGCCCTCGCAGGAGCGCTGCTGCAACGCCGGCGGTCTCTGCCGCTGGTTCCTTGTGTCGAGAACAACACCGGCGGTGAAGACCGCAGGCGCTACCGTGGCCATTGGAGACCCGGTTCGTCGGTGCCGCGGCCCAGCTTCACCCCCGCGTTATCATGATGAAATGACGACTGCGCTTCCTCCTGTCGGCACATCAGCCGCGCAGGAGTTCATGGACCTGGAAAAAGAGTACTTGCTGCAAAACTACGCCCGCTATCCGCTGGCGCTGGCGCGCGGCAAGGGTTGCTGGGTTTACGATCTGGAAGGCCGCCGTTATCTGGACCTGCTTGCCGGCATCGGCGTCAACGCTCTCGGACACGCACATCCACGGATCACAAAGGTAATCCGCCAGCAAGCCGGGCTGATGATTCATTCTTCCAATCTTTATTACCACCAGTATCAAGGGCCGCTGGCGAAGCGGCTGGCGCAGATCAGCGGACTGCAACGCGCGTTTTTTGCCAATACCGGGACGGAGGCTGTCGAAGGAGCGCTCAAGATGGTGCATTCCCACGGCCGCGCCATCCACCCGGAGAAGTTTGAGATCATTTCGCTGGACAATTCGTTCCATGGGCGGACGATGGGCGCGCTCTCCGTGACCGGGCAAGCCAAATACCGCACCGATTTTGAGCCGCTCATCCCCGGCGTGAAGTTCGTGGAGAAGAATGACGTCGCCACGCTGGAGGCGGCCTGCAGTAGCCGTACCGCCGGCATCATTCTGGAAATGATCCAGGGTGAGGGCGGCATCAATCCGCTCACTGCGGAATTCGCCGCCAAAGCCCGCGAGCTGGCCACCCGCTACGATGCTTTGCTGGTGGCTGATGAAACGCAGTGCGGCGTGGGCCGGCCTGGCGTGCATTTTGCCTATCAACTCTCCCAGCCGGTGATTCTGCCGGACGTGGTGGTGGCCGCAAAGCCGCTGGCGTGCGGTCTGCCCCTGGCTTTTATTCTTGCCAACGAAAGAGCCGCCGCCGCGATCAAGCCCGGCATGCATGGCACCACGTTCGGCGGTGGGCCTCTCGCGTGCCGAGTGGCGCTGGAGTTTCTCGATATTCTGGATGAGCTGCTGCCGGCCATCCAACGGGTGGGCGCGTACTTCAAAGATTCACTCCAGGAATTGGCCCGCAAACATTCTTTCGTGAAGGAAGTCCGCGGGTCCGGCCTGATGCTGGGTGTCGATCTGGCCATTCCCGGCAAACAGCTCGTGCTCGACGCCATGGCGGAGGGCATGCTCATCAACTGCACGCACGACACCGTGCTACGCTTCCTGCCGCCCTACATCATTACCGAAAGGGAAGTCGATCGCGCCATCCGCATCCTGCGCAAGCTGTTTCGCAAAGTGAAATAGGGGCAGCGTTCAACCGGTAGGACAGACCATCGTTTGTCGCGGTCTGTCGCCGTTTGCTCAAACGCGCAACCTGACAGACGACAACGGCCGATCGTCTGTCCTACCGGCTGGCCAGCGCTTCCTGAAACAACGACTGCGGGCCCTTCAGCCATGCCGCCGTGCCTAACGGCGGCGTCCCCAGAACGATCACGCTCTGGTCATCGCTCTGGCTGAGCACGGGATGCTGCTTCCAATGTTTCGCTGCCGCATCCTGAGCCACACGCTCCTCGACCACCTGAAAAATCTTGTCGATGGGCGCGTCCCGATGTTCCTTGAGTTCGGCCAGCAGATGGTAAGTGAACAAGCCATGCCCGTAGCGTTCGTCTTCGTATGAGAATTCCTCGGTTTGGCTGGCGGCGAGAATGACGCGGCCGGTGCCCTCGCGAATCTGGTCCATCGTCTTCGGCGAAAGCGATTGCGGAACGGCAACCGTCTGCGTCACTGCGCCCGCGCTGTGGCAGGTGTCCAGGATCACCACCACGCGAAACGCCTTCAGCCTGGTGCGCACGGCGTTGGAGATGTCGACCATCGAAATAGCCGTGGAATAGAGGCCATCGTGGGTCTCCATATCGGTGTCATGGGTGACGATGTAGCTGACGCCCGCCACGTCCTCCTCTCGCGCCGTTCCGTGACTGGCGATGTAGATCACTGCCAGGTCGTCTTCGTTCGCGCTGCGCGCCAGCCAGTTGATGGCGGCGCGAATTTTCACCGTGGTGGCCTCTTCGTCCTCGATGACCTGGACATGGTCCGGCCGGAATTGCCCGTATACCGGGTCCTTCAGCAGCGCCGCCATGGCGTCGGCATCTTTGCGGGTGTAACGCAGGTTCAGCCGGGGTTGACGGAAGCGCGCGATCCCAACCACCAGCGCCCATTTCTGGGAAACCCCCGGCTTGCGCAGATCGCGAGTGGCGTGTGGAGACGGGGTCGCGGGCTGCTCGGCGTGCGCCGCCACGGCCACGCCGCGCATCGGCGTCGCCAGGTGAAACGGATCGTCCGCATTCTTGAGTGCCTGGGAATTACGGTCTGCTGCCTTGGCGACCTGATTCTGCGGGTTGCCCTGGCCGAGTTGCCGTTCGAAGAGGGCGCGGTAATAGTAGGCGTCGCCGTTTTCGTCGCAGGCGAGCTGCGCCTGCTTGAGCAGCATCAGGCCGCTTACCAGATCGTCCCGGCGGGCATGCATGGAGACCAGTTCCAGCGCCCTCACCACTAAATCCTTGGAGACGGGACAGCCCTCTTGGGCCTGGCCGGATTGGCTCAGCGCCCCAACCAGCAGCGCCAGTGCCACCCGGCCCTTCACTAGCCGCCGCCCTTCTTGGCCGGCGCTTTGGCCGCGGCCGCGCCCGTCGCCAGCTTCTTATAGTGTTCCAGCGCGACTTCGATGCGATTAACAGGCTCGATGAAGTACTTCTCGTGCGGGTTGGCTTCACCCGCTTTCCGGTAATCGATCACGGCCGTTTCGAAGTACTTCCGAGCCGCGCTGGGAGTCTGCGCCTTGTAGCCGAGCGCCTCGTTACCCAAACCGAGGTTGTAAAACCGGTACGCGTCGTCCTCCGGCTTGGCCAGGGGCGGCATGTTTTCCAGTTTGTCCACGAACTCGCTCCACTGGCCGGCCTCGGCGTAGCGGTCGATTTCATTGAAAGGCCCGCGTGCCAGCATCGCCTCCACCCGCTCGTTGGTAGTCACCAGGCGGGCTGCAATTCGATCGGCGGCGCGGTTGACCAGAATCTGCTCCAGGTCGCCCACGGTGTGCGGATCGTCGTCAGCCGATTTCGATTTCAGCGGATGCCGTACTTTGCTCAGCATCTCTTTGCTGCGCGTCACCGTGTTCACGTCTTCGCTGAACTTCACCGTCACCGGTTCGGCATCGATTGAGCGGCCTGCCCGGGTTCTGGCCTGGTAGGTCACTGAGAGTGTGCCTGTGATGGTGTAAGCCGCAGCCGGCTGTTGTGCCGGTTTGTTCTTGTTGGCGGCCGCCAGCGGCGCCGCGTAGGGGTCAGCCGACGCCCGGGGAGGTGGAATGCTGAAGTTCATGACGCTCACCGAGATGACGGTGTCCGGCTTGTCCGCATCGAGCGTCAACTGGTTGTTGAAGCGGAGCAACTCCGTTTCAATGGCAGCCTCCAGCTTGCCGGCGGCGTCTTTGAATTGGGGGTTCTGCGCCGAGACCTTAACGGTGAAGCTGGCGCCAGGCAGTTGCACCGCTGCCGGAAGCTTCCGCTCCAGATTGACGGTTTTGTGATTGATGAAC
This sequence comes from uncultured Solibacteraceae bacterium, assembly GCA_964654065.1. Classification (GTDB taxonomy): domain Bacteria; phylum Acidobacteriota; class Terriglobia; order Bryobacterales; family Bryobacteraceae; genus Bog-375. The sequence continues at coordinate 5,369 of CAZZHN010000114.1, forward strand.
CAGCCAAAGCCCTGTGCAACCAGTGACGTGGCACCCAACGCCAGCGAACTCGCCAGCAGCATTCTTCTCATTGCGCTCTGCCCGCGCCGACGCGGCGCGATGCTGTCCCCTTCCAGTTTGTGTTATCTTATCACGCCGATGACGGACCCGCCGTTGCTTCAGGCCGCCCGGATTCAATGGCCTGCGCATCCCGGGCAGCTAGTAGTCGCCGGGAATATTACCTTAGTTACTTTTGACAACCTATGCGGGAATCGGCTTGAATGCTAATTTTTTGATAACGTCCTTTCCAACCGTGGACCTGTCCGGTGCGGCGACACACCGGCGGTCCACGGATTCCTCACACACCCAGATCCGGCTGCGGTAATCTCGAAAGGTGCCTTCCCTGCCATCGCTCGGCCAGCGCTTTCATAGCCGCCGCACGCGGAATTTCACCGAATCGGTAATCCGTGAGATGACCCGTCTGGCGCTGCGCCATGGCGCGACGAATCTGGCTCAGGGATTCCCGGATTTTCCAGCCCCCGAAGAGATCAAACGCGCCGCCGCCGAAGCCATCGCCGCCGACATCAATCAGTACGCGATCACTTGGGGCGCTGCGCCGCTGCGCGCGGCCATCGCCGCCAAGTACACGCGCTGGTACGCCATGGAGTTCGATCCCGAAACCGAGATTACCGTTTGCTGCGGCGCCACCGAAGGCATGATTGCCGCCCTCATGGCCGTGCTGGATCCGGGCGACGAGGTCGTGCTCTTTGAGCCTTTTTACGAGAATTACGGGCCCGACACCGAACTTTGCGGCGCCGTTCCCCGCTTCGTTCCGCTGCGGGCGCCGGACTGGAGTTTTGATCGCGACCAACTGCGCCGCGCCTTCACGCCTCGCACCAAGGCCATCATTGTCAATTCGCCTAACAACCCTACCGGCAAGGTGTTCACTCGCGACGAGCTGGAGTTCATCTCGGCCCTATGCCAGGAACACGACGCGCTGGCCATCACCGATGAGATTTACGAACACATTCTGTTCGATGGCGCGGTGCACGTTTCCATCGCCTCGCTGCCGGGCATGCGGGAGCGTTCCATCCTGGTGAACAGCATGAGCAAGACCTACGCCGTCACCGGCTGGCGGGTGGGCTGGGTGCTGGCGCCCCCTGAGATTACCAACTCTATCCGCAAGGTCCACGATTTTCTCACCGTCGGCGCGGCCGCACCCCTGCAGCAAGCCGGCGTCGTGGCGCTGGCGATGCCCGACTCTTATTACGCGCAACTGGCAGCGGACTACCTCGGACGTCGCGATTTTATGGTGGAGTCTCTGAGACTAGCTGGCTTGCGTCCCTTCCTGCCCCGCGGCGCCTATTACGTGATTACCGACACCTCCGCTCTTGGCTTTCGCGACGATCTGAGCCTGGTTCGTCATCTAATTGAAAAGATTGGAGTAGCGGCGGTGCCAGGTTCGAGCTTTTATGTGTCTCCCGAGGGCGGTTCCCAGCAGATCCGCTTTTGTTTCTGCAAGAAATATGAGACCCTGGAGGCAGCTCGAACACAACTTCTCAAGCTCCAATAGCCGCTACGTGGGCGAGGGGGTAGGTCCATGCTGCAAGAGTTTCTGCTGCCGGAAACCACCGTACGCGAAGCCGGCGCCGGGTCTCAGATTGATCTCGGCGACCAAATGGGCGGAACGCTGCTTCTGACCCTCGGCATCACGCGCATCATCGAACAACAGAGCATCGATATCTCGATCTGGGGCTCCGCCGACGGCTCCGATTGGGGATCGAAGCCCGTGGCCTCATTTCCTCAGAAGTTTTATTGCGGCACCTACCAGATCGCCATCGACCTCGCGAACCGGGCGGAAGTGCGCTATCTCCGCGCCAAGTGGCAGGTGAATCGCTGGGGCAAGGGCGATCCCAAGCCTCTGTTTACCATCTACTTGTTCGCACAAACTTTGCAGCAGGAATTCGCCGCTGCCCCAGCGTAACCGGCAGCGCGCTGACCCTCTCGCGCCGGTCTGTTTCTCACGCCTTCTGGGTTTTGTCGAAATTCGCCAGCAGGTTTTGCGCGAACCGGAAGAACCACAGGTACAGGCGCGAACCTGACGGCGCCGGATCGGGCAGCGCGCGCGCCGCCGCCGACAGAATGATCGCCGTCACCGCCCCTGTCAACCACGAAGGAATTGTCATTTTCCGATTGCTCCTTAGAAGCTCTTTCCCACGCCAACTCCAAACACCGGCTCAACCGAGCTTGAGGTGATCGCCGTCACCCGCATGATTCCGGTGAGATAGAAATGCCCTTTGTTAAGGCGCTGTCCGATGTCGTAAAGAATGGCCCCTCCGCCGCTGAATGACCCCAGCGTGGCGACCGGCGAGACGGCCAGGCCCGCGTCTCCCAGCGCCGCCAGCGACCAGTTGCCGGTTTGCGCAAACAGGTATGCCGCCCCCGTTCTGGCCGTGCTCGTGGCGCTGGTCAATTCAATGGTGGACCATGAGTACACCTTGCTCTGGCCCACCTGCGCGGCGAACGTCGTCCACCCGGCAATCGACGGCCCGGCGGTGTTGTACCGGTTGTATTCGGCTCCCGCGCCAACAAAATAACCCGGAGCGTAGTTGACGGTGCTGGGCGTTTGCGCCGCGAGGCAGCGGGCCGCCGCCAGTTCCGTCAGAATCACCCACCAGAGCCGGAGTATCCTTTTATCCATGTTGTGTCTCCTCTATGAAGTTGTCGCCCAGCCGGACACTAGCTACCCCCGGAAGCGCCGACGACACTCGGCGCGCCCGTTCGCCGTCCCGGCCAGTGAATCGGTGGCGCCCCTTTAGGACACTGCTGTCACCACCCAGAGGTCGTCCGACAGGTTCTGGCTGGTGATATATGCGTAGGGAATGGCGAAGTAGCCGTCGAGTCCCCAGTCCGCGCCCCACGAGTTGGCCCCAATGAAATGCTGCGCCGGAATGCCCTTGACGCCGTTGTCGCTGTAGCCGACCAACCGCACGCAGGGCCCCGCGCAAGCTCTCATCCGCCTGCGGCATCGGCACCAGCCCGGTTTTCGCCACCGCATCCGACTCGAAGGACTCGTAGACAGAAATCCCGAGTACGACGCCCCGCCCCGATGCCAGCGCCGCTTTGATCGAGTTCAGGTCCTGCGGGACCCTGCTGTAATGGATGGCTTTCGCCTTTAGCGCGTCGGCGTAACACTGCTTCGGTGGCTTGACCGCGAATTTGCGCGGGTTGTACGGCCACTCGGACTCCGGGCACGCGCCCTGCGCGCCCACGCTCTTGATGCCGTCGCGGATGGAAGCCCCGGCATCTTCCGTCACCGTGCCTTCCATCGCGCGCTCGTTATAGTAGATAAACAGCCGCGACAGTACCGTCGGTGGTTCTCCCTGCGCCAGTGCCTGCGCTTCCAGTTCGGCAGCAATCCCATTTCCCGTGCATGAGCCAAGCTGCCCCTGGTCGAAAACCGGCGGCTACTCCGGCCGCATATCGAGGTCTGGCGGAACCGGCACTGTTTGGCGCGGCCGGTAAACCAGGTCGCGGTGGTCCGGCACATCCGGCTTCCAGCCGTATCTGCGTTTCGTTTTCATTTCTTGTTTCCGTCCTTTCCTGTTGTTTTTGGGGCCGCTCTTGTCTGTCGGCGTCCTAGTTGTCTCAGTAGCGCCGGCGGCCTTGCCGCCGGTGTTGGGCAGGCGTCAACCAGCCCATCGCCCCAGGCGCGTTTCTCCCTGCATCTCGGCAGGCTGCGCTCCCGCCCTGCGGATGCGGAATGCAGCTGTCGCCGGCAGGGATTGTTCCGTCCAGGTTTTGCTATCTTGAAAGTACCGGCTGGGGATTCCTATGATTTCGCGTGAAGAAGCGCTGGCACTGTTTGGTTCCGACGACCTGATTGGCATCGGCATGGCTGCCGACGCGTTGCGCCGCAAGTGGCACCCCGAAGGGGTTGTTTCTTACATCATCGATCGCAACATCAACTACACCAATTTCTGTACCGAGTACTGCAGCTTCTGTGCTTTCTACCGGCCTATGGGCCACGCCGAAGGCTATATCCTGCCGGCGGAGACCATCTACCAGAAAATCCAGGAGACCATCGACCTCGGCGGCACCGGCGTCCTCATGCAGGGCGGGCTGCATCCCGATCTCAAGATCGAGTGGTACGAAGACTTGTTCCGCGGCATCAAGCAGCGCTTCCGCATCCATCTGCACTGCCTGTCCGCACCGGAAGTCACCAACATCGCCGAGGTCAGCGGCCTCAACCTGCGGGACACCATCAGCCGCCTGATGGATTCGGGCCTCGACTCCATACCCGGCGGCGGCGCAGAGATTCTGGACGATGCCGCGCGCCATCGCATCAGCCGCCTGAAGTGCTCGGTTCAGGACTGGATCGATGTGCACCGCACCGCCCATCAGCTCGGCATGCGGACCACCGCTACCATGATGTTTGGCTGCGGCGAAACCATTGACCAGCGGATGAACCACCTGGAACTGGTGCGCAATCTGCAAGAGGAGACCGGCGGCTTCACCGCATTCATCCCGTGGACCTTCCAGCGTGAGAACACTTCGCTCGGCCGATTCGTCAAAGAGGAAGCGACCGCTGTCGAATACCTGCAAACGCTGGCTATCTCCCGCATCTACCTCGACAACATCGAGAACGTGCAATCTTCCTGGGTCACACAAGGGCTCAAGACTTGCCAGCTCGGCCTCCGTTTCGGCGGCAACGATGTGGGCAGCATCATGATCGAAGAGAACGTGGTCTCCGCCGCCGGCGCCCACCACCGCGCCTCCGAAGAGGAACTGCGCCGCATGATCCGTGACGCTGGCTTCGTCCCCAAACAGCGGGATACGCTTTACCGAACCTACTTTCTGAACTAAAACCCGCGGCTTCACGGAACTTTTCCGCCCATCGCCCGTCTTCCACGTACAGGGGTTTCTATGAAGGCTCTTGTGTTCCTGTTGCTGGCGGCCGCCCTGGCCCTGTCCGCAGCCGATGTCAACGTGAGTGGGAAGTGGTCGGGCTCGTTCAGCATTACCCGGCCTGACGGAACCAACGACGATGGCACCGCCTATGCTGTCCTGAAGCAGGATGGAGGGCAGCTCACGGGGACGGCTGGACCCGACGAAGACCACCAATGGACTCTCGACAAGGGAACCGTCACCGGCAACAAGGTTGCCTTTGAGGTCAAGTCCGCCGAAGATGGCACCATCTTCAAGTGCGATCTGGTCTTGGACGGCGATCACCTCAAGGGCCCGATCAGCGCCACCGCCCCGGACGGACAAGTCTTGGCCGCCAAGGTGGACTTCAGCCGCGTGAAATAGAGGCTTCAAGCAGCTTCCAAATAGCTGTTCGCAGCCCTTCCGCGTTGTGAGCTTCCAGCGCCTGGAAGCCTTCTACCGCGGCATGCGGGTCCGCCAGCAGGTGGCTGCCGGTTTTGGCAATCTCGTCCACGCAGTCGAACCCGGCTTTCCACGCTTTCGGTGCCCAGTCGATGGCCTCCGACACGACGGAAGCCACGCCCTCGGCGACGCCATCGGCGGTCACCATGTTGAACGACTCGGTATAACTCGGCTGCAGCAGCAGGTGCATGTGCCGCACCGTCTCGCGGAATCGCGGCCACGTCTGCCACCCGTTCTCTACTAGCCGGGCGTGCGGCAGCCCAGCCATCATCGCCCGTACCGCGTCCATGATCCCCAGCCCGCCCTCTGCGCGTCCCGACGAAACCCAGAATTCCAGCGGCGTGCTCCGCTGGCCAGCGATCTCCAAGGCCGCGCCTGCTGCGCTCATCAGGTTCTTGAGCGGCCGCGTGGCGCCGAATGCCCCGATGCGCAAGGCGCCGCTGTTGAACGGTGTGCGCAGGTATCGCCTGCGCTCGGGCTCCAGGTAATACAGGTTCGCCAGGTAAGAGCAGGGAGCCCGATATGCGGCCCGGATCCAGTCGCAGAACTTCCGGCTGTTGCCTGCGACGTGAAAGTTCCAAGTCCCACGCTCCAGTTCCATCGCGTCCCGCAGGCGTCTGACGCCGTTGGCATCCGCCTGCAGGAAACCCACGTTCGAATGACAATTCACCGAAAACGTAATCTCCGGGTGTTCCGCCGTCAGCCGCTGCCAGTGCTCCGTTGGAATCCACGGCGCCGAAGTGACTACGTGCGACACCGAGGCATCCAGCCGGCTGCTCAACTCCGCGGCGCTGGTGATCGGCCAGACTTCTGCCGCGATGCCGCTCGCGCGCAGCACTTTGGCCGTGTTGAGTGCAGCCACGCCCAGTCCGATGTGGCTGATGTTCCGGTTGGCCGCGAAGTTCTTGTATGCCAGTATTAGGCGCTTCACAGAGCGCATCCTTGAGTGCCTCTTCCCGCCCCAATAGTAAACGGGCGGCCCCAGGGCACCCTCCGCCTTCAGTTCGTTAACTGCTTAACAGACCTTGAGATCCGATTTTGGATCGGTGGTGACTGACAGCGGTCCCGGCGCGGGCGTCAGCGTTCCTGCGCGCCTTCGACTCCAGGCCACCAACGCCGCGGCCCGCGCTGACATGCACTCGTCTTGCCGCGTTGGGCTACACTGAAGAAGAAGTGGCTCGCGCCACGGTGCTCTGACCCTGCCGCCCGTTGATCCCAATATCGAGTCCCAAGTTCTTCCCAAGCCACCCCTGCGCGACGACAACCGGCAGGTAGCCGGCAAGATCGCCATTTTTCAGTACACCACGGTCATCGCTTTCGTCTTTCTCATCTCCGGCTTCTGGCGCCTCCAGGTTCAGAATCCACAGTTTTATGACGAACGGGCCCTCGCCAACAGCGTAAAATCGCAGCCGCTGGCGGCGCCGCGCGGGCGCATCCTCGACCGCGATGGACGCGTCATCGTCGACAATCACAGCTCGTTCCGGCTGCTGCTCACCCGCGAGTCCCTCAACGAGGCACACCTGGCGCCCATCGCTCGCGGCCTGGACCTGGATCTGGATGATCTGCTGGCCAAGGTGCGCCGTTATCGGACCCGGCCCAAGTACGATCCGATCGTACTCAAGGAGCAGGTCACGTCGGCCGACCTGTCCTTCGTCGATTCGCATCGCGACTTTTTCCCCGAACTGCTGCTCACCCAGGATTACAAGCGGGCCTATCCGCAGAACGGCATGATGGCGCACGTCATCGGCTACACCGGCGAAATCAGCGAGCAGGAATTGGATCTGCCGGAGTTCGCCAAGTACGATCCGGGCACCGCCATCGGCAAGTTCGGCATTGAGCGCCAGTACAACGACACCCTGGCCGGCGTTGACGGCCAGCGGCAGGTGGTGGTCGACAATCGTGGCCAGGTGCGCCAGGTGCTCAAGACCAAGCCTGCTACCGCCGGCAAGGATCTCGCGCTCACCATCGACCTCGATCTGCAGGCTGTCGCGGAGCTGGCCATGGATGGCCGCAACGGCGCTGTGGTTGCGCTTGATCCCCGCACCGGCGAAGTCCTCGCCATGGTCAGCCGGCCGGCATTTGACCTCAACAAATTCGCTGAGCGTATCAAGGCATCGGACTGGAAGGCCATCACCGACAACCCCGACCACCCGATGTTGAACCGGGCGATTCAGGCCCAACTGGCTCCCGGTTCGACGTTCAAGCCGATCATGGCGCTCGCCGGCCTCGAGACCGGCACCATCGATCCGAATTGGAGCGTTCATTGCGCCGGCGGCGCCACGTTTTACGGCGGCTACCATAAGTGCTGGCAAAAGAAAGGGCACGGCACCATCTCTCTGCACAACGCCATCGTGCATTCCTGCGACGTGTTCTTTTACACCCTGGGCGACAAGATGGGCATCAACCACATCGCCTACTACGCCGACCTGGTGGGTTTTGGCCACCCGACCGGAATCGATCTGCCTCACGAAGGTTCGGGGATCGTACCCTCGCCCGAATGGAAGCTGCGCAATTACCGCGAAAAGTGGTGGGCGGGTGAGACCATCTCTGTGGCCATTGGTCAAGGCGCGCTCACGGTAACCCCTCTCCAGCTGGCGCGCGCCATTGGCGGCCTGGCCATCGGCGGCATCTGGCACCATCCCCACCTGGTTCGGGATTTGGGCGCCACAGAGAAACCCGATCAGTGGCCGCTCGACCCGGATCACGTCAAGGATGTCATCAACGGAATGTATGGCGTCGTGAACGAAGGTGGGACCGGCGGTTATGCCGCGCTGAAAGGAATTGAGGTCTGTGGCAAGACCGGGACCGCGCAAGTAGCGTCGGCCGACCTGGCCAAGCAGAAGGGCGGCGTCGAAATGGCTGACAACGCCTGGTTCGTTGGCTTCGCGCCGCGTTCTGCGCCGGAGATCGTCGTCGTCGCCCTGTTCGATCACGGCCGGGAAGGCTATCTGGCCGCACCCATCGTGCGCGATGTCATGAAGGCCTATTTTGACAAGAAGACCAGGCTGGAAGCTTTGCGGCAGCAGCAGGCTTCTGTCACCGCACGCCTGTCGGAAATGACGCAACTCGGGATGCCCGGCCCGGCCGCCGCTGTTCCGCTCCACAACTGACATGAACCGATATCTCTCCGCGCGCGACATGGATTGGCCGCTGCTGCTGATTACGCTGGCGCTGTGCGGAGTAGGTGTTCTGCAAATCTACAGTGCCACCCTCGACAACCCGCAGTACCACAGCGCCTGGTGGCGGCAGATCGTCTATATCGCCGGCGGTTTGCTGCTCATGTGGCTGATTCTGGCGGTGGACTATCATACGCTGCTGCATTACGTTCCGAGCTATTACATCATCTCGGTGGTGGCGCTCGCGGGCACTTACCTGTTCGGGCAGAGTGCTTTCGGTTCGCGCCGCTGGATACCGCTCGGCGGCGGTTTACATTTGCAGGTATCGGAATTTGTCAAGCTGATGATAATATTGTTGGTAGCCCGGTATCTGGCGGAAATCAAGACGGAAACGCTGGAGATCCGGGAGATGACGATACTTTCGTCGCTGGTGCTGGTCCCTACGCTGCTGGTGCTGAAACAGCCCGATCTGGGGACCTCGTTGACGTATATCGCCATCTTGATGGTAGGCGCCTTTCTGGCCGGGCTGCGGCGCAAGTACGTGATCGTAATCGCCGTGGTTACGATGTTGGTGCTTCCCGTAGGCTGGTATTTCTTGAAGGACTTTCAGCGGGCGCGGTTGGTGAGTTTTCTCGATCCGGACCGCGACCCCCAGGGAGCCGGGTATCAGTTGATTCAATCCCAGATCGCGGTGGGAGCGGGCGGGATGTTCGGCAAGGGAGTTACCAAGGGAACGCAGACCCAGTTACGTTTCCTGCCGGTGTCGCAGAAGGATTTTATTTTTGCGTCGCTTGCCGAAGAGCATGGATTTGTCGGGGTAGTAATTGTTTTGTCGCTGTTCTTTGTAATGATTATGCGCATTGTCCAGAATGCGCAGACGGCGCCCGATCCGGTGGGTATGTATATCTGCATGGGGGTGGCCAGCCTGTTGCTGTTCCACGTTGTGGTCAACGTGGGGATGGTGGCGGGCTTGATGCCAGTGACCGGCATTCCGTTGCCGTTCTTCAGCGCCGGTGGTTCCAGTATCTGGTCGAGCTTTTTGGCTTTGGGGCTGGTGAATAACGTCCGCCTCAGAAGATTCGTGAATTAGCCGGGTCGCCTGCAAGGGTGGGCCCGCAACAGAAAGGTTATCGGGAGCCAGGAAAGAGACCCTCGGGGTGGTGGCGCTTTGAGCGCTCCCCCAGGCAGAGGAGCGGTTCCCGGCCGCCGGTGTATGAGTGAAAGCTCCACCGCCGGCCAGCGTGAGCTTCTTTTCGCGTTTGGTTAGCTGCCTGCCTGTGCAGGCCGGCCGGCGCGCACGCAGGGTGCCCACTTACCTCCGAGACTCTCCTCGTTCCCGGGGAGGCAACGGATGTCCAAGGAGTTAGTGATCTCTTCCAACCGCCACGAAACGCGTGTGGCGATTCTGGAGG
>CAZZHN010000115.1:0-363 GCA_964654065.1 uncultured Solibacteraceae bacterium
CCATGCTGATGGCGAACACGGTGGCTTCCGCCGAGCGGCGGGCCGGCCTATGTTGAAGGTCGGACTGACGGGCGGACTGGCGAGCGGGAAGTCATTCGTAGGCGATGCGCTGGCGAACCTGGGATGCCTGGTGGTACAGGCTGACGAACTGGGGCACCAGACGCTCAGCCCGGGCGGCGCGGCGCATGACGCGGTGATCCGCGAGTTCGGCGCCCAGATTGCCGACGAGAGCGGGCATATCGACCGGCGCCGGCTGGCGGCGCTGGTGTTCAATCAGCCCGAAAAACTGGCCCGGCTGAACGCGCTGGTGCACCCGCCGCTGTGCCAGCCATTTTAATGTCTTTCCATATCAGGAGTAGCGAT
>CAZZHN010000115.1:373-15087 GCA_964654065.1 uncultured Solibacteraceae bacterium
CGCCGGTGATGCAGCGCGAAGAGGAACTGGCCGCGGAGTTCGCCCGCCGCAAGCCGGACGGTATCTTCGTAGTAGAGGCGGCGATTCTGATCGAAACGGGCAGCTACAAGCGATTTGACCGGCTGATCCTGGTGGTTTGCACCGAGGACCAGCAGGTGGAGCGCGCGCTGCGCCGCGAGGGGGCGGTGGAAGCGGTGGTGCGGGCGCGCCTGCGCAGCCAGATGCCAATCGACGAGAAACTCAAGTTCGCCCATTTCGTCATAGATACATCAGGGACCAAGGAGAACACGCTGCGGCAGACCGAGGTCGTCTACGAGGCGTTACGGAGAATCGAACCATGAGAGTGATGCGACCATTGATATGGGCCGCCGTACTGGTAGCCTGCTTCCTGACCATAACCTCCGCCGGCCACTGGAGGCTGGCCCAGTTCCTGCCGCAGCTTTCGTCGAGCGGCCACTTGTGGGAAGCGCCGGCTTCGGCGGCTTCGGCCTATTCGACCGACGAGCAGAATAATATCGACATCTACAAGGCGGCGCGCGAGGCGACGGTCAACATCACCTCCCGCGTCTACCGGCAGGATTGGTTTTTCCAGCTCTACCCGGAGGAAGGCACGGGGTCGGGGTTCGTCGTCAATGGGGACGGTACCATCCTCACCAACAACCACGTGGTGCGCGGCAGCTCGCGGCTTACGGTCAAGTTATCCGACATGAAGTCGTACCAGGCCAGAATTCTGGGCACGGATGCCGGCAACGACCTCGCGCTGATCCGCATTGAAGCCGGCCGCAAACTTCCCACGCTGCGGCTGGGCGACTCTGACACGCTCGTGGTGGGCCAGAAGGTGCTCGCCATCGGCAACCCCTTCGGCCTGGAAGGCACGCTTACCACGGGCATCGTCAGCTCGCTCAATCGCAGCCTGCAAACCGAGGAGTCGCGCAGGCTGGAGGGCATGATCCAGACCGACGCCGCCATCAATCCGGGCAATAGCGGCGGCCCTCTGCTCGATTCTCATGGCAGCGTGATCGGAATCAATACCGCCATCTATGGCCAGGGGAACATCGGCATCGGCTTCGCCATGCCCGTCAATCGCGCCAAGGAAATGTTGGACGAATACCAGTCGCGGGGCCACATCTCCCAACCTACGCTCGGCATTCGAACAGTATGGATTTCAGGCGATCTTGCCGAAGAACTGGAGCTTCCTGCCAAGGGTGGTCTGCTCATCCAACAGGTCGAGCGCGGGTCGGCCGCCGACGAGGCCGGATTGCGCGGGCCGCGCCAGGTGGTCGTCGTCGGAGGGTATCAACTCGGGGTTGGCGGCGACTTGATCGTCGAAGTGGAAGGGCAGCCGGTGGAAGGCAACGACACACTGGTGCGGGCAATGAAGCGCAAGCGCGGGGGCGATTTGCTGAGCCTAACCGTCTCCCGCAGCGGCCGGAGAGAGAAGATCCAGGTGCACCTGGGAGAAGCGCCGCAGCAGTTCTAGCCGTCTGTGCGAATCCGTACAGAGCAGGATTCCCGCCGGAAACATTTCTGCCGCGGCCGGTGTCATGGCAACATGGACCCATCGAGATTCACCATGACACGGCTCCGTTTGCACTTTCTGATTCCGAGCCTTTGCCTGATCCTGTCGTCTCTGGTTCATGGTCAGGATCAACCAGCCCGGCTGACGTTTGAAGTGGCGTCGATCAAGCCTTCGCAAGGGGGCGGTCGCGGCGGCGGGATCAAGCCGATGCCCGGAGGCCAAGGGTACTTGGCACAGGGCGTTCCGGTCAAGCTCATGATCAGCCTGATGTATAAGGTGCCCATGCGCCAGATCACGGGCGGGCCGGCCTGGTTCGAAACCGACCCTTTTGATGTCGAAGCCAAAGCCGATCACCCGTACAGCCTGGACGATCTGCACGTGATGTTTCAGAACCTGCTGGCCGATGAGTTCAAGCTGAAGTTCCACAAGGAAAAAAAGGAGGGCAATGTATACGCCCTTATGATCGACAAGAAAGGGTTGAAGATGAAGGTCAACGAGAGCCCCCAGGATTTCAACATTCCGATTCAGGGCGGCAGGGGCGGCGTATTAATTGGGACCAGGGTTCCCATGAACTACCTGGCGTGGACTCTCGGGCAGGCGATGCAGAGGGATGGACGGCCGGTGATCGACCTGACCGGGCTCGAGGGGAACTACGATTTCACCCTTTCCTTTGCGCCCGAGATTCCCCCCGACTTCCCCACAGAGAACCTGCCGCCTGGACTGCTCGAGCGCCCTACCATCTTCGAAGCCCTCAAGCAGCAGCTCGGCCTGAGGCTAGAGGCGCAAAAGGGGCCGGTGGAATATTACGTCATCGACCACCTGGAGAAACCCGCCGCGAACTGAGAGGCGCTGCATCGACGGCGCGGTCACTCGTAGCGGAGCGCGGTGAGCGGATCGATCCTGGTTGCGCGGCGCGCGGGCAAGTAGCCGGCCAGCAGGGCGATCGCGATCATGGCCACGATCGGCACACCTATCGCCAGTGGGTCGTAAGGTTTCACGCCGAAGAACAGCGAAGTTGCGACGCGGCTCAACGCCAGGGCGAGCGCCAGGCCAATGGCCACTCCGGTCAAGACCAACCCCAGGCTCTCGCGGAGCACCATCCACAGCACATCGCTCCGGGCCGCGCCGAGCGCCATGCGGACGCCGAATTCGCTGGTGCGCCGCGCGATGCCATAGGACATCACTCCATAGATGCCGATGGAGGCCAGAAATGCGGCCAGGATGCCGAAGAAGCTGGAAAGCTGCGCCACCAGGCGCCGGTCGAGCACGGAGTCATCCACCACCTTGGACAGCGTGGTCGAACCGGTGACCGGAAGATTCGGATCAATCGCGGCAACGGCGCGCTGGATCGCAGGGAGCAGCGCCTTGGGCTCGCCGGTGGAGCGGGTCACCAGAGTGTAGAAGTAGCCGATATGCTGCGCGTGAGGATAAAAGGCGGCGGCCATCGGCTCCTCGGTGAGGGTATCGTACTTGGCGTCCTTAACCACGCCGACCACCTCGAGATCGAGCCACTCGGGGCTGTTGTCCTTGTCCGGATCGCCAACGCGGAACGTCCGGCCCAGCGGGGATCCGCCGGCGAAATAGGTGCGCGCGATGGTTCCGTTGATGACAGCGACTTTGCGTGCCGTCATGTTGTCGCGCGCATCGAGTCCGCGGCCGAACACAATCGGCATTCTCATCGCGGCGAAATAGCCTGGGCCCACAATATTGTGGGCCACGTCGCCGTCATTGGGCGACTTCGGCCGGCCGGGCACTGTAACGCCGGTTGTCCATCCGCCGCCGTTGAAGACGAAGAACGAAAAGGCGGCTGCCTGTACGCTGGGGAGCGCACCCACGCCGCTTTCCACGCGCTCCATCATGTCCTCCAGGCGCGCATCCACTTTGTAGCCGGCGCCAGTCGGGTCGATGCCAGTGAGGAGGACGTTTTGCCGGTCGAAGCCGGTATCGATCTCCGTCAGGTTGATCAGGCTGCGCAGAAACAGGCCGGCACCGGCGAGCAGCAGCAGCGACAACGCCACCTGGCCGACAATGAGACCGCGCGCCAGGCGATGGCGCGACGGGGAAATGCTCATGCCGCGCCCTTCCCGCAAAGCGGGCGCCAGGTTGAGATTGGTGGCCTGGAAGGCGGGTACAACTCCGAAAAGGAGAACGGTGAACATGGCAACGGCCAGGGTGAAGCCGAGCACCTAGGCATCGGGAGCGACGCTGATGGGCAGAGTCTCGGATCCTGTAGACACCATAACGAGCAGGAGCCGGCTGGCGGCCGATGCCAAGAGAACGCCCAGCGCGGCTCCGGTGAGTCCCATGAGGGCGCTCTCGACCAGGAGCTGGCGGATGAGCCGGGAGCGGCGGGCGCCGATTGACATGCGGACGGCGATTTCGCGCTGGCGAGCGGAGGCCCGCGCCAGCAGGAGATTGGCAACGTTGGCGCACGCGATCAACAGCACGAGCGCGACCACTCCCATCAGAATCGCCAGCGGCGCAGAGAAGGCTTGCCGCAGATGCGTAAGCCCTGTGGCGGCCGGCGTCAGATCGATGCGCGCGTGTTGCATGTCTTCGACCTGCTTTACGGAGGGCTGGGGACCGGCATATTCGTGGATGATTTGCTGGAGGAGCAGGTTGGTATTGGCGCCGGCCTGCTCCATGGTGACACCGGGCTTGCGGCGCCCAATCACGTAGAGCGACTGGAAGAGGTTCTTTTCCAACCCGTTCCAGCCAGGCGAAATCTCCTTTTCCATGGCGAGCGGAATCCAGACATCCGGGGATTGCCCGACGGTGACGCCGAAGAATTCGGGCGGCGCTACGCCTATGATGCTGTACACCGTGTGGCCGATGGTTATGGTCTTGCCGAGGATGGCCGGATCCTGAGCCATGCGGCGCTGCCACCATGAAAAACTGGCGACGGCGACGGGATGCGCGCCGGGGTGCTGATCGTCGGCGTCGCTCAGGGTTCGGCCGAGAATCGGGTTCACGCCGAAGGTATGGAAGTAGCTTCCGGATACCAGCTCGGCTCCGATCTTCTCGAGATTGGCGCCGCCCGCGACGCGGCCGTGAGTGGTGAAAAGAATACTCGATACAGCGGCGACATCAAAAAAAACCTGGTTCTTTTGGCGAAACTCGCGGAAGAACGGATACGAGAAAAGCTGCAAGCTTGCCTTCGGGAATTCGTCCATGCTGCCCATCCCTTGAGCTTCTCCAAACAGCGCGAGTTCCCGCGGCTGCTGGACGGGCAGATTGCGCAGCAGAACCGCGTTGAGCAGGCTGAAGACGGCGGTGTTGGCACCGATGCCGAGCGCCAGTGTGACGATGGCCGCGGCTGTGGATACGCGGTTCCTGGCCAGCATGCGCAAGCCGAAGCGAATATCTCTCCAGAGCAGGTCCCAACTCATCCAGCGCGTCGACTCGTAAAACCGCTCTTCGGCGCTGGTCCGGTTGCCCAAAGCGCGACGGGCGGCGGCGCGAGCCTCCGATTCTGCGAAACCTTGCTCATGGAGACGATCCGTCTCGATTTGGAGATGGGATTCGAGCTCGGCGCTAAAGTCGCCTTGCTTCCTCTTTGACCAGAACATGCAATTAGCCCTCTTCGGCTTCAGGTCCCAGAATGCGGCCGATGGCAGTCGCCAGGCGCAGCCACCTGGTTGTCTCTTTGACGAGTTGCTGGCGCCCGGAGCGCGTCAGCTTGTAAAAGCGGGCCCTGCGGTTGTTTTCGGAAACGCCCCAGGCAGCGGAGATCCACTCCCGCGCCTCGAGGCGCTGCCGCGCCGGGTACAGCGCGCCGTGCTCCACCAGCAGCTCATCAGCGGAGGTCTGCTCAATGGCGCGCGCGATCCCCTGGCCGTGCTGCGGGCCGAAGATCAGGGTGCGGAGGATCAGCAGATCGAGGGTGCCTTGCAGCAGTTCGAGACGTTCGCTTTCTTCTCGGGTAGACATCTAACCTGACCATGCAGCGATTCGGGTAAGATGTCAACCCGAAGGAGGCGGCGGCGTGAGAAAAAGCACCTGGAATCGTCCGAGGCGGCCCTGCGGCGGAAAGCCTGGTTGCAGTCACCGGCCGGGGTGTACAATAGCGGTCTTATGAAAACGGGTGTGGCTGCAATCCTTGGTTTATGCCTGGCATCGCCGATGGCGATTCCGCAGGAGCCGGCGCCGCTGGCTGGATTCTCGGCGGATGCGGCGCGGGCGGAGCGGGAGTGGGAAGCGAAGTTCCGCGCAATGCCGGATCCCGCGCTGATGCGCTCGTACATGGAGCGCCTTTCCGCGCGGCCGCATCACGTTGGTTCACCTTATGACCACGACAACGCGGAGTGGCTGCTGGGGAAGTTCCGCGAGTGGGGCCTGGACGCGCACATCGAAAGCTTCTCCGTGCTCTTCCCCACGCCGAAAGAGCGCCAGCTAGAGATGATGGAACCGGTGCACTTCGTGGCGAAGACCGAGGAGCCGACCGTGGCCGTTGATCCAACGTCCGCGCAGCATGACGAGCAGCTCCCCACGTATAACGCCTATTCGATCGATGGCGACGTGACCGGGCCGCTGGTTTACGTGAACTTCGGCGTGCCGGACGATTACGAGACGCTGGAGCGGCATGGGGTGTCAGTGAAAGGAGCGATCGTCATCGCGCGCTACGGTGGCAGCTGGCGCGGCATCAAGCCGAAGGTGGCGGCGGAGCACGGCGCCATCGGCTGCCTGATCTACTCGGATCCGCGCGACGACGGATTCACCCCCGGCCAGGTTTTTCCAGCCGGGCCCTACCGGCCGAAGGACGGCGTGCAACGCGGGAGCGTAATGGATATGCCGATCTATCCAGGCGACCCGCTGACTCCGGGTGTCGGTGCGACGGCCGAGGCGAAGCGGCTTCCTCTCGACCAGGCGGTGACGCTGACCAAGATACCGGTGATGCCAATTTCGTACGCAGATGCGCAGCCTCTTTTGGCGGCGCTGGAGGGGCCGGTGGCGCCGGGGCCCTGGCGCGGCGGGCTGCCCATCACGTACCGGCTGGGCCCCGGCCCCGCCAAGGTGCACCTGAAGCTGAAATTCAACTGGGACCGCAAGCCGCTTTATGACGTGATCGCGCGCATTCCTGGCGCTGTGTACCCCGACGAGTGGATTATCCGCGGCAACCATCACGACGCCTGGGTGAATGGCGCCGAAGATCCGATCTCCGGGACGATCACGGTGCTGGAGGAGGCGCGCGCCCTGGCGGCACTCGGGAAACAGGGCTGGAAGCCGAAGCGCACCATCCTCTTCTGTCTCTGGGACGGCGAGGAGCCGGGGCTGCTGGGCTCGACCGAGTGGGCCGAAGAGCACGGCGAAGAACTCGGGCGCAAAGCGGTTGTGTACATCAACTCAGACAGCAACAGCCGCGGCTACCTGGGCGTGGAAGGGTCGCATTCGCTCGAGCACTTCATCAACGCGGTGGCGCGCGACATCCAGGATCCGGAGAGCAATGTCACGGTGTGGAAGCGGGCGCAGATGCAGCGCATCTCGGGAGAAGGCGGGAGGGGACCGCAGCCGGATCGTGCGGAAGCCCGCACGCGGCCGGACTTGCGAATCGCCGCGCTCGGGTCCGGCTCGGACTACACGGCGTTTCTGGATCACGTCGGCATCGCGTCGCTGAATCTCGGCTTCGGGGGCGAAGACGGCGGCGGCATTTATCATTCGATCTACGACGATTTTTATTGGTACACGCACTTTTCCGACACCACTTTCGTTTACGGCCGCGCACTGGCGCAAACGGCGGGGACGGCGGAGATGCGACTCGCCGGGGCGGATCTGCTGCCGTTCGATTTTCATGGGCTGGCGGACACGCTGCATCGCTATGTCGATGAGGTGGAAAAGCTGGCGAAGGACAAGCGCGAAGAGATCGTGGAGCGCAACCGGCAAATCGACGATGGGGTGTTCACGGCCCTGGCGGATCCGCGTGAGAAGATGGTGCCGCCGGCAAAGGAACCTGTGCCGCCGTTTCTGAATTTCGCGCCGCTCGAGAACGGGCTGGCAGCGCTGGAGCGAACGGTGCAGGCCTTCCAACAATCGTCCGCGCACGCCGAAGCCAATGGGGGATCGGCGCTGGCCCGCGCGCAGCTGAAAGACGTGAACGACCGCCTGACGTTAGTGGAGCGTGCGTTTCTGTCCGGCGACGGCCTTCCCAACCGGCCGTGGTTCAAACACCAGCTGTATGCTCCCGGCTTTTACACCGGGTACGGCGTGAAGACACTGCCCGCGGTGCGCGAGAGTATCGAGCAGAAGCAGTGGAAGCTGGCAGACGAAGAGATCGTGCGCGTGGGCAAGGTCCTGGAGAATGCCGGCGAGGCAATTGAAGGCGCAGCCAATGCGCTAAACCTGGCGACCAAATAGGCGAGGCCTGGCGTGGCGCACACAGCCCCGCGGGCAGCGGGGACATTTGAGGCTGGCTCCCCTGGGCTAAGAAACTCTCGACACAGCAGGCTGGACAGCCTGCGCCACGGCGGCTAGGCCGCCAAACCGCCGGAAGCGATGAGCGCGGCGACGGCGGCGACTTCGTGTTCCATGGGGCGATCGGCGGTCTGGAAGGGTAGGGTAACAGCCGCCAAAGTTGATAACATGGCGTCCTATGCAACGCCGGGATTTCCTCCGCACCATGGCCGCAGCGCCGCTGGCTCTGCAGCAGAGTGCCGCCGCCGCGCGGTATCAAGCCACCTGGGAGTCGATCGACAGCAGGCCCACCCCCGCGTGGTACCTGGATGCCAAATTCGGCATCTTCATCCATTGGGGCGTCTACTCCGTTCCGTCTTTCGCGCCGCCGCGCACCAAGGGCGAGACGCCGTACGCCGAGTGGTACTGGCACTCGCTGACGGAGGGCAAGAAGGCCAAGGCGCCGGGCCAGGACGGATTCCAGACGCGGCAGTTTCACGAACGGGTTTATGGGGCGAACTTTCCCTATTTCGATTTCGCGCCGTTATTTCGCGCTGAAATGTTCGACCCCGATCACTGGGCGGATGTATTCGCGCGTTCCGGCGCCCGCTACGTGGCGCCCACCTCGAAGCACCACGAAGGCTTCACGCTCTGGCACAGCGAAGAAGCCAACCGCGCCTGGGGAAGGCCATGGAACGCAGTGGATATCGGCCCCAAGCGCGACGTGCTGGGGGACCTGGCCAAGGCCGGGCGCAAGCGCGGCCTCCACATGGGCATTTATTATTCGCTGTACGAGTGGTACAACCCGCTGTGGCTCTCCGACAAGCCGCGCTACGTGCGCCAGCACATGTTTCCGCAGTTTCAGGACGTGGTGAAACACGTGGAGCCAGACATCATTTTTTCGGACGGCGAGTGGGAGCTGCCGAGCGAGGAATGGCACGCGCCCGAGCTGCTGGCATGGCTGTTCAACGACTCGCCGGTGCGGGAGAAAATCGTCATCGACGACCGCTGGGGCAAGGAGACGAAGCATAAGCACGGCGGATACTACACCACTGAATACACTTCCGGCATGAAGCAGAGTTCTCATCCGTGGGAGGAAAGCCGCGGCATGGCGTTTTCTTACGGCTACAATCGCGCGGAAACACTGGCCGACTATCATACCGACCGCGAATTGTTGATGATGCTGATGGACCTGGTGAGCCGCGGGGGCAACCTGCTGCTCGATATCGGGCCCACCGCCGATGGCCGTATTCCGGTCATCATGGAGGAGCGCCTCTTACAAATCGGAGACTGGCTGCGTCAAAACGGGGAAGCCATTTATGGCACGCGGGCGTGGCGGCGTGCAAGGCAGTGGTCGGGCGGCGCGGAGCCAAAGCTCGAGGAGAGCGAATTCATGTCGGCGTACCCGATCTCGAGCCTGATAGATACGCCGCCTGCCGGGATGGCGCGCATCGACGCGTTCTTCACCGCCAAGGCGGACGCGGTCTACGCGATCCTGCCGCACCGGCCGGAGCGCGAAGTGGTGTTGGATGGCATCGAAGCCCGCGGGGGCGTGCGAGTTACGCTCCCAGGCAGCGCTGCGCCGCTGCCAGCGACACACAACGACAAGCGGCTCACGGTTCGCGTGCCGGAAGACCTGCCGTTTTCGCACGCGTACGTGCTGAAGCTGGAAGGCGTCGCCTAGCGCCGCGCGGGGCGGCCGCCGGCTGCCGGACGGATCGGATAGGCTATAGGGCATGAGCCGGACGCTGTCTCGAGATCTTTCCTATGCCTTGCGTACGCTACGGCGCAGCCCCCTGTTTACGCTGGCGGCGGCCTTCACCATCGCGCTCGGCATCGGCGCCAGCACGGCTATTTTCAGTGTGACGGATGCCGTTTTGCTGCGCCCGCTGCCGTATCGCGACCCCAGCCGGCTGGTGCTGGCCTGCAGCGACATGCGGCAGCGCAACGTGAAGGATTTCCCGTTTTCCAACGCCGATTTCCTGGATCTGCAGCACAACGCGCTGGACGCTTTCGAAGACTTCGCGGCCGTCAACACGGGCCGCGGTTCGCTGCCGGACACCGATGGCCGGCCGGAGCCAGTGCGCTTCGCCGCCGTCTCGCCGAACTTCTTCCGCATGATGGGCGGGCGCATTGCGCTGGGGCGCGATTTCCAGGACTCTGACGGGGCGGCGGAGCCGATCGTGCCAGCAGATCCGGACAACCTCGGCGCGGCGCCTCCCCCTCCGCGGCTTCCCACGTACTCGATCCTCAGCTTCGAATACTTCCAGCGGCGTTTTGGCGGCAACCCGGCAATTCTCGGGAAGCCTCTGCCGGTGGCAGGCGGCGGGCTCGCGCCGATTGTGGTCGGCGTCCTGGCCCCCGGGTTCGAGCTGCTGTTCCCGCCGGAATCGGTTATTGAACGTGTTCCGGACGTTTGGGCGGCCGCACGGATTCCTTATGACACCGCCAGCCGCAACAACGTTCAGTGGCGCGTGATTGGCCGGCTGAGGGCCGACGCGACGATCGAGCGCGCCCAGGCGGTAGTAGAAGACGTCGCGGCCGGGATTCGGAGGGTCAACGCAGTCTCGAACACGGCCGGAATGTACATCCGCCTGGAGCCGATGCAGCGGCACCTGGTGACTGAGGTCCGTCCGGCCATACTGGCGCTGATGGGCGCGGTGATTTTTCTGCTGCTGATCGCCTGCGCCAACGTCGCCAATCTGATGTTGGTGAGGGCCTCGTTGCGGGAACGCGACCTGGCGGTGCGCACGGCGCTGGGCGCCAGCCGCTGGGACCTGATCCGCCAGATGCTGGCCGAGGCAATGGTGGTCGCCTGCCTGGGCACACTGGCGGGAATGGTGCTGGCCCGGTTCGGCATTCAACAATTGCTGGCGATTGCGCCGGCCGGTTTGCCGCGGTTTGAGAGTATCCAGATCGATCCTGCAGCGCTCGCGTTTTCGGTGCTGGCCGGCATGGCATCCGCGGTGCTTTTCGGCGTCGTGCCCGCGGTGCGAGCGGCTCGTCCCGACATGATGACCGTTCTGCGGTCCAGCGGGCGCACCACAAACCTGGGCGGCG
Organism: uncultured Solibacteraceae bacterium; assembly: GCA_964654065.1. Classification (GTDB taxonomy): domain Bacteria; phylum Acidobacteriota; class Terriglobia; order Bryobacterales; family Bryobacteraceae; genus Bog-375. Next base: position 11,340 of record CAZZHN010000115.1, read on the forward strand.
GTGCCGTTCTGCGCAATACCGTGGTCATTCTGGAAGTGGCGTTGTGCTTCGTTTTACTGATCGGTTCGGGCCTGATGTTCCGCACTTTTCTCGCCATCCAGCGCGTCAACACCGGCTTCGACGCCAGGAACCTGCTGGCGGTGCAATTAGTCGGTCCGGCCGGCAACACACCGGATGCCCGCGCGGCATTCATGCGCAAGATTCACGATCACCTGGCCGGATTGCCAGGCGTCCGGAGCGTCGCGGCTACAGTGCCGTTCCCGCTGGCGGGCGGGTTCTCGCCTGTCCGCTGGGGCACGGGCGAGGCACTGACCGATATGAGCAAGTTCCAGGCCGCCGATTTGCAAATCGTCACTCCCGGCTATTTTGAGACGGTGCGCACACCCCTGCTGGAGGGCCGGACCTTCAGCGACGCCGACAACGCGCCGGACCGCAATCTGCTGATTGTGGATCAAGCGCTGGCGGCAAAGGCGTTCGGCAGGGAATCCGCTGTCGGCAAGCGCATCCTCTTCCGCGTTCGCACGGCGCAGGCTCAATGGGGAGAGATCATCGGGGTGGTGGCGCACCAGCGGGACGTTTCGCTGGCAAACCCCGGCCGGGAACAGATCTACGTCACCGACGGCTACCTGTTTCACGGTGCCGCCGGGTGGTGGGCTCTGCGAACGGCGGGTGATCCCGCCGCCTATGCCGCCGCGGTGCGCGCGGAGATCCGCAAAACAGCGCCCGATCAACTCATCAGTGAAATCGAGCCGGCGGAAGACCTTGTAGACCGGGCGCAGGGCGGCACGCGCTTTTCGCTTTTGTTGATTGGCCTGTTCGCCGCCATCGCGCTCATTCTGGCCGGAGTTGGCCTGTACGGCGTGCTCGCCACGGTGGTGCGTCAGCGAACCGCCGAGATCGGCGTGCGCATGGCGCTCGGCGCAGCGCCCGGAGCCATCCTCAGACTAGTGGTGGGACACGGGCTGCGCTTGAGCCTGGCGGGCATCGCCGCCGGAATCCTCGCAGCTCTGACCCTGACCCGCCTGATGACAACGATGCTGGTGGGCGTCAGGCCCACCGATCCGATCACGTACGCAGCGATGATCGTTTTATTCCTGGCCATCGTGGCCCTGGCCAGCTGGATCCCCGCGGCCCGCGCCGCCGGCCTGGCTCCCGCCGACGCGCTGCGCGACGAGTAACTCCTGAGGACTCCCGGCAGGATTCGGTCGTGCGCGACCGTAACCCGGGACTGAACGGGTTTACAACTCTGCGCCAGGAGGGCGGCTGTCGGCGGGTCGGGCGTGTGCCGGCTGACGGCAAAGGCGCCGCGGCGATTGGCCCCCATGAATCTTGTATTCCCCGGCTGTCTAGCCTACGATAAAGCGTCGGAGGACACGTATGTTCAGACGGTTAGCGGCAATTACGGGGATCCTGGGAATGGCGGTTCCCACTGCGTTTGCGGACTTCAGCTACCAGGAGAAGAGCACGGTCACGGGCGGCGCGATTGCCGGGATGTTGAAGGTGGCCGGCGCTTTCTCAAAGGCCGCCCGCGAGCCCATCGAAACCACCGTGGCCGTGAGAGGCGACCGCATGGCCCACCGCGGCAACATGCACGCGAGCATCATCGACCTGGCGGCCGAGACGATCACCCAAATCGATCTGCAGAAGAAGACATACTCGGTAATGACTTTTGAGCAGATGAAGGCCATGCTGGAACAGATGCAACAGAAGATGAAGCAGAATCCGAACGCCGGCCAGATCTCGTTCAAGGTCTCCGGCAACAAGACGGACAACCACAAAACGATCGGCGGCATGGACGCAACGGAGATGATTCTCAAGATGGAAATGCAAGGCACCGACCAGCAGTCCGGGCAGCAGGGCGGTATGGCGATCACCACCGATCTTTGGATCGCTCCAGCCGCTGATGGGTACCGCGAGGTCCGGGAATTCCAGCGGCGCATGGCCGAGAAAATCAACTGGAACCCCGGCGGCAATACGTTCATGACCAATCCTCAGGTCTCCGAGGGCATGGCGGAAGTGTACAAAGAGATGAGCAAGCTGGACGGAATGCCGGTATTCGAGACGGTTTCGATGGGAGTGAGCGGCCAGCCCGCCGATGGTTCCGTCGCAGCCGCATCCAGCCAGCCGGCGCCGCAGACGCAGGACCAGCAGCAACCACCGTCGACGCTGAGCGGCGCGCTCGGCGGCGCTTTGAGCGGACGCCTGGGCCTGGGCCGCAAGAAGCAGCAGACACAGGACCAGAGCGGGTCGGCGGGCAGTTCTTCCGGCTCACTGCTGGATATGACCGTCGAGATGAGCGGCTTTTCGTCGAGCCCGGTCGATCCTTCCCTGTTCGAGGTGCCGGCGGGTTTCAAGAAGATAGAGCCCGATTCGCGGCGCATGCAGTAGGCTTTCGCGATCCGGCGTGACGGGCCGCCGCGGCACGCCAGTCGAAAAAGAGTCGAGACGACTCTCGACTCGGCAGGTCTGGCGGCCCGCGCCACGAACACCGGCGGAAAGCTACTCCACCGTGAACAGCTGCCGGCTTTCGTAGGTTTGATTGCCGATAGCGTCTTTCACCTGAAGAGCGACGATATACGAGCCGGGCTTGACGCCGGCTTGCAGGTTGATGCTGAACTCGCCGGAGATATATCGCTTGGGGTAGAACGACTGGCTCTGTTCGGAAGCGGGCTCCGGCTGGGTCCACAAGACCTTGCCGCCGGGCAGCATGATGGAGGCGACGTAGCTGACATCGACCTTGTTGCCAGCGCCGAACTGGTAGCCGATGATATCGAAGCGGGTCCACATGGTTTCGCCGGCGTGGTAGACAGGCTTCTCGGCGGCCTGTTTGCCTGCCTCATCGTGGAAAAAGCGGAAATTGCGGACGATCACTTTATCGCTCGGCTCCACGGCGCGCCCGCGTACATCAAAGGACACTTCGAGCTTCGCCGTGGTCTTTGCTACCAGGTCTTCGGCATTCACCACGACCTTGTAAGTGCCTGAGGCGGCCAGCGGCGGGATCAGCACCTCGGTCTGGATTTTCGGCATCCACTCTTTGTCCTCAACCGTCACTTCGTCGTTGAATTCGTTCTTATATACCTCTGCCAGGGCCACTCCCTTGGGATCGAACGCCTGTACCGAGTAGGCGATGCGAACCTTCAGGTCGGCGGTCTTGGCAAAGTGCGCCACGCGGCAATTGAAGAACAGGATCTCGCCGGGCGCGTAGTCGAACCCGGGCGGAGCCGGCGCGCCCTCCTCCATCTGGCTGATGACGGGCTTGACGACGGCGAATGGCTCGGTGGCGGCCATGGCCAGCGAGCCGGCGAGCGGAATCAGGAGCAAGAGCCGCATTCGGACCTCCCAGTACGATTCTACTTCCCGGACAGGGCGGCGAGATAGCGGCCGGTGTGGGAGCGGGCGGCGCGCGCCACGGTTTCAGGAGTTCCGGCCACCACCACTTCACCGCCGCCCGATCCGCCTTCGGGGCCGAGGTCGATAATCCAATCGGCGGCGCGAATGACGTCCAGGTTGTGTTCAATCACCAGCAGGCTTCCGCCGTTTTCGATGAGGCGCGCGAAGGCCGCCAGCAGCTTGGCGATATCGTCGAAGTGCAGGCCGGTGGTAGGCTCGTCGAAGATGAACAGGGTGCCGCGGCAGCTCGCCGCCGCGAGATGGGCGGCCAGCTTGACGCGCTGCGCCTCGCCGCCGGAAAGGGTGGTGGCGGACTGGCCCAGCCGCAGATACCCAAGGCCCACGTCATCCAGCACGC
>CAZZHN010000116.1:0-14909 GCA_964654065.1 uncultured Solibacteraceae bacterium
AGACCAAAACCCATTCAGTTTTCGCTTGCAACTCCGCGGCGGACCATACATACCGGCGAGCTGCTGGGCAAGTTCTTCGGCGCCGTGGACCGCGCCGTCGGCCTGGATAATGTACTGGTGGTCCTCACCGCGGATCACGGCGTCGCCCCTGTTCCCGAGGTGAACGCGGCGCGCCACATGCCGGGCGGCCGTATTCCCGAGGGCATCCTGGCCAAAACGGTGCAGGAATCCCTCAGCCGCAAGGCAAGTTCGATTGGATCACGGCCTCGCTCGAATCCGTGATCTATCTCAACCGCGAGTTGATTGCCGTGAAGAAGCTCGACCCGGCCGAGGTCGAGCGCACCGCCGCTGAGGCTCTGATGGAAATCCCGCACGTCTTCCGTGTCTATACCGGCGTGCAACTCGCTTCCGGACAGGCGATGGAGGATGCCCCGGGGCGCCGCATGATGAACGGTTATTTCCCGCGCCGTGGGGCCGACCTCGAAGTGCTGCCCGACCCCTACTGGATTTTCGCCCGCCAGGGCACGTCGCACGGCGTCACGTTCGGCTATGACACCCACGTCCCGGTGATCTTCATGGGCGCCGGGATTCGCGCCGGCGAGTACGACGGCAACATCGCCCCCAACGACATCGCCCCGACCCTCGCCACCATCCTTCGTGTCGAAACGCCCAGCGGCTCCGCCGGCCGCGTCCTCCAGGAAATGTTCGCCCAGTAGATGCGTGATTCCGCGCCCATCCGAACCGCGACCGTCAGGAGCGGTTGCAGAACCGTGCTGGATGGCAGCGCGTCGACGCGATTCCAGCGGATTCGGGTGTGCTACGCTAGTGTTTCTAAACACCATTTCAGGAGTCTCTTTCATGTCACTTCGGATGGGCCTGGGGCCGGTTATGGCCTTCGCGGCCCTTTTCAGTCTTGCGCCGATCTCGCACGCTCAGCCAAAGGTTGCCGTGATCAGCCTGCAGAAAGCCGTGTTCGATACCGCGGAAATCAAGAAGGCCAACGCCGAGATGGAGGCCCGCTACAAGCCGCGCGCCGACAGGCTGCGGGAGATGCAGCAGCAGATTGCATCGATCTCGCAGCGGTTGCAGCAGGGCGGCGGCCAACTGACTCCCACCGCGGAGCAGGAACTGCAGGCGCAGGGACAACGGCTGCAGAAAGAGGCGCAGCGCAATCAGGACGACTTGCAGACCGACGTGCAGTCCGACCGGCAGGAAATCCTCGGAAAAGCCAGCCAGCGCATGACGGAGATTGTCAAGAAACTCGCCGAGGAAAAGGGCGCTGACCTGGTCGTGGAGCAACAGGCGATTCTCTACTTCAAGCCCGCCATGGACATTACCGCCGATGCCACCGCAGCCTACGATAAGGCTTACCCGGTGGCGGCGGCGCCGGTCGGCAAGTAGCAGGATTGCGGGGCGGAAAATGGGCGGCTATCTCGACCAGTACGGCGCGGGCGATGAGCGCCGTTCCCGGCGGATCAAGGGCGGGCTTCTCATTTTGCTGGCCGCCGCGGTGGTGATCCTGCTGGCCATTCTGATCAATTTCCTCTTTATCCCCAACGCCGCCGAACGGCAGACACAGGCTTTTTTCAATGCTCTCTCGTCCGGTCAATACCAGCAGGCTTATGCGGTGTGGGGATGCACCGCGGCCCAGCCCTGCAGCGCATATCCTTTCCCGGAGTTTCTGAAGGATTGGGGGCCGGAGGCGTTGCCGCCGGGGAAGTTCGAGGTCCTCAACGGCGAATCCTGCGGCTCCGGAACTATCGTCGACATCGAGGCCGGCAAGGCGGGCGACAAGCGGCTCTGGGTGGAGAATGGCGCCAGTGCGCTCGGTTTTCCGCCCGTCAACGAGTGCCCGCATCGCAACCACCTGTATGATTTCTTCCGCGACCTGAAGTACCGCCTGCACGGGCACACCTACGTTCGCGGAATCCAGCCGTGATGGCGGCGTTTTTTGGCACAAAATCCCGCGCCGGCTTGGCGTGGCGGCTCGCTCCTGGCTTAGAATCGTAGCGAGAGAGAGTTATGGGCACAGCGGCTTCCGGCCTCGAAGGCATCATCGCGGGCGCACTGCAGGGACCGCTGCACGGCGGCGCCAATCAGGACGTGATCCGCACCGGCCAGGTCCAGCTTTTCCGCATGTCCCGGCACATGGAGGAGACAGTCAAGGAAGTCAAGGGCCTGATTCCCACCTTGGATTTCTATTCCGCCTTGACTTATGATTCGCTGGGGATTCCGATCGGGGAACGCTAATGGACGAGCGCGCTTACTACACCGAAAGCCAGACCACCAAGCCTGCCACTTTGAACTGCCCGTACTGCCGCACCGCGGAGTCGTACGAGCTGCGCTGGATGGTGCGCAAGAAGAAGGATCGCCTGCCGCCCGGCGGCGATGAGCGCGACCGCGCCAAGTTCGCCAAGGCGCAAAGCTACATGGTGCTGCTGGACGATAAGGCGTCCTGCAAAAATGTTCGCTGCCGGAGACCGTTCGACATTTCCGGCGTCAAGACGATGGCGTTCCTATAGGGTCAACCGGAAGCGGGGCGGCGAAATTGCCAGCGCTCCGCCAATCTCTCACTTTCCCGCGCTCACGTACTGCCGGTACGCCTGCTCGGCTTCGGGATCGGGCAGGTGCGGGTGATCCAGGTACACGCCTAGCCACCGCCGGGCGCGTGTGAAGTCGCCGATCTTGGCGAAGGTTTGTGCCAGGCTGCGGGCGCAGCGCGGGTGGCCCGGCTCGCGGTCGATATGCAGGCCGCACTGAGTTTCCATGTTGTCGAAGACCTCGAGGTTGTTGAGCGGCACGACGCCGGCGGGCGGCCGCCGCAACCACACCATCGCCTGAGCGTCGCGGTAGACCAGTTTCCATTCGGTTTGCGCGGGATCGGCCAGCGCGGGGGCGAGCAGGTACACCGTTCCGGTCGAATACTCGAACGCGTTCATAACAATCACGCCGGCGCCGTATTGATCCAGCAGTTGCTGCGCGCTCTTGCCGCCGGAATCGTCGTGGTTGTATAGGATGCGGGCGTAGTCGTCGAAGACCTGCTCGCTCAGCGCGCGGCCATCGATGAATACGCGCTGGTCCGGCCACAACCGCCACATGAGATAGCCGCCGTATTCGTACGTATTGAACATCCGGTCGGCGACACGATGCGAAACCAGGAAGCTGGCGGCGCCGGACGGGTAACGCCATTCCGCCGCACGAAGTTGGAAGAACTCTCCTGCCGCGGTCCCCCACACGATGCCCGCTACCAGCGCTCCCGCCACGGCCCAACCGGCCGCTGCCGGCAGCACGCGCTTCCAGGGAATGTAAGCCGCGAGAAAAACCGGCGCGAAGAAACCGGCGAAAATGGTGTTCCGTCCGGCCGTGCAAGCGGCCACCCCAAAGGCGGCCAGCAGCAGCCAGTCGCTGACGCGCACTCTGCGCCGCTGCCACACCATCACTGCTGTAGCCGCCGCCAGCAGCAGCGCAAACAGAGGCGGTGGCCAGAGTGCAGGCCGCGCCCACTCGAGCAGGTGGGATTGCAGTTGACTCGACCGATACAGAAACAAGACCTGAACGGCGCGGAAGCCATTGGGATTGATTCCAGAAGCCAGAAAAGCCGCGCCCGACCACACCCATACGGCGCGTGCTTCCGGAAGAGGCGTGCTCCGCCACGGGGCGATCAGCGCCTCGGCGCAATACGCTGCCAGCACGACCCAGCCCAGGACAAAGCCGCCGTGGCAATTGGCCCAAATCGCAAACAAGGCCGGGAGCAGCCAGAGCCGCCGCCGCGATTCCAGGATCGCCACCGCCAGCGCGAGGAAAAGGTAGGTGAACAGCTGCGGCCGGTCGAGCGCGAATGGGACCACCGCCGCGGTCACCACCAGGCCGGCCATCCATCCGCGGTGAACGCTGCCCGAACGCCGCCACGCTGCCAGGCCGGCAAGTCCGCAAAACGCCGCCAACAGCAGCGCGCGCAGCGCCACTACGCCTGGAAAGCCGGCCGCGCTGTAAGCCGCGTAGAGGAATATTTGCGCCAGCCACTCGTGCGTCAGGTTGAAGTGCCGTGCCACCGCTTCGCCCGCGTTTGTGAAAGGCGCGCCGGCGGTGGTGTAGGCGAACGGATCGGGCACTGGTAGTGAGTGCGTCTCCACCATGTACTGGCCCGTCTTGAGGTGCCACCAGAAATCGGAATCGCGAATCTCGGGCGACAGCAGGCCCAGGCAGAGCACGCCGGAAAGCACCGCCAGCAGCGGACCGGGCCGCAGTTGCAATGCCGGACGTGGCGGGGAAACGGGTGCCGTCTGGCTGCGCTTGCGGCTCCGCGGTTGCGTCACGTGCCCATTGTCCATCATTGCCCGCGCCCACGTTACAATCAAGGCGAGCACAAACATGAAGCCTTGGCGAACCGGAGTGTGTCTGCTGGCCGCACTCTGCCTCTTTGGACAGCAGCGGCACTGGACGGAAGCGGAGGCGCAGCAGTGGTACGCGCGCGAAGCCTGGCCGGTAGGCGCCAACTTCATTCCTTCCACGGCCTCCAACGAGCTCGAAATGTGGCAGGCGGATACCTTCGATCCCACCAGCATCGACCGCGAACTGGCCCTGGCCGAAGGACTGGGCATGAACACGATGCGCGTGTTTCTGCATTACTTGGTGTGGCGCAAGGATGCGGCCGCGTTCGAAAGGCGCATCAACGTATACCTCAAGATCGCCGACCGGCACCACATCAAGACCCTGTTTGTGCTGCTCGATTCCTGCTGGGACCCGTTCCCCGAACTGGGCCCGCAGCGGCCGCCCCAGCCCGGCATCCATAATTCCCGGTGGGTGCAGAGTCCCGGCGCGCCCGCCTTGATGAATCCGAAGGAGTACGACAGCGTCCTGGCCTACGTGCAGGGCATCATCAAGGACTTCGGGGACGATAAACGGGTGCTCGCCTGGGACCTTTGGAACGAGCCGGACAATACCAACGAGGGCAGCTACGGTCCCACCGAGCCGTCCAACAAGGTCGCCCTAGTCGCGGCGCTGCTGCCCCAGGTGTTCACGTACGCGCGCGCCGGCCTGCCGAAGCAGCCGCTCACTACGGCGGTGTGGCACGGCGACTGGTCGAGCCCTGACAAGCTTTCACCGATTGAGAAATTCCAGCTCGACAACTCCGACGTGGTGAGCTTCCACAACTACAGCAAACCCGCCGATTTCGAGCAGCACGTGGTCTGGCTGGAGGCCCTGCACCGTCCGATTCTCTGCACCGAGTATATGGCCCGCCCCAACGGCAGCACGTTTCAGGCGATTCTGCCGATCGCCAAGAAGCACAACATCGGCGCCTACAACTGGGGTCTGGTCGCGGGCAAGACGCAGACCTGGCTGCCCTGGGATTCCTGGCAGAAGCCGTACATTGACCGCCAGCCGGCCGTCTGGTTCCACGAGGTTTTCCGCCAGGATGACAAGCCGTATTCGCCGGAGGAGGTTGCGTTCCTCCACTCGATTCTGGTGCGGGAAAAAGTCAAGAACACCCGCGCCAAGTAGGACGGACGATCGGTTTGCGTCGTCTGTCAGGTACCAAGTAGGACGGACGAACGGTGTGTGTCGTCTGTCAGGCTCCAGTAGGACGGACGATCGATTTGTGTCGTCTGTCACCTGCGTGCGAAGCACGACAGACCACAAAAGCCGATGGTCTGTCCTACCGCTTTGCTACCATTTTGTTTGGGAAAATGATTCGTACAAATTGGAAGGCCGCCGCCATGCTGGGTCTGATGGCCGGCTTGGCGAGCCAGATCGGTTGCCAGAAGGTCGAGCCCGTCAAATTCGAGACGCCCTATCAAGCCGTGCTCATGGTGAACGGCGCGGTTTACTTCGGAAAACTGGAGGGCTGGGGAACGGACCGCCCCGTGCTGACCGATGTCTTCTACGTGTTTTCGAAGACGGACCCGGACACCAAGCAGGTCTCCAACATGCTGGTCAAGCGCGGCAAGGAATGGCATGAGCCCGACCGCATGTACCTGAACCCCGCCATGGTTGTCTTTGTGGAGCCGGTTGGCCGTGACTCTCAAGTAGCGAAATTGATCGCCGAAGGCGGTTCGTAAACCTCGCGGCGCGCGAGGGAACCGATGCGCCGGTCCCTCTCAGCGCGCATCTTCTTCCGGCCGCGCCAGCAGCCAGGCCACGGCGCCCGCGGCAGCCAGAGCGGCAGCGGCTGCGAACGAGGCCGGCCAGCCGAAGCTTGCAGCCAGCCGCGGCGTGACTAAAGCGGTCACCGCGCTGCCGGTTTGCGCGCCCATGTTCATGAAGCCCGACGCGGCCCCGGCTGCGCTGCCGCCGATATCGGCGCTGGCCGACCAGAACGTGCTCTGCGAAAAGTACAGCGCGCCCACCCCGCAAGCCAGCACCAGGCTGGCCAGCTCCGCGCTGGCTGCGCGCGTCCCCAACATGGTGAACAGGGAGGCGAAGCCGAGCGACGCCGCGGCCAGATAGCACCGGCCGACGCGCTTGCCCCAGCGGCGCACCAGCAGATCGCTCACCCAACCGCCCAATGGCGACCCGATCGCCATACCGAGAAACGGCAGCATGGTGTAGTAAGAGCTCTGCCGCAGGTCCAGGCCGCGCGCGGTGCGGAGGTAAATGAAGAACCAGGTGAAGTAAATGTAGGCCACATAGCCGTAGCAGAAGTAGGCGAAGGTGATCGCCAGCAGGCTGCGGTTGCGCAGCAGCGTGCCCCAGCGAGGCTTGGCATGGCCGCGCTGCGACGCCGGCGGCAGGCCTGCCTCGATGAACGCGGCCTCCGCCGGCGTCACACGAGAGTGCTGCGCCGGCTTGTCGCGCGCCAGCAGGTACCAAACGGCCCCGGCCAGCAAGCCCAACACCGAGCTGGCCCAAAAAGACGCCCGCCATCCGAAATGCTGCAGGAAGTAGGTAATCAGCGGCGGGGTAATGCCTGCGCCAACCCCCACCCCGGCGAAGATCAGGCCGTTGGCCACACCGCGCTCGCGCGACGGGATCCAGGCGGCCACGATGCAGTTGGAAGCCGGGTAGACCACCGCCTCGCCCATGCCCAGCGCGAAGCGCAGCGCCGCCATCGTGAACAACAGGCCCGGCCAGCCTGCCGGCAGGATGGTTATCAGGCTGGTGAATACGCTCCACCAGATCACTCCCAGCGCCAGCACGGCGCGCGGGCCGAAGCGGTCCGCCACCGCGCCTCCCGGCGCCTGGAATAGCGCATAGCCAATGACGAACGCGCTGAACACCCAGCCCAGTTGCAGATTGTCGAAATGGAATTCCGCGGCCACAGACTGGCCGGCGATGGAGATGTTGACCCGGTCCAGATACGCGATGGCGGACACCACGAACATCCAGCCGATCAGCGTCCAGCGCACGGGGGAGGTCCGGCCGGGCTGCACTGCCGGTGTCATTCGGGCTCTTTTCGCGCCGCGGGGATTCGCTTACTGTTCGAGTATGTCGTGGAAGGCATTGATGAGGACTCGTCTGGGTTTGCTGGGAAGCTTGATTTGCGAAATCTCGACCGTGGAGTTGCCGGTCACGCGGACCAGGCCCAGCCGTACCAGGGGCCCGCTGAAATCGATATACATGGGCACCAGCATAGTGAAATCGGGCGTCACCTCGCTTTGCGTCAGGCTGCCGTGGAGCACGAATCCGTCGCCGGCGGGCGTCACATCGTAGTCGAATTTGTAATGCGGCAAAGCCGCGCCGTACACCCACTCGCGGAAGAACCAATCCATCTTGCCGTCGTGCACCAGGTTCATCGCCGGCCGCATGTGTTTCTCCACCGCGTGCTGAAAGGTCTCGGTGGACGCGTTGCGGTTCAGGTTCTCGTCCACGAAGTCGTGCATCATGGCGATGAACCGCTTGTCGCCTTCCTGCGATTCGTACATCATGCTGCGCAGCATGTGCAAAATGTAGGCGCCTTTGTAATAGACCACGCTCTGGTAGGCGCGCTCGTTCTTTGGGGTGGCCAGCCGCAAGCCCAGCCAGAGGGGCCCGGCGTCAATGGCGCGCTGCCCGTAATTGTTCTTCTCCACCAGCGTGCGCCGCGCTTGCACCCAGTAGTTCAGGTATTTGTCGAGATTCTTCTCGGTGAATTGCAGGAACAGCCCGGCCGAAAACGTGGCGAAACCCTCCGACAGCCACTGATCGTGATACGTCGTCCAACCGACTTCGTGGCCCCACCATTGGTGAGACACCTCATGCGGCGTGACTTCTTCCACGAACTCCGTCAGCCGGTTCTGGATCTGGCCCATCAGCCGCCAGCGCTGCGTGTCGTCCAGGTACGCGACGAACGGCAGGTAGACCAGCGTCGGCCATGACTGACCGAAATTGAACTGCGGCTGCTGGGTGATCGCGATGCGGCCGTATTCCGGCTTGCCGAACCACGCATTATAGATCCGTAGCGCGTTCTGCGCGTCCACGATGGTGTTGTCCATGAGGCGGGCGGGCGTAAGGCTGCCGATGGCGCCGATTCCCTCCGCGCCCCTCAAGTAATCCGGCACGCCGTTGGCCGCGTAACCCTCGATGGTGAAATCCAGCTGCGAATCGTGCACGTCGTGCTCTTTGAAGTCGCCGAAGTTGAAACCCGCTACGGCGAAAGGCGCCGGCGACACCCACTGGCTGCACGCGTAGCCTTCCTCCGTCCATCGTTTTTCCAGTTTGCCCACACTCACCAGCGTGTATTGTTTGGGAACGCGGAAGATCAGGTCATAGTGAGCATGATCGCGGAAGGCATTGACGTTGGGGTACCAGCTTTCGCGTGCTCCTACGGCAAAATTGCCGCCGCCTTCATTGCGCACGACGCGGTCGCCCTGGTATTCGATGGTGACCGTATAGGCGGCGCCGGGCTCCATGGGCGCGGGCATCACCACGTAGAAGCTGCCGTCTTCCTTGCGATCCTCCTGCACGAAAGCGATCTCCCGGCTGCCGGTGGAAACCCGCGCCACGCGCAGGCTGGGCAGCAGGCTGAAGCGGATCAGGCGATCGCCGCGCGTCACGGCGTGGAAGCGCACGGTAGCCACTGCGGTCAGATGGTCGTTGTGGGCCACCGCGGTGTCGATGCGATAGCTCTCCGCCTCCACCACCCGCTTGTTCTCGTCGGAGCTGGCGGTGCGGCCCTTGATTTCGCGGGCGAGGTGCCCCAGGTACCAGATGCCTTCCTGATCCGAGCCGGGGTCGAGGTGAATCACGGCCACTTCCTCCGGAGCGGGCAGGCCGGGAAGCACACCGCGCGGCCGCACGTGAAAGCGCAGGTCGGCGTGCTTGCGGCCATGCAGGTAGGCGCTGAAGAAACCGGGTTGCGCCGGGTTGTAGAGGTCGGCCAGAATATCGGCGTCCACGTTGTCCATCTCGTCGGAGTGCAGCAGAAACTCGGTCATGGAGCGCATCTGTTCCGGGCGGTATCGCAGATGCTTGCGGAATTCGCGCAGAGTGTCGTTCAGCTTGGCGTCGGCAGCGTGCTTGCCGGCCTGGCTGCGAATCTCGTCGGCGGTGCGGTCGGTGAAGCAAAACAGGGCGCGATCGAACTGTTCTTCGATCAGTTCGGTGCCGATCAGGCTGCGCACGTGGTCCGTCTCGATGGCGCTGGCGGGCTGGAAGACGAAGCTGCCGTCGCCGGAAAAAACTGCCTCCGCGCTGCGCCCGAGCACCGGCGCGGTGAAGGCCAGTACACCGCTCTTCAGCGTCAACACGCCGTTGTCGCGGCGCAGCATGACGTTCTCCACCAGCAGCGGCTCCTCCAACGCCGCATCGCGCAACGCGCGGTAGTTCGGGTCGGCGTTGGCGCCGCGCGCCGCGGTGACGTCCACCTGCTGGCGCAGCGTCGCGATGGCTAGGCGGATTTCGACTGGCGGCGCGTCCGCGGCAATGTCCGCCTGCCACGGTTCGAAGCCGGGCAACGCCACGCGCAGCTGGTAGGCGCCCGTTGCAAGATCGGCAAAGCGAAACTCACCGGACGCGCCGGTTTTCGTCGAAAACGAGGCGCCAGCCGCGCTGCGCAGTTCCACCGTGGCGGCCGCCACCGGCGCTCCCGACGCGTCCTTGACGCTGCCCGAAATCGTCGCCGCCACCAGCGCCGAGCTTGCCAGCAGTCCCATCGCGAGCCAGCCAATCGGAGCGGAGTTCGGCACCTTCAGGAGAATCACCGTGAGCGGTTATTCTCCCGTGATTGCGAAGCCCGGCGCAAGCCTCGTGCGTAACAACACGAAGACCGCCTCACATTTGTTTGCCGGCCAATGTGACTTACGCACTCGTGCGTGCCGCGTCGAGTCTCTACTCGACGCCTCTGCGCGCACAATCCGCTGCCTTCACCTGCTCTGGTTGGCTTCGCAGCGCGCGGGTTGAAAAACCTCGCCGCAGGCCGGCAATCCTGCGGGCGGGCCGGCGAACTGCAAGCGCTGGTTCAGGACCGAGTCTCGTATGGAGGTGAGCGAGTGCCGCAGCGTCTTCTCCGGATTGATGCCCAGCAGCATGGAGCCGAGGGCTCGCGTCATGGCGCCGAATTCGCCGCACAGCGAAACCGATTCCCCTTCCACGTAAACGCCCTTCTCCACCGCGGCGACGCGCCAGTAAGAATACAGCCGCAGCAGGTAGCCGTGGTTCGAGCCGACTTCGCGCAGGCTGGTGGAATACGAGCGGCACCGCCAGTGGCGTGGGTCGACGCGCTCCCAGACCACGTCGCTCTGGACCTCTATGCGGGCGGGCTCTTTCAACATCATGGAGTATTGAAAATGGGTGTCGCCGGACCGGCAGGCGAGCTTCGCCTCAGACACCATGTCGCCGAAGAATTGCGCGCGGTGGTCGTAATCCTGCAGCAGGCGAACGGTCCGGTCGGCCGCGGCGCCAGGAATGAAAACGCTGCCGATCCAGTCATAAAGATGGGCCGCGGGGAGTTTGTGCGGATTGGGCCCGTTCGCCGGAAGGGTCTCGATGCGCAGTCCGCGAACCAGGCGGTCGTTCAGCGCCGCGTCGGCATCCGCCGCAAGAAATGTCTTGCGGCCGTCCAGCCGCGCGACCACGGATTGTATGTAGCAGTCGAAGGCGTGCGCCGTGTCTGGCTGCAATTCCTGCGCGCGCAGGCTGGCGGGCGAGCAAACGGAGAGCGCCATCAGCAAAGTCCAGAATGGGCGCGGCGCGGCCCGGCGCGTGACTGGCATCCGACCCATTATCGTCCAGCCAGGAGTGTTCAAACAGCCTCTGACACTCCGTGGCGGGTTGGCCTGGCCGCTTTATGTACTCCGAGAAATGAGACAATTCTAAAGCGGCGGACTCATGCCCCCAACCAGAAGGCGAAATGTGTGCGCGGACTGTCACCGTGAGGAACATTTCCTTTGGAAGACCGTAACAGGTAAGTGTGCGGCATGCAGCGGCTCGGGTATCAAACCAAGTCTTAGTTCTCGGGAGCCAACTTGCCGGTTCTGCAAGGGCACCGGGATCTGCGCGACGTGCGGAGGGACAGCTCGCCACCATCCACGGCTGCCACTCCCAGAAAGTCCGGCGTGAGGTGCTCCGGCCTGAATGGCCAGCGCCAATCACGCGAGGAATTTGGCACCGAACGACGTAGCCCCGGAACGGGGCGGAAGATCGACCCGCGGCGCGCTCTCTAGACGTTCTCTTACGCCCCGTTGCGGGGCTGGTTGATCGGTCTCGAGGTATCCCAGGGCTCACGCCCTGGGCTGTTTTCTTTCGCCCCTGGCGGGCTCGCTCGGCTTATCGGAGCCGCGACCGTGAGGGAGCGGTTGGTTCGGCGATAAAGCGACACGCCTCCGGCCGCGCGTCGGCTGGATGATCCTCAAGACGCGCTAATCTGTGGCAATGCGTACGGTTGCATCTCCAGCGGCGCGGTGGCTGCTGGTGGCTTCGCTGCTGATCTGGACCGCCATCGGGCTAGCGCCGCCCGCTCGGATGCAGCCCGCTGCGGCAACGGCGCCGCCGGCGGATTTTTCCGCGGAACGCGCGCTGGCTCACGTGGTGGCGATCGCGCAGCGGCCGCACCCTGTGGGATCGGCCGACCATGACCGCGTGCGCGATTACGTGCGCGGCGAGTTCGCCAGGCTCGGGCTCGCGACCGAGGTGGAAACCGGCTTCGCCGAATTCGCGCGCAAGCATTATCATGCTAGCGGCACTGTCGAGAACATCGTTGCCCGCATGCCGGGCACGGCCTCCACGCGGCCGGTGATGCTGGTGGCGCATTACGATTCGGTGCCGCGCGGGCCAGGCGCATCCGACGACGGCCACGGTGTCGCGGTGCTGCTCGAGACCCTCCGCGCGCTCAAGAGTGCTGCGCCGCTGCGCAACGACGTCATCTTCCTGGTCACGGACGGTGAGGAGCGCGGGCTGCTGGGCGCCGTTGTGTTCGCGCGCGATCATCCCTGGCGGCGCGAGCCGGGCGTGGTGCTGAACTTCGAGGCGCGCGGCACCGGCGGAGTGCCGGCCATGTTCGAAACCAGCGACGACAATCTGTGGCTCATCCGCGCTCTCCAGCGGGCGGTGCCGCAGGCCTCTGCTTCGTCCTTCGCATATGAAGTCTACAAGCGGATGCCCAACGACACGGACATGACGGTATTCAAGGCGGGCGGCCTGGCCGGCCTCAACTTCGCGTTCATCGGGCATCCGGAGTTTTATCACACCGCCAACGACGACGTGGCGCATCTGGACCGTGCCAGCCTGCAGGAACAAGGCCGCTATTGCCTGATGCTGGCGCGCGAATTCGGCAGCGCCGATCTGACGCCGCGCCCGCACGGCGACGCCGTCTACTTCCCGGTCCGGTTTCTGCCGCTGATCGTGTATCCCGCATCGTGGGTAATCCCCGGGGTGTGGATACTGGCGGCAATTCTGATGCTGGCTGCGGTCATCGCCTGGAGCCGGCGCGTGCGCGGCGCTTGGATTTCCCTGCCATTGGCGCTGGTCACCGCGCTGCTGATCCTGGTCGCGGGACCGGCGCCGGGCGCCAGCTACCTGCTGGCGTGGCCGCTGGCTGCGGGAATTGTGTCGTTCCTCTGCCTGGCGCTCGCGGCGCAGCGGTTGTCCGGGCTGGCTCTGCTGCTGCAAATGCTGGCGCCGGCCGTTGTACTGCTGCTGGTGGTTCCACTGCTGCCGCAAATCGTGGTCGCCCTCGGCTGGCGCGGCGGCGCTCCCATGCTGGCTGGTGCACTACTGCTGGTCCTGGTGTGCCTGCTGCCGCAGTTGGTCCTGATAATCCGCCGCCCGCAGCCGGTACAACACGTGGCGCCGTAAGGGGTGGCCTTCGGCGACAAACGGATGATCGAAATCGGCCGCCGGATCGCGCCGCATACCCAGCTTTTCCATCACGCGAATGGATCGCAGGTTCTGCGACACGGTGAAAGACACGATCTCGCCGAGGCGCACGTCCTCGAATCCGAAGCGCAGCGCCTCGCGCGCGCCCTCGGTGGCCAGCCCTTTTCCCCAGAATCGCGCGGCGAGCCGCCAGCCGATCTCAACGCACGGCGTGAAACTGCTTGTGAAGCGGGGCACCGCCAGCCCGATGAAGCCGGCCAGCTCACCGGTCTCGATCAATTCGGCCGCCCACAATCCGAAGCCGCGCTTCTTGAAGTGAGTTTCAATCCACTCGAGGGTTGCGTCACTCTCCTCGCGCGTGAGAAGGGCGGGGAAGTATTCCATCACCCTCGGGTCCGAGTTGATGCGATAGAACGGCTCGCGATCATCTGCCCGCCAGCGGCGGAGGAGAAGGCGTGGAGTGGAAGAAGGATTCATCGGTGGATTCGCTATGCGGGCATCCGCTCCCTGACGGTCGCGGTTCTGAGGCGCTTCGGAGCCAGGACCGTCAGGAAGCGGTTACGCCGTCACATTGTCTGTCCGTTTCAGATCGATCTGACCGGCATGGCTACGATGTCGTCGACGCGCATCGCTTCCTTGACCACGAAGGGTTCGCCGTAGCGCACGCCGATCAGGTTGCCATAAAAGCGCGCGATGGCGCCCAGTCGCTCACGGATCTCCGCCTCGTCCGGGAACAGTCCGCTGGCCTCCGCCGCGCCGTACTGGGAGCGATAGCTCAGCAGCGCGTCCATGCGGCGCTCGAATTGCGCGCTGATATCCACGATGAATGACGGCTTCACGTCCGCGTAGAGGCTCGAGTAGAGGATCTTCTGCGGCCGGTGCGGTTCTGAATACTCCTCGAGCTTCTTTAATCCGGCGAGGAAGCAGGCTTCGAAACCGATTTCGCTGGCGCGGTAGTGGTCGGGGTGGCGTGCTTCCCAATACGGCAGAATCACCACTCGCGGCTTCAACTCACGGATTTTCAACGCTAGCGTCATGCGCGCGGTGAGCGTGTTTTCCAGACGCGCGTCGGGCATGTGCTGGTTGCCGCGCCAGGCGAGCAGCATGTGGCGGGCAGCGGTTTGCGATTCCGCCACACGGTCTTCGGGCGTGCCGCGGGAGCCCATGTCGCCGGCGGTGAGGTCGAGCACGCCGGTGCGGTATCCCATCTCCGCCATGCGGATGAGGGTGCCGCCACAGGTTTGTTCCACGTCGTCGGGATGGGCTGCGATGGCCAGCACGTCGAGGGCGGTACGAGCGGCTTCAGATTCTTCAGGAATCATGGCACCTCCAACGCAGGCTCAGTGCCGGCTCAGGCCGGGCATGCCCGGCCCCTACAAGGCCGTGGAATGCCGATCAGAGCCGCGACCGTCAGGGAGCGGTTCGTATAGCCGGTGCGAAACGATGCCTGAGCGAGCGTTTTCATTTACCAGGAAAGGTCGCGGCGGCGGTAGTAGGGCTGCCGCGTGCCAAGCAGAAAAATGAGCGCGATGCCGGCGATGAAGCCGCCCACGTGGGCCAGGAATGCTGTTCCGCCGGCTTGTGAATACTGTGAAGCCGTGATGCTGTCGAAGCCGCCGAACAATTGCAGCGCGAACCAGTAGATCAGCATCACCCAGGCGGGAACCTCGAAGGTAGTG
>CAZZHN010000117.1:0-14747 GCA_964654065.1 uncultured Solibacteraceae bacterium
GCATGGGCGTGCTGCGCAAGACCATTCAGGAACTGCTCAGCAGCCATCC
Source organism: uncultured Solibacteraceae bacterium (assembly GCA_964654065.1). Classification (GTDB taxonomy): domain Bacteria; phylum Acidobacteriota; class Terriglobia; order Bryobacterales; family Bryobacteraceae; genus Bog-375. Next base: position 50 of record CAZZHN010000117.1, read on the forward strand.
GCACGTAGCGAAGTTCTATCCCGCGCCGCAGCAGGAAGGCGGCGCCGGCGCCACCATCGTGGAACTTCGGGAATAGGTGGGGCATGCTTCTAGCTTGCCGGCGCCCGCTTGCTGGTGCAGGTTCTTGAGGCTGAAGATCAGGTGCTACTCCGGCTCCTCTGCTTCCGGCGGTTCCCAGGCGTCCAGCAGTTCCGGATTCTTCGCGAACCGCTTCAGCACGCGCACGATTTCCCCCGACCGGAAGCCGGCGTGAAGCAGCCTGCGGTACGCGGCCGCCATGTCCTTGTCCGTCTCGAAGAGTCCCTCGCGCGGAGCGAGGCGATACTTGCGGCGAACCCAGTCCTCGATCAACGCCGTTTCGTCGACTCCCTGGTAGACGTCGCGGACGGTGCGCTCGGCCAGCGCGGGAGCCACCCGCCGGCGCCGCAAATCCTGGACCACGCGCGTGCTTCCCAGTTTGTCGCCCGAGAGGCGTGCGGTGGCAAACGTTTCGGCGAACCGGCGGTCGTTCAGATAACCCAGATCCTTGAGGCGCGCCACCGCGTAATCGACGTCGGCTTCGCGCTGCGCCCGGCGGCGCAGTTTCTCGCGCAACTCCCCGGTGGAATATGCCCTGCCGGCGAGGAGCCGCAGCGCGTAAGTCCATAATTTCTCGGCGTTCAGGCGGCGGTCCGGCTTTTCCGGCATGATTGGGGTTCTTATGCGGAGTATACTGAAGTTTGGCTCGAATTGAGACGGGTGAGCCGAAGGGTAGAGGAGGAATACGATGGATAAGAACGGACTTTCGGCATTCTTATTGGGCCTTGGCGTAGGGGTCGGCTTAGGTATCTTGTTCGCCCCCAAGTCCGGCGAGGAAACACGCGAATACTTGCGTAGCAAGGCCAACGAGGGCAGCGATTTGCTCAAGGAGCACACCTCGGATTTGAAACAGACTGCCGCTGAGTGGGTGGACAAAGGCAAAGACGCCCTGAACCGCCAGAAGGGCAATCTGGCTGACGCGGTGGAAGCCGGCAAACAGGCATATCGCGATGCGCGCGGGCCGCAGAAGCCCGCCGAAGAGACCGTTTAGTCAATCGGGCGGGACGGAACTGACGGCATGACCGACGAGATTTTTCGCTGGATCGCGACTGCGGGCGTGGTGCTCGTCACCATTGCGTTCGTGGTGCAGGCGCTGGCAGCCGTAGCTGTCTCTCGTGGGCTGCGCCGCATGCAGGAAAAGATCACCGGTTTCCTGGCCAGCGCCGAACCCGCCATAGCCCGCATGGAGCCGATGATCGAGCGCGCCACGGTATTGATGGATACGGCTACGCCGCAGCTCGAGATCGTCGGCGCCACCATCGAAAAGGCCGGCCCCGTTCTGGAAAGGGCGCGCGTCACGCTCGACAAGGCGAGCGTCGCCATTGATCGCGCCGGGCCACTGGTGGATCAAGCCAGGACGACGCTGGCCAATGCCAACCTGGTGATTGAAGAGAACCGCCCGCGGGTTTCGGAAATCACCGACCAGATAGCCGGAATCGCGCGGGCCGGACGCGAACAGGCGGATCGCCTGGGCGGATTGCTGGAAGACGCCGGCGACCGTGCCCGCGCGCGGCTGGCGCAAATCGACGATGCGGTTACGGAGACCGTAGAGCAGGTGGGCGAAGTCGGCGGCGCAGTGAAGCGCGCCGTGATGCGCCCGGTGCACGAAGCCAACAGCGTGGCTGCTGGAATCTCAGCAGCCGTTTCGACCCTGGTGAAAGGCCGCAAATATCCCCCCGATATGGCCACTCAGGACGAGGAGATGTTCATCTGACGCAACCCAAGAACGGGTTGACTTCCCATTTTTCTTTCTCCACCGTGCAAGAATCGCGCCCGGATATCGCTGTTCCTTGATGGAGGCGATGCAGATGCAATATCCGATGATTCTTTTGGCCCTTACGGGCACGCTGGTCTTAGCGGGCTGTGACAGCCCGGCCCTGATCTCCCTGGAGCCGGCGGCAATTGCCGATCAGGAAGCCGGCTTCGACGCGAACCTGGCTGGGGCGTGGCAAGCCAGGGAGGGAGGCGACCTTTGCGTCATCCGGCACGGGGATGGCAACGCCTACACCGTCACCTATCTCAGTGATGGCAGTTCGCGAAAGTTCGACGCCCTTCTGTTCCAGGCCGGACAAGCCTCGCTTTTAGACCTCTCCCCGCAGGACTCGGACGACTTTCAGACTCCAGGCCACGCCTGGATCCGGATCTGGACTACAAATGGAAGCCTTCGCTGGACCTTTCTGGACTCCGAGTGGCTCCGGCAGCAAGCCGCGCAGGAACTGCCGAACCGGGCGCGCGACAACAGCAGGATACTGCTCACGGCGCCATCCACCTCGCTGCGCAGTTTCTTGGCGAAGTACGCCGCCGATGACAGATCGCACGGTGAGGTGGAAGACTGGCAGCGGCTCCAGTAGTCCACTTTCGCGCATGCCAGAGCGTGTTTTCTCGTATCATGAACCTGATGCCGGCTGTCGATGGCTCTCGTCGATTGATGACAGCTGGCCGCGGCGATGGAAGCTAAAACCTCGACGTTCACCCTACTGGAGAAGGCGAAGGCCGGCGATGAACAGGCGCTCTCGCTGGTATTCGAACAGTATCGGCGACGCCTCTCCGTCCTGGTGCATTTCAAGCTCAGCCCGCGTTCCCGCGAGCTCTCGGAGGTAGACGACGTAGTGCAGGAGACGTACCTGCGCGCTTTTCGCGACGTGGATCGTTTCACGTATCAGACTCCGGGGAGCTTTCTGCGATGGCTCTCCTCGATTGCCGATCACGTGATCGTCGACCAGGTGCGCTATCGGAATCGCGACCGCCGTGCCGGTGAAGAGGTCCCGTTTCGGAGCCAAAGCAACCCGCTTGGCCCCGAGCCCGTCGACACCAGAACGCCCAGCCGGCTGCTCGGCCAGCAGGAGGCCGTGGAGCGGCTCCTCGAGCGCCTGAATGGGCTTCCCGAGGATTACCGGCAGGCCATCCTGCTGGCCAAGATCCAAGGCCTTTCGACCGCCGAAATGGCCGAATGTCTCGGCAAGTCTCGCGAACAGGTCGCCCTGCTGGTCTATCGGGCGGTGAAGCGTTTCCGGAGTTTGTGCGACCGAGGGGAAGCGTGATGGACGACGAGCACGAGCTGCGCCTGGCGCAATCGTTCGCGGACATTCTGGATGGCCGCGCGCGCGGTGAGGACAGCCCGGAACTGGTGGGCGAGCTGGCGGTGCTGGCCGAGATCGATCGCGCGCTCGACCCCGCGCATCTCCCCGAGCGGCTCTCCGGCCACAAAATCGTGGCCGAGATCGGCTCCGGCGGGATGGGCCGCGTGCTGCTCGCCATCGACGAAGCATTGGACCGCAAGGTTGCCATCAAGACACTTGCCCCTCGATACGCGGACATCCCCGCGGTGCAGGCCCGCTTCATGGGCGAGGCTCGTGCCATGGCGCGCCTGTCGCATCCCAATATCGTGCGTATTTACAATCTGGGCCCCGCCGAGGAAACGCCCCACTTCGTGATGGAGTTTGTGGAAGGCGCGCCGCTGACGAAAGCCGCCGCGCCGCTGACGTTCGAGCAAAAAGCGGAACTGATGAACAAGGTGGCGGCAGCTGTCGGGTTCCTGCACCAAGGGGGGATGCTGCATCGGGATTTGAAGCCGGCCAACATTCTGGTGGGCGCGGACCTGGAGCCGAAGATCCTCGATTTCGGACTGGCGCTCGATCTCGGTATGCACGAAAGGCTTTCGAGAATCGGCGAGATCGCCGGCACGCCCGAGTATCTTTCGCCCGAACAGGCGCGCGGTGCTGAGAGGCTGGACGCGCGCAGCGACGTTTTCTCCCTGGGCGCGGTGCTCTATGAATTGCTGGCGGGCGAGCCGCCGTTTCGCGGCGAGACGACGGTGGAGCTGCTGCGCAGCATCCGCGAGCAAGAGCCGGCGCTGCCCCGCCGGCAGAACCCGCTGATCCCCAAAGGCCTGCAGGACATCTGCCTGAAGGCTCTGGAAAAAGATCCCGCGCACCGCTACGGTTCGGCGCGCGAAATGGCGGACGACTTGCGCCGCTTTCTCGCAGGCGAGGCGGTGCTGGCTGAGCCTGCCGCCTATACGCGGCTGATCGCCGACAAGGTGGGCGATCATTTGCGTGACCTGGAGAGCTGGCGGCGCGACCAGGTGGTCTCCGACACCGAATACGAAGGCATTCGCAAACGATATGAACACTTGTTGGAGCGCGAGGATGCCTGGATCATGGAGGCCCGCCGCCTCACCCTGCCGCAGGTCAGCCTTTATCTGGGTGCGTGGATTCTGGCGGTTGGGGTCGCGCTGCTGACCTTCTTCCGTTACCGGGCGATGGCTGGGGCGCCTGCTGTACTGGTTGCCTGGGCGGCTGCCGCGCCGATGGCATGGATCGGCATCCGCACCTGGAAGGGTGGATACCATCGCGTCGCGATCGCCTACCTGCTCGCCTTTTGCGTGGTGGTGCCGGTATCGATGCTGGTCACCCTGGAAGAAGCAGGCTTCTTCCACTCGCTTACACACGCGAACGCGAACCTGGAGCTCTTCCACCGGCTCGGAGTCGACAAACAGGCCACCAATGCGCAGTTATGGTGGGCGCTGCTGGCGGGGCTGCCGGTCTGCTGGTGGCTGCGGCGTTTCACGCGTGCGCCGGTCTTCTCGCTCATGTTCTCGTCGGTGGCCGCCCTGCTCTGCCTGACCACCCTGCTCCGCATGGGCCTGATCGATTGGCTCGACAACGACCCCGGCCGCTTCTACTTCCGCCTGCTCCCTTGCGCCGCGCTCTTCATGGCCGCCGGGTTCGGCCTGGAACGTCTCGGCCGGCCTGACGACTCGCGCTACTTCTATCCGTTCGCCGTCGCGTTCACCTGGGCGGCGCTGAGCGGTGTCGCAACGTTCCACGAACCTTACGCCAAATGGCTGCAAGCGACCGCGCCCTGGACGCGCGGCCAAATCGAATACCTGTTCATCGTCAACGCTGCAATCTATTCTGTGCTCGACCGTATCTGCGAGCAGCTTGCTTCGGCACAGGTGCACATGGTGGGCCGCGCTTTCCGCTTCGTGATACCGGGGCACGTGATGACATCGCTGTTTCTGTTGGGCCTCAATGCAAATTCGCGCATCGAACAGCGTGTCTTCGAGTGGCTGTTACCGGCGGTGGCCTGCGTGTTCGTTTTTGCGAGCATCCCGCATCAGATGAAAAACTTCTTTGCCTCGGGCCTGCTGTTCTTTGCCATTGGTGTATTCCGGCTGCAGCAGAATGTGTTTCCGGACCGTGCCGGCTGGCCAGTTTTCCTGCTCGGGTGCGGCCTGGCTCTGATGGTGGCGGCCGCGAATTATGCGCCGTTGAAGGTGAGCCTGGCGGGAATGCTGAAGCGAATGAGCCGATGAGGCGGCAGCAGTCCACCTGAGAGCCGGTCGACGTCGAGATCTATCATGTACGCGTTTTATACTATGTAACTTGAATGCCATTCACTGCTATGCAAGCGGTTGCGCGGAGTCCCGCTTCATCCACGCCGCCACCAGGCGCAGTTCTTCGTAGGTCACATCCGGCGGCAGCGCGTCCTTGAGGGTTTTCAGGCGGTCGGTGCCCAGCCGCCGGGCGGCCTCAGCGATTTCGTTGTGGCGGGCTTCGCCTCCCACCCAATCCATGCGGTAATCGACTTTGCCTTCGGCGACTAACCCGGCCACCACTTCAACCACGGTGGAAAGGCGGCGGCCGCGAACGCGGGCGATCTCTTCCAGCGCCTTCCCCTCGGCGAGCAGGGCGAGCGTCTCCTCCGCCGGGGAAGCCTGGCGCTCCTGGCGTTCGGCGCGCGCTCCGTTGCGGAAGGCTTCGAGGGCGGCGGAGATTTCGCCGCCGTACATTTCGGCCTTGCGCTCGCCGAAGCCGAAAACCCCCAGCAGCTCGCGCAGGTTGGCCGGGCGCTTGCGGCAAAGGTCTTCCAAAGACGCATCGGAAAGAACGACGTAGGCCGGAACGGCGGCACGCTTCGCAGTGCTGGTGCGCCACTGCCTTAGAAGCTCGAACAGCTCAGTGTCGACTGGACGCGCCGCAAGCTCGCCCGCGCGTACGGGCTGGGGTTCACGATCCGTCGCACTGCGCGGGGCCGCGACTCGCGGAACTTCGGCTTGCGCCGCTCGCTTCTTCTTCTTGGCTTTCGCGAACGACTCGACGATCGGCTCATCAAGCCATGCCGGCCGGTTGCCACAGACGTCGCACATATCGCAGCGCGTCCACTTGGGTGTCTGTCCGAAATGCTGGCAGATCTGCAGGTGGCGGCAGCGGGCGCTCTCGGCGAAGCGGCGCACGGTATGGTACCGCTGCCAGGCGCGCTCCTTTTCCTGCGGGTCCTGCAGCTGGTCGATAAAGTAGGCCAGCAGGCCAGTATCCTTGGGCTGCCAGAGCAGGACGCAATCTGCGGGCAAGCCGTCGCGGCCGGCGCGGCCGGCTTCCTGATAATACTGCTCGATGGATTTGGGCAGCGAGGTGTGGATGACGGCGCGCACGGCTGCTTTATTGATGCCCAGGCCGAAGGCGATGGTACCGACCAGCACGCGCACGTCATCGTTCATCCAGCGTTCCTGGTTGCGGCGCCGGTCATCGGCTTCCATCTGGCCGTTGTATGGGACGGCGGGAATATCGTGGTTGCCCAGGAAGTCGACCAGTTCCTCGACCAGGGCGATGGTGGGCGCGTAGACGATGATGCTTTGTCCGGCATAGGCGCGTGCGGCCTGCAGCAGGCGCTGGCGGTGTGCGTTCTTGGCGCATTCTTCGACCACGTAGCGCAGATTGGCGCGGTGAAAACTGGCAATGTATTTGTGCGGGTCGCGCAGCCGGAGCTGTTCGAGAATGTCGTGCCGGACGCGGCGCGTTGCGCTGGCGGTAAATGCGGCGATCGGGACTTCTGGGAAGTTCTGGCGCAGCGAGGCGAGCTGGCGGTATTCGGGGCGGAACTCGTGTCCCCATTCTGAAATGCAATGCGCCTCATCGATGGCGAACAGCGCCAGCGGCACCTTGACGAGCCAGGTCACGGTATCTTCCCGCGCCAGCCGTTCGGGCGAAAGATAGAGCAGGCGGTAAGCGCCCTGGGTGGCCGCGCGCATCACGGCGCGCTGCTCCTCTCCCGGCATCGTGCTGTTCAGCATGGCGGCGGGGATGCCCATATCGGCGAGCTGCGCCACCTGGTCCTGCATGAGGGCGATCAGCGGGCTGACCACCAGCACCGTGCGGCCGCTGACCAGCGCCGGAAGCTGGTAGCAGAGCGACTTGCCGCCGCCGGTGGGCATGACGACGGCGGCGTCGTGCCCGTCCATCAGGCTCTGAATGATACGCTCCTGCAGCGGCCGGAACGAATCGTAGCCCCAGTACTTCTTCAGGGCTTGCTGGAGGTCGGGCACGTGGAAACTACGAGTGTATCAACCGTACAACGGCGGACGGCGCTGCGCGGAGCATCTCCGCGACCGTCTTGCGGCTCACGGGATGGCGCAGGTCCGGGGCGAGGTCGTTGAGCGGAACGAGCACGAAACGCCGATCGCACATGCGCGGATGCGGAATTTCCAGCTGGCCACCGTGCATGACAGCCGCACCGTAGAACAGGATATCGATATCGATGGTGCGCGGCCCTTTGGGCACGGTGCGCACACGGCCCAGCACTCGCTCGACCTTCTGCACGCGCGCCAGAAGCTGCAAGGGGAACAGCGAGGTTTCCGCTTCCACCGCCAGGTTGAGGAACCAGCGTTGATCCGCGTAATCGACCGGTTCCGTTTCGTAGATGGGAGAAATGCGCAGCACGCGCAAAGCGGGCGCGGCGAGGCACTCGATGGCCGCATGCAGATTAGCCTCGCGGTCGCCGATATTGGAGCCGAGGCTGAGATAGGTGAGCTTCAACTCAAAACAGTCCCGGCTGGCCGTCGGTGCGCAGCTTGCGCTTCACGTGGAAGTAGTCGAACGCCAGGTCGGTTCCAACGCGGCCGCGGGGCGTGCGATTCAGGAAGCCGAGCTGGATAAGATAAGGCTCGTACACTTCCTCGATCGTGTCGGCCTCCTCGGAAATCGACGCGGCAATGGTGCCGACGCCGACCGGGCCTCCACGGTACTTCTCAAGTATCGTCAGCATGATCTTCTGGTCGATCTCGTCCAGGCCGTAGCGGTCGACGTCGAGCAGGTTGAGCGCCGTCTGGGCCACGGGCAGCGTGATGCGGCCATCGGCTCGCACTTGCGCATAGTCGCGCACGCGGCGCAGCAGGCGGTTGGCGATGCGCGGTGTGCCGCGGCAGCGCCGGGCCAGTTCCTCGGCGGCGCCCTCTTCAATCTCCACGCCGAGCAGTTTCGCCGAACGGTTGACGATGGCCTTCAGCTCCTCGACGGTGTACGGATCGAGGCGCAGCACCAAACCGAAACGGCCGCGCAGCGGCGCGCTGACCAGGCCCTGGCGGGTTGTGGCTCCGATGGCTGTGAACTTCGGCATCGGCAGCGAGTGCGTGCGTGCGCCCGGCCCGACGCCGACCAGGATATCGACGCGAAAGTCCTCCAGCGCTGAATAGAGCATCTCTTCGACGTCCGGCAGCAGGCGGTGAATCTCGTCGATGAAAAAGACCTGGCGGGCGCGGATGTTGCTGAGGATGCCGGTGAGGTCGAGCTTTCTTTGCAGCACCGGCCCCGAGGTGGCGGTAAACTCAGCCTCGAGTTCTTCGGCGATGATGGCCGCAAGGGTAGTCTTACCCAGGCCAGGCGGGCCGTAGAGCAGCACGTGGTCCATGGCTTCGCCGCGCTGGCGGGCGGCCTGGATGGCGATATCCAGGTTCTCTTTAAGCTTGTTCTGTCCGGTGAATTCGGCCAGCCGCCGCGGGCGAAGCCCCGCTTCAAACTGCAGATCCTCGGCCTGGCGATCGCCGGAAACCAATTCCCGGTCGGGCACTGTTACCAGCTTACCGTACCAGTTCCAGAGCGCGGCGGAAAAGCGGCTCGAAGTCCGCGGGGCCGCCGGCGGATTTGGCCTTGCGCACCGCCGTTTCGGCCTGCGGGCGCGCGCAGCCCAGGTTGAGCAAGGCGGAGAGCACATCCTGATCGACGGCGCTGAGCGCGGACGCTGGCGCTTCCGGCACTTCCCCGCTCACCGCCGGCATTTTGTCGCGCAGTTCGAGCACCATGCGCTCGGCAGTCTTCTTGCCTACACCAGGGATGCGGATCAGCCGCTCCACTTCTCCCTTCATGATGGCGCGAATCAGGTCGGGTGCGGCCACGCCGGATAGCACCTTCACGCCCAGGGTGGGGCCGATGCCGCTGACAGAGATCAGCTTCTCAAACAGCGTCTTTTCCTCCGCGGTGAGAAATCCGTAGAGCGAAAGCGCGTCCTCGCGAACGTGGGTATGAATGCGCAGGCGGACCTCGGCGCCGGGGCCTGGCAGGTGGGTGAACGTGGAGACCGGAATGATCACGTCATAGCCGACGCCGCCGGCTTCCACAATGGCCTGATTCGGATGCTTCTCGATCAAAATGCCGCGCAGCAGAGCGATCATACGTGAGGCAACGATCAAGTTAGCACAGTGCCGCAGGACGGAACGCGCGGCTGCGTCACTCGACTTGGTCGTACCCGCCTAGCCTGCGAATCCAGATATTGCGGTACCGCACCGGATCGTGGTGATCCTGCAGCAGGAGCGGCTCCTCGCTCGCGTGAGGCGTGTAGTGCGCGACTTGCCGATAAACCATGGGCCCCATGATCTCTTTGTGGTTGTGCACCACAACGCCGTTGTAGAACACCGTTACAAATGCCGGCTTGTCTACCTTGCCGTCCGCGAAGCGAGGCGCTTCGAAGATGATGTCATAGGTGTTCCAGTCGCCCGGACTGCGGGCCGGGTTGACCAATGGCGGCCATTGACCGTAGATCGCGGCCGTCTGCCCGTCGGCGTACGTCGGGTTCTGCCAGGCGTCCAGTACCTGAACCTCGTACCGGCTCATCAGAATCACGCCGCTGTTGCCCCGCGCCTGGCTGTTGCCGTGCGGCGGCGCCGGCGACGCCCACTCCACGTGCAGCTGGCAGTCGCCGAACTTCTCGCGCGTCAGCAGGTCTCCCGAGTTTCCCGTCACTTCGAAGTAGCCGGCCCCAAGCTTCCACACCGGATCGATCATTTTCCCGGCGTTGGCGCCCCGGCCGCGCTGCACCCAGTGCGAAAGATCCGTGCCGTCGAACAGGACGATGGCGTCCGAAGGCGGAGCCCCCGGCGCGCTTCCCGGCACGACTACCTTGGGATGCGGCCGCGCCGGATCGTGCACGTGCCAGGGCATGCCCGGAAGCATCGGAGTGTCGGTGAAACCGAGATCCGGATTGGGCTGCTGATTTTGAGCCGCGGCCGCGGTCGAAAGCGCGGCGGCGGCGGAGAGCTTAAGAAAGTCGGTCCGCGTCATGGCGACCATCAGGATAATGCGAATCACGCCCGCCGCACAACCGGCCGGCGCGGCCTGCCGAATCCGGAGCCGGCCTCTTCAGCGCTTTTGCGATGCCATCGCCTGCTGGATAAAGCTCCAGACCTGCGGCGTGATGCGTAACGGTTGCGCCTGCTTTTGGGCTTCCGCCGGCCAGTTGGCGCGGTCGGCCCAGACGTTCTTCACCGATTCCGTGATATCGGGATCGCCGCCGGTGAATTCCTCCACCAGCGCTTTCCACCTCCGCGCCAGCTCTCCGGCGGGAGCGCCCGCCGGGACTTCCTTGTGTTCCACGGCCGCCTCCACTTCGCCGATCAGTTCCATCCACTGCCGGCTGACGCGCTCCTGCAACTCCGGCGACCATAGTTTCCGCCGCTCGGCGATCTTGGTCCGCGCAGCGTCGTTAGCGTATTGATCCGTCCAATTCTGATTGTCCTGCATGATGATCACCTCGATGATTTTCTTGAAGGCCGCCGTTTCCGGAGCGTGTCCGTTCCGAATGGCACGCTCGGCCTGGTGAATGGCCGCGATGGCGCGATCCAGCAGCTGCCGTTTTGACTCCAGCACGCGCCGCTGCGCCCGAAGGGCGCCGTCGAGCGGCGCACCCTTGCGCTCAAAATGGCCGCGGATCTGCTTGAGGGGCACGCCGATGAACTTGAGCGCGACAATCTGCTCCAGCCGCTCCAGGTCGCCGTCGCTGTACAGGCGATAGCCTGCCTGCGAACGCCGCACTTTCAGCAGCCCCATCCGGTCGTAATGATGCAGCGCGCGGACCGTTACGCCGGAGAGCTTGGCGAATTCCTGCGCGCGATACATCGTGGCCACCTTGCCCCTGATTCATCTTCAGGCCTGACGTTACGTCAGGGTCAAGCCTTTTCTTGCGCGGCCGGAGTTCGGGCGGCCCCGCGGCGCACGCCAGCCCGGAGATGCTTGTGAAGCGGTGGAGTTATGGGGTGGTCCGCGCCGCCCGGCAGGCCGTCAGCGGCGCCAACATTTAGCGGCCGCTGTGCAGGTTGTTGTGGATGGCGTAGAGCGCGAGTTCCAGGCGGTCAGAGACGCCAAGTTTATCGAAGATGTTATGCAGATGGTTCTTCACCGTCTGCTCGCTGATGAACATCTTCTCGGCCATCTCTTTATTCTTGAAGCCTTGCGCCACCAGAGCGACGATTTCGCGTTCGCGCTGGCTCAGGGGAGAGCGCTCCCGCTCGCGAGACTGGGCGCCGGCCATCTGTTGCGGGGGCGCCGGAGCGGCATCTTCATTGGCCACGAACTGTCGGATCACGGCAGCGGTCGTGTGGGAATCCAGCCAGATCTCTCCCGCGTGCACTTTGCGGATGCTCTTGATCAACTGGTCCGTCGCCGTCTGCTTGAGGACGATCCCGGAGGTGCCCAGCTTCATGGCCTGCACGAATTCGTTCTTGTCGTCGGAGGCGGTCAGCACGATGACGCGCGTCTTGCCCTTCGCCACCTGCAACCGCTGCAGCGTGGCGAGTCCATCCAGGCCGGGCATTTTCAGGTCCAGCAACAGAATGTCCGGCTCCAGCTGCTGTAGCACGTCAAGGACTTGCCGGCCATCCTGCGCCTGCGCCACTACGTCGAAGTCGTCCTCCAAAGCCAGCAGCTTACAAAGACCATCGCGAAAGATCGGATGATCGTCGGCCACGACGATACGAATCTTGGGTCTGACGCCAATACCCGTACCGGGCGAGGGCCCGTTGATTGCGGCGTTGTTTTCAGCCATACACCACCCGCTAGGCCTATTGTAGGGTTCCATTACTACCAAGTCAAATTGATCCACGCCTTTAAGTGGGACTTGCCACCCGTCCTAATGCCAGCGGCCTATGCCACAACCCCAAAAGTAGGAGGCTAAGCATCGGGAATCCCGGCTCTGGCATCGCACCCAATTCACTATTGGCGACGGTGTTTGGTAAGGTTAAAGGCATATGAACGAAGAGTTGGCCCCCGTTGATTTCCAACGATTCTGGCGCAGACTGCAGCAGTTGGGGCTCAACGCCTATGAGTCCCGTTCCTACCTGGTGTTGTTGGGGCACCCCCGGTTCAAGGCGCTGGAGTTGGCGGCGCGCGCCCATGTGCCGCGCCAGAAGATTTATGAGGTTCTGGACAGCCTGGTGGAAAAAGGCTTTGCGCAAGTAGTACAGGAGCGCACCAAGTTGTTTTCGGCGGTCGAGCCGAGCCTCGCCATTCCCGGCTACTTGAGCCGCCAGCGCCAGGCGCTCGAGCAGGAGTTGACGGACAACAGCCGCGCGGGCTCAGCCTTGACCGACGATTTGAAGTCCTTGTACTCCGAAGGCCAGGGCGGGCGCGGCACGCTGGATTTCCTGCGCATTGTCACCGAACCAGCGCAGACCGCAGCGGAATACCGGCGCATGCTGAGCGAAGTAAAAACCGACTACCTGGAATTCTCGCGGCCGCCTTATGCAGTGGACCCGCTGGACGAGAAACTGGTGAAGCAGGCCGCCTCGGCCGGCGTCGCGTGCCGCATTCTGCTCGAAGCCGCGTCACTCAATGAGGAGCATCGCCAGCGGCTGAGCGAATATGCGACTGCCGGCGTTGAGGTGCGGGTCGCCGATTCGCTGCCCATGAAACTGGCCGTATTCGATGGAGGACGGGGCCTGGTCGCCCTGCTCGATCCGGTGATCACGAGGCCAGCCTGGACCTCGGTTGTGTTCGAGCACGAGGGCATGGGCGAAGCGATGAAGGGGCTTTTCGAAGGCCACTGGCGCAAGGGAAGAGGGCTCTAGCGGACCGCTCGATTCACTGTTTCGCAACCGATCCCCAACAGGAAACCTGGCGGGCGTTTACGCGCGCCGCCACACAAACTCGCCGTTGACGATGGTGGCTACCGGGCCACCTTTGAAGGTTCTTCCGTGAAACGGGGAGTTGCGGCTGCGTGAAAAGGACTGGTTGACGTCATACGTCCAGTCGATCCCGGTGCTGAAGACAGTGACGTCGGCAGGCGCGCCAGGCGAAAGCGTGCCGCGACCGAGGCGCAGAATGGATTCCGGGCCCGTGGTGAACAGCTCGACCATGCGGGCGAGCGTGATCTTACCGGAATGAACGAGGCCCTCAAGAGCCAGCCCCAGCGCGGTTTCCAGACCAATGATGCCAAAAGGGCAGCGCTCGAATTCCTGCATCTTCTCGCTCCCCGGGTGCGGCGCATGGTCGGTGGCAATGGCGGTCACGGCACCCGCGGCAATGCCCTCCACCAGGGCGGAGCGGTCGCACACCGACCGAAGCGGCGGCTTCATCTTGTAATTGCTGTCATAAGCCGCCATATCTTCGTCGGCCAGCGCGAAGTGATGCGGCGTAGCTTCACAGGTGACCGGCAGGCCGTGGCGGCGCGCGTAGTCCACCATCGCCACCGCGTTGCGCGTCGATATATGCGCCACGTGGTAGCGCGCGCCGGTCAGCTGCGCGAGGATCAGGTCGCGCGCCACCATCACGTCTTCCGAGGCGGCCGGGATGCCGCGCAATCCCCATTTCACGGACCGCGCGCCTTCGTGCATGTCGCCGCCCGAGCTCAGGCTCAGGTCCTCGCAGTGCTGGATGATCGGCAGATCATAGGAGCGGGCGAATTCCATGGCGCGGCGCATCACGCGCGGATTCATCACCGGCAGTCCGTCGTCCGAAATGGCAACCGCTCCGGCGGCCTTCATGGCGCCAATGGTGGACAATTCCTCGCCAGCGCTTCCCTTTGTGATGGCCCCGATGGGAAACACATTCACCACCGCCAGCCGCCGCGCGCGCTCTACGATGTAGCTGGTGACCGTGGCGCTGTCGTTCACCGGCTTGGTATTGGGCATCGCGCAAACGGAAGTAAACCCGCCCGCCGCTGCCGCGCGTGCTCCGCTCTCAATGGTCTCGGCGTGTTCGAAACCCGGTTCGCGCAGGTGAACGTGCATGTCGATGAAGCCGGGCGCCACCACCAGGCCCGTGGCGTCGAACACCTCCGCGCCGGGCGCGTCTATCGCGGGCGCCACGGCGGCGATCCGGCCATCGGCGATCAGCACATCGGCGGTGCCGTCGGTCTGCGAGGCCGGGTCGATCACGCGGCCGTTGCGGATCACAAGGGACATGACCTATCCGATCACCCTTTCCAGCACCGCCATGCGCACCGCGATGCCGTTTTCCACCTGATTGAGAATCACCGAGCGCTGAAAATCGGCCACCTCGGAGGAAAGCTCGCGGCCGCGGTTGATGGGGCCCGGGTGCATCACGATCGCGTCCGGCTTCGCCAGGTCCAGGTG
>CAZZHN010000118.1:0-14717 GCA_964654065.1 uncultured Solibacteraceae bacterium
GGCACTCTTACCGCCGCACCTCGCTCGCCGCGCGAGCCGGGTGGCTCACCGCCGCGGCCGCCATTCTGGAAAACGAGCAGGACCGGCTGGGCCGCCTGATGACTGTCGAAATGGGCAAGCCGGTCGCCGCCGCGCGCGCCGAAGCCGCCAAGTGCGCCCTCGCCTGCCGCTATTACGCAGAACACGGTGAGCGCCTGCTGGCCGATGAGCCGGTTGACGCCGGGCCCGGCCGCGCTTTCATCCGTTACCAGCCGGTCGGCGCCGTGCTTGCCGTGATGCCCTGGAACTTTCCGTTCTGGCAGGTGTTCCGCTTCGCGGCGCCCGCCCTGATGGCTGGCAACGTGGGTCTGCTCAAGCACGCCTCCAACGTCCCGCAGTGCGCGCTCGCCATCGAAGACATCATCCGCCGCGCCGGCTTTCCGGCAGACGTTTTTCAAACGCTGCTCGTCGGTTCGGCCGCGGTGGAACGCATTCTCAACGACCCGCGCGTGAAGGCCGTCACCCTCACCGGCAGCGAACCGGCCGGCATCGCCGTGGCGGAGCAAGCCGGCCGGCAGATTAAGAAAACCGTCCTGGAGCTGGGTGGCAGCGACCCCTTCCTGGTGATGCCCAGCGCCAATCTCGACCGCGCCGTCAAGGCGGCGGTGCTGGCGCGCGTCATCAACAACGGCCAGTCGTGCATTGCCGCCAAGCGCTTCATCGTGCACGCCGGCATCGCTGGCGAATTTCAACACCGCTTCGTGGCCGGCATGGAGGCGCTGCGCGTGGGCGACCCGTTGGACGAATCGACCGACGTTGGGCCGCTCGCCACGCCCGCCATTCTCTATGATCTCGAAAGCCAGGTCGAACGGTCTGTCGCGATGGGCGCCACGCTGCTCACCGGCGGCCGGCGCCTTCCGGGCCCCGGCAATTTCTACGCTCCCACGGTGCTGACCGGCGTGCCGGAGAATGCGCCGGCTCGTCGCGAAGAATTATTCGGGCCGGTCGCCGTTCTCTTTCGCGCCGCGGACCTCGACGATGCCATCCACCTGGCCAACGATACCGCCTTCGGTCTCGGGGCCAGCGCGTGGACCGAGGATCCAGCCGAACAAGAGCGCTTCATCGATGAGATCGAGTCCGGGATGGTCTTCATCAACGGAATGGTGGCCTCCGATCCCCGCCTCCCCTTCGGCGGCGTCAAACGTTCCGGCTACGGCCGCGAACTGGCCGCCCCTGGGCTGCGCGAGTTCGTCAACATCAAGACGGTCAAGGTAGCCTGAGCCTGGCGGACGTACGCGCCCGCGTCCGCGTTTTGGCCGCTGGTTCTTGTCTGCTCCCGCGAACGGCTATAATCAAAGTTAGAGGGAAATACTGGGATGCGAATGATTCTGTGCGCTGGCGCTCTTTTGGGCGCGGCTGCGTTGGTCTCTTCGGCCGCGGGGATTCCCGCGCGCGGCCTTTCCGGCAACTATATCGAAGCCCGCACGGCCGACGTCTATACCGGTCCGTGTTTCGCCAACGGCGAAATCGAAATGAACGGGCGCGAAGCGGTGTTTGCCTGGAAAATCGCCGGCGGCAACTGGGGCGGCGTGAACCTGGCCGGGCTGGCCGTGGTAGGTGTGGTCCACGCCGTGCACACGCTGGGCAATCCCTACGAACCAGTCAATCCGGCCACCGCGGTGTTGATCGTCGACAGCCGCGCCGACGCCGCGCAAAGGGACGCGCTGGTAAGCTTCGCCAAAGCACAGGCGGGCGACCTCCTCAACAACGTGGTGCGCGTTGATTATGAGCCGGTGGAGCTGACCATCGAAAACGACAATATCCATGGCGGCGCGGCCACGCTGACGGCCGGAACGCTGGCCACTATTCGCACGCGCGCGCTGGCCGCCACCGACCACATCTGCGGCAACGACGACGTATTTTATCCGCCACTCAACAAGCTGGAGCACGCCATGCCCGCTTACACGATGGAAGACTCTTACAAGGGCGAAGGCCTGGGCGAAACCTGGACCAGCATGTACCGCCGCAGCGGTTTCCTCGGCACCTTCCAGGCTGCCAGCAATTAGGCTCTCTGTAAAACGGGGACGGGCTCGAATCTTCGCCGACGTTTGCGAACTTTCGTGCCTGTCCCGTTTGCCCGTGCTCAATTTAACCTTTTGTCTAGTAGTTCCGAAGTCTCGCGCACTGCTCGCATGATCACGTAAGATAGGGATTCGGCACTTCAGATGCCTATCCTCCGTCTGGCCTACGCCACCCAATTCCTGATCGCGTTGATCGCCGTTTACGTGCTCTGGAGCCAGGTCGGCGGCCAGGGCCACCTGGATCTGATTCCGTGGCACATCAAGCTCCTGTTTGGTTGCGGCGCCGCATTCTGCGTGGTGAAGGCTACCGCGGCGGCCGTCGACGGCGCGCGAGCCTGGAACGGCAAGAGCCTGCGCTGGTTCGGCATCCTCCTGCTCCTGCTGGCGGGATGCGGCCTGGCGAGCTATTACGTCCACCTGTACGATGAAAGCGACGAGGACGACCAGCAGGACAACAGCGCCATCTCGATGTCGGGGACCATCACTTCCTGTGCTACGCTTGGTCCGAAATGCGCAAATCCCCTCTCTTGGCGCTGCTCTGCGCCGGCTTCCCTGCTCTTGCCTGGGGGCCGGAAGGACATGCGCTGGTGGCCCGCATCGCTGAAGCGCAGTTGACAGCCGGCGCGCGGGCGCGGGTGGTTGAGATTCTGGGGCCGGGCAGCACGATCGCGTCGGTTTCCAGCTGGGCGGATCAAATCCGCCGCAACCGGCCGGAGACAGGGCCGTGGCATTACGTGGACATCCCGATCGATAAGCCGGGCCTGGATATGGAGCGGGACTGTCCCAACGGCAACTGCGTGATTGCGGCGATCGCCACGATGCGGGCCAAGCTGCGCGATCCCGCGACGCCGGCGGACCAGCGCCGCGAGGCGCTGATGTTCGTGATCCATTTCGTCGGCGACATGCACCAGCCTCTGCACAGCTCCGACAACGCCGACCATGGCGGCAACGAAGTGCACATCGTGTTCCATGACCAGCCCGGCAACCTGCACGGGCTCTGGGACAGTGGCCTGCTGGCGCGGATGGGCACGGAAGAGGACTTGTTTGCCAGGCTGTCCGCCGTATCCGACAGACGCCGCAAGAAATTCGCCAAGGGCACGGTCAGCGACTGGGCGGAACAAGCGCACAAGCTGGCGCAGCAGATGGTCTATGGCAAACTGCCGAAAGCTCAGCCAGGTTCGCCCCTGGTGATTGGCGCGGACTACGAGCGCAGAGCCGATTCGCTGATCGAGCTGCAGATCGAACGTGCGGGAGCGCGCCTGGCTGCGGTGCTGAACGAGGATCTGCAATAGCGTGGCGCGGGCAGTCTTGCCTGCAGCGTCGCCAGTCGTGGCGACGTGTCCGGGCAACAGGCACCGTGTGGCGCGCAACCGCTATGAAATGTCGAGACGAATCTCGACACATCGGGCAGGACTGCCCGCGCCACGGCAGCAGTTCTGAACTGTGAAAGTGTCGGGGCCGAGCTTTATTTCTTTTTTGCCGCCGGCCGTGCTGGCGCTGCCGTGCAGGCGGTCATTTTCAGCCCGCTAACCGCGGTTTTCTCCGTGTCCATGGTAAGCAGGAATGGCGATTGAGTAAACTCGCTGGGCAAGCCCTTCCATTCCACTTCTGTGTCGAGCGTTGGCTTGCCTGTGAGCGGAGCGTCCAGTTTGAGGGCGATTTCGGCGACGGGTGCCTCTTTTTCGTCGGGAACCGGCACAGCGATCAAAAGCGTGGAGGACTTGCAGGCAGGCTTGGCGTCAATCAACTTGCCCTTCAGCTTGGGGACATCGGCGCCCTTGATTTCCTCGAAGTACTGCGCGCCGTTGCTGTCGTTCAGCGCGGCCTTGATCTTCACCCACATCGCAAGCTCGGGATCGGATTGTTCGAGGGCCTTCTGCTTTTGTTCTGCGATCTCCGTGGCGATCTCCGCCTTGGTTTTGATGTGGAAGCCGGCGGGCCATAACGGCGCCTGCTTGACCTGGTCCTTGAGTTGGGCGAGACCTTCGTCGCTGCCGTGGACTTTGGCGTAAGCACTGTCGGCAAAGGTCTTGATCTTGCCCGGATCGGGCTGGGCCCCGCCCAAAGTCGCGTCGAGAACCGCGGCGCGCTCAAACTCATAGACGGCTTCGGAATTCTTCTTTTGGCAACTGAGAGCTAGTGCCAGGTTGTAGGAGGCGGCAGTCTGGTCCGGATAATCGCCCAGAGCCTTGGTGTAAGCGACTTCGGCCGCCGCACAATCCTGGGGGTTCTTGGCCATGGCCTGGATACCAGGCAGCATGGCTATGTACAAGAGAGCCGCCTTGGCCTGTGGCTGCAACTGGGCGCGTGCGTTGTTCCAATCGGCGTCACTCATTGGCTTCCCGTCGGGGCCTGGCGGCTTGCGATTGTAATCCGTCAACTGGTGAGCCGCTTTGTCTGCGATAGCCAACTGCTCGGCGCTCGGATTGGGGATGCGCACGATTGCAGCAACCGCCGCGAACAGCACCCGGATCGCCTGGCCAGGACCATCCTTGGGATCACTAAAGACGGTGTCCACGCCGGTTGCGATGATCGGAGCCGCCGCGTCCACGGTTTTATCGAACTGGCCGGCGCCGAAATACGCCATGATGTAAAGGGACTGGCGTTCGGTCTTGAAGTCCGTATCGGCAAACTTCTGCTTCCAGGTGTCGAGGTCCTTGATGGCCTGCGCGAAATTGTTCGCCTTTACGTCGTTCGCGGCTGCGCTGTAGATATCGAACTCGCCATCCTTATACTTCTTCTCGGCCGGAGCATTCTGGGCGCCGGCCACCTGGACAAGGCCCGCCGCGACCAACAGACCTGTCAGGGCTGCGGTCGCCATCCCACTCCAAGCTCGATGATATTTCTCCACGTACGCCTCCTGCCCGCTACGGTGCACCCGTAAGGCTGTCCGTTTGAGATGTGGTACTTGCGGAGTATAGCGGAACGCTCGTGCGGGCGCAACTGGACTGCGCGGTTTTGGGGCGTGGGGCGTGGGACGTGGTCCCAGGGGTAATAGGGCAGGCCGCACCGCAGCCTGCCCCTCAGGCTACTTCTTTTTAGGCGCGGGATGATGGGTCACGGGCGGCGTGCAGGGGGTCATTTTCAAGCCCTCTATCTTAGCCTTCTCCACATCAATCGTCAGCAGAAACGGTTCCTTGGTGAACGCCGACGGCACGCCGTCGGTCCAGATCAGCTCCAGGTTGTCGTCGGGTTTGCCGGTGAGCGGCGCGTCGAGCCTCAACGCGATTTCGGCAGTGTAGGGAGGCTTTGCGTCCGGCAGCGGCACCGCAAGCCGCAGTTCCTTGGGGCGGCAGGCAGGCTTGGCTTCCACCAGGGTTCCTTTCAGCTTCGGCACGGCGGCGCCTTTCATGCTGGAGTCGAAGTACTCCTGGCCGTTGGTGTCGGTAAGCTGCGCCTTGACGCTCATCCACAACGCCAGGTCCGGATACTTCTGGGCAAATTCCTCCTGCTTCTTACGCATCGCTTCAGCGCCGCTCATGATGTGGAAGTCCGGCAGCGGTGCGGGCGAGGCGAGCGCCTGCTGCTTGAGTTGATCCAGACCATCGTCTCCGCCATGGTATTGCGTGTAGACCCTCTTGAGGTAAGCGTCCACCTGGGTGCGAGCGTTGGGATCTGCGAAGTCGCTCTTGGCCGGATCGACCGAGACCGACCGCGCAATCTCGTACATGCCTATTGAAATCTTGGCTGGGTTGGCGCCCTGTTGGGCGAGCTCGCTGCGGCCCAGCTGGTAAGCTACCTGCGAGCTGTCCGGGTATTGCTTCTGGGCGGCCTGGAACGCCGCCTCCGCCGTCGCCCAATCCTTCTTCTGCATCGCGTCCGTGCCGGGCATCATGGCGATGTAGAGCAAGGCTCCCTTCGCGGCGGTTTGCAGCTGCGTGCGCGCTGTGGCCCAGTCCGCGTCGCTGGCGCCTTCCGGCTTGGTGTTGTAGTCCGCTAGCTGTTGCGCAGCTTTGGTCGCGGTGGCCACCTCGTCGGCGGTAGGCGTGGGCACCTGGAGGATGGCCGTGGTGGCCGTGAACAGCACCGTCAACTGCTGGCTGGGCCCGTTCTTGCGATCGTTGAGAACGGTCTTCAAATCCTTCGCCATCAAAGCGCCGGATTCGTCGAGCGCTTTGGCGGGCTGCTTATTCGCCGAATACGCCTGGATGTAGAAGACCGAGCGGTCATACTGATAGTCCGAGGCGGGGTACTTCTGCTTCCAGGTATCGAGGTCGGTGATGGCCTTGGCGAAATTTTTCGCCAGCATGTCCTTGGTGACGTCGTTGTAGATGTCGTATTCTCCCTGGTCCTTGACCTTTTTCTCGGCGGGGGCAGGCGCCGCCTGGGCGCGGGCCGGCCTGGTCCAACCGCCCGTCAAAGCGGCCAGCAGCGCCGCTGCCGCCAGCCCGCCGCGAATCTTAGTTGAGAGATGATGCACGCGCTCCTCCTGAATGGTTTCCCATTTGGTCTTGAATAATGAACCGCCGAACACTGCTTCGCAACCTACGCCCGATTTCGCGGCCCGGCAACGCAGACCGGGGCCCCGCCGGAGGCGCGTCCCGCTGTCGAATACCGCACAAGACATTCGACTCCACTTGGTGACGCCAGGTTCCGAACCCAAATCATAGCAAATCAACGCTATCCTGGAATTCGTCTCGCGGCGATGCACTCTTTCGATCTGGCAATCATTCTCGCTTATCTGGGCGGCATCACGTGGTTTGGCGCACACTTCCGCAACCGCGAGAAGGGCCTGCGCCAGTATTTCCTGGGAGGCCGCGAGGCGCCGTGGTGGGCCATCGCTCTCTCCATCGTTTCCGCGGAAACCAGCACGCTCACCATCGTAGGCACCCCCGCTCTGGCGTTTGCCGGCAACATGGGATTCCTACAGCTCGTGCTCGGTTACCTGCTGGCGCGAATTCTGATCTCGGCTCTTCTGCTGCCTCATTACTTCCGCGGCGAGATGTTCACTGCGTATGAATTGATGCGCCGGCGATTCGGAGAGCGCGTTCGCAAGCTGACGGCGGCCGTCTTTCTGGTGACGCGCGCGCTCGCCGAAGGCGTCCGTGTGTTCGCGATTTCGCTGGTAGTTTCCATCGTGCTCGGGACCGGAGAAGTGGCTTCGATCGTCCTCATTGTTGCCCTCACCGTGTTTTATACCTTCGAAGGCGGCATGACGGCGGTGATCTGGACCGACGTAGTGCAGATGTGCCTCTACGTCGCCGGCGCCGTGGTCAGCCTGGCGGCGATTCTGGGGAAGATTCCGGGCGGATGGCAGCACGCAGCGGCGGTGGCAGGGGCTGCCCATAAGTTCGCCATCTTCGACTTTCGCTTCACTCCGACCATGGAATTCTTTTCGCGGCCTTACACCTTCTGGGCCGGAATCGCCGGCGGATGCTTCCTCACCACTGCCAGCCACGGCACCGATCAGCTCATGGTGCAGCGGCTGCTGAGCGCGCGCAACCAGGCCGACAGCCGCAAGGCGCTGCTGGCAAGCTGGGTGCTGGTGGCGTTTCAGTTCACGCTGTTTCTGCTCATCGGCGTCCTGCTCTGGGTGTATTACGGCGCCGCCAGTCGCAGCGTGCCGGCCCCCGACCGCATCTACCCTCAATTCATCTGGAACAGTTTGCCGCCCGGTTTGGCCGGGGTTGTGATCGCGGCGATTCTGGCAGCAGCCATGGCCAACCTGAGCGCGGCGCTGAATGCACTCTCCTCCACCGTGGTGGTGGATTTCCTGAGGGGTGGAAGCGGCCCGAGCGGCGAAGCCGGGGCGATGCGGCGAGCGCGCCTGGCCACCCTCGCCTGGGCGGCGATCCTGGTGGCGATCGGGTACGCGGGCCGGCATTCGCGCTCGGTGCTCGAGGCCGGGCTGACCATCGCTTCGATCCCCTCCGGCGCCTTGTTGGGCGTCTTTCTGCTTGGCGTCCTCACGCGGAGACCCGGGGAACGGGCCGCTATCGCGGGCGTGGTGGCCGGCCTCGTGGCCGCGCTCGCGGTCCATTTCGCCACGCCGGTTGCCTATACCTGGTATGTCATGATTGGAGCCACCGTGACTTTCGCTGTTGGCCTGGCGGCGTCGTGGCTGGGGCGCGCGTTGGCAAAAATCAGATGAAACCCAATTCCCGCTACGAACTAAAACGCGATTTGGGACCCTGGGCCGCTGCCTCCATCGTGGTCGGCACGGTCATCGGGAGCGGCATTTTTCTGGTTCCCCACGACATGATCCTGCGCGTCGGCACGCCCCGCTGGATGTTCGTGGTTTGGATTTTCGGCGGGCTGCTCACGCTGGCCGGCGCGCTCAGTTACGCGGAATTGGCGGCAGCCATCCCGGAAGCCGGCGGTGAATATGCGTATCTGCGCGAAGCCTACGGACCGGTCTGGGGATTTCTCTATAGCTGGACCCAGATGTGGGTGGCCAAGAGCGGCTCCATCGCCACCCTGGCCACGGGTTTTTTCTATTACCTCACTAATTTCTTTCCGGCACTGGACGGCGTGTTCTACCGCTTGCCGCTGCTAATAGGGCCCCACGGTGCGCCGCTCGAGTTCCGCTGGGGACAGCTTTTTGCGATCGTTTTGATCGCCGCGCTGGCCTGGCTGAATTATTTCGGAGTCAAGCTGGGGGGCGAAGTACAGGTGGCGGTGACCGTGGTCAAAGTGGTGTTGATCGTAGCCATCATCGTTGCCGGATTAGGTCTCGGCAGCCTTCACCCAGCCGCGCCGGCAGGCGCCGTGCCGCTGACCCCGCTGACCGCTGCCGGCTTCTTTGCGGCGCTGGTGGCGGCGCTCTGGGCTTATGACGGGTGGAACAATGTCGCTATGGTGGCCTCCGAGGTACGCGATCCACAGCGCAATCTGCCGCTGGCGCTGATCGGCGGCACGGTGGGGGTCATCGTCATTTACCTGCTCGCCAACGCCGCTTATTTCCTTGTTCTTTCTCCTGCCGAGGTGGGCGCTAATCCGCGCGTAGCCGGAGAGATGATGCGCCGTATTTTGGGCAGTCCCGGTGCCGGGGGCGTTTCGATTGCGGCCATGATCAGCATCTTCGCGGCCCTCAACGGATCCATCCTCACCGGCTCCCGCGTGCCCTACGCGGCGGCGCGAGAGGGCTACTTTTTCCGCGCCATCGGCCGCGTGGATGAGAAGCACCGCACGCCGGGTATGTCCATCCTCGCGCTCTGCGCGTGGTCGGCTCTGCTGGTACTTTCCGGTGGCTACCGCCAATTGTTTACCTACGTAATTTTCGCCAGCTGGATTCTTTACGGGATGGCTACCGCCGCGGTGATCGTTTTACGAATAAAACAGCCGGATTTATATCGGCCATATCGTACGATCGGCTACCCCCTGGTGCCGATTTTATTCGTTTTAGTGGCAGGAATATTCATTGTTTCTACGTTACTGGATTCGCCGCGCGAGTCACTTATGGGGATTGCCCTGATCCTGCTGGGACTGCCGTTCTATGCTTACTGGAGCCATCGGAGGGGCGCTGGCGTTGCTCCAGGTAATTCACCCGATGATATGGAACCGCCGGTATAAATCACTAGAAACGGTACGGAATTATTCTTGAAATTAAATGATACCCCTGGGAAAATCGGGGTGTATACTAAGAGCAATCAAAGGAAACCTCCGGTATTTCAACAGCGCGGGAATGGAAAGCCCGCTCTCGGGGGGAGGGACAGGAAATGGACGTTACCAAGATTCTGGAAGAGCTGAAGGCGGAGCGCATACAGCTGGAATCCGCCATCGAGAGCCTGGAAAGGCTCGCGCTTGGCCGGGGCCGACGCCGGGGAAGACCGCCTGGCTGGATGACCGAAGCCAAGCGGCGCGGGCGCCCGCCCGGGAGCAAGAACAAAGTCACCGCCAACAGCACCCCGCAGAGAGGCACCGCGGTCGCGTAGCGACTTGACGAGGCCCGGCCGCAGAGGGCAAATCAAACGAAGTGCCTGTCACTGACAGGTCGTGTGGGGTTAGTGGTCCGTCTTATCCAGGAAGACGCTTCCGCTCGTGGTTTTTTCCCGCCGGCCTGCTGCGCAGCTCGCGGAGGGCATCCTTCGCGATCCAGTGCGCGGCGCGCGAGGCCAGCCGGTCGATCCGTTCCGCCGCGGCGATCGCTTTCTTCAGGAGGCGCGGGTTGCGCTTGCCGATCTGCCGCAGCGCCCAATTGGCCGCTTTCTTCACCATATTGCGTTCGTCGGTTGCCGCGGCGGCGATCAATTTGAGGAACGCTTCAAACCGGGCATCCGGGATCTGGTTGCGCTGCGCCGCCAGCGCCGCCATCAGTGCAAAACCAGCCCGGCGCACGAACTCGCCGCTGGCGCTCGACCACTGAACTACCTTGCCGTTGGCGAGCGGCGTGTAACGGAACAGGTTCTGGCAGGCCTGATCGCAAACGTCCCAGGAATCGAAGTCGCCGGCCCAGCGGTCCATCTGGGCGTCAGTCAGGCGCTCGGGCTCGGCGACCATGGTGGCGAGGATGCGTGCCTCGTGGATCCCGGAGGCCCACAATTGGACGGCGAGCCGGTGATCCTTCCCCGCCCGCCTGGCCATCCCGCGCAATACGGGAATCGGAACGCCCAGCGTTTGGGCGGTCGAGATACCATACCGCGCCATCCCGGCAACGTTGGCTGGATTGGCGTGCGCCTCTAATTCCGCAATCAGGCTGTCCGACCGCTCCCTCACGGTCGCGGCTCGGAACGCGATCGGAGCCGAAGGCCCAGCGAGCGGGCGTTGGCGACTTCGCGGCACACCCTATTCCTCGGCTTCGGCAAGTTGTTGACGCGCGGCGCGCACCATCCCCAGGAAGCGGCGCGCCAGTTCGCGGATGCGGTCCGGATGTCGATGCTCGATCGACTCCGGCGGGATCAGTTCGCTGCCAACGCCGAGCGCCGCGGCGCCCGAAAGAATAAACTCGACAGCGGTGGTCTGCTTGACGCCGCCCGAGGCGATGAACCCGATGTCCGGAAACGGCCGCGCCAGGGCGTGGATATATTTTGGCCCTCCGACCTGCTCGCACGGGAAAACCTTGACCATGTTACAGCCGGCCTTGCGCGCAGCCATCACCTCGGACGGCGTCAGGACGCCCGGCCAAACCGGCACCTTCCTGGCGTGGGCAAACTCAACCACGCTCAGATCGAGGCCCGGGCTGGTCAGGAAGGATGCGCCCGCATCGAGGCAATGCTGCGCCGCCTCCAGATCGAGCACGGTTCCCGCTCCCACTATCAAATGAGGATGCTGGCGGACCAGTTCGGCTACGACCTCCAGGGCCCCGGGCACGGTCATCGTCACCTCGACAATCGGGATGCCGCCGGTCGAAACGGCCTCCGCCGCAAACAAAGCATCCTCGGACGACGAAACACGGATCGCCGGAATAATGCCGATCTCTTCTACCCGCTGGCGGACCTCGTCTTGTGTCACGTCACGCTCCACCGTCGATGATAGACCGACGCTGCCGGCGAATGAAACACTATTATGATCCACAGCTGGTTGACGGCGGATTGATTCCCGGCGCGCCAATGCGGATGGCGGCTGCGGCACGCACGGCCAGCGTGTTTAGAGCGATTCGGCGGCGTCGAGGAAGCTTTGCAGGTCTCCGGCGGCGATTTCAGGCAAACCGGGTGCGACGTTGTTCAGTTTCCCCTCGCGCATCCAGTGCTCCAACTGCTCCACCAGGCCGAACAGGTGTTCGAAGGAATCCACGATAAACAACAGCGGCTGGTAGTGATCGATCTCCGCGCCTTGGTGGATCAACCATTCCAGCTGCACCGGGTAGCGCTGCACTTCTTCGGATTCGATGGCGTGCTCCAGCTCCCCGTACGAACTCAGCAGGCCGCTGCCGTAAGCACGAATGCCTTGCGGCGTGCGCATCAGGCCGAATTCCACGGTGAACCAGAAGAAGCGCGACATGGCGCGAATCACGTTCTTCAACCGGCGGGTCTGCTCGGCGCGGTCGCGAACCTGCGCAGCCAGGGCCACTGCCGTGTGTGCGCACCCGCCCAACCGCACCAGCACATCCGCGAAGGCCTTCTCGGTGTGCATCGGAATATGCCCTGCCACGTCGTGGAAAATGTCCGGCTCCGGCAGATAATCCAACCGCGTCTCATCGCGGATGGTGATAGTAGTGGGAAATTCCCGCCGTGACAGGCAATCGAAAAAAAGAAATCCGGGCACGTACCCGCTCACCGGACGCGCTTCGAAACCCGACATGGCTTGCAGGCGCAAATTCACGTCGCTCAAGCGCGGAATGCGGTCGTGAGGCAGAGCGAGCGCTTCCATCCCCCGCAGGAAATGGTCGTTGGCATAGCGCTCCCAACGAGGCTGCATTCGCTGGTACAGGCTCGCCCAGGCATCATGGTTTTGTTGCGAATAGAGCTCGTAAGCCTGTGTAATATAAAGCTCGCCGCGATTGCGAGCTCCCTCTACGAATGGGGCTGATCCCGTGGTCAAGCCCGAGGTCGCCAGGGCTCCTGCCATGTTTCCCTCCTCCTACCCAGCCTGCTGTCCCAAACATACCACCAGTGACAACCTCTTTCAAGTGGTGCTTATGGCAGGAATGCAGGCGGATGTCGTCCGTGCGCACGATGCCTCAGGCCATAGGTACGCAAATAATTGAAAATACGAAAATCGATGCCGGAAAATGGCGACGATTCTGGTTACGATGGCGGCCTTTGGAATTCGGGAGCCGGAGCGCTATTTCTTGGTTTCGGTGTGGCTCGCGTAGTCCATCGATCCCATCAGGTGAATCGAAACGTACGGTTCCTCGCCGATCACCCAGCTGTCGTGGCCGGGTGGGATGTAGAACAAGTCACCGGCTTTCATGTCGTAAATGGTGCCGTCCTCCATGGCTGCTGTGGCCCGCCCGGATACAACCAGCCCGACATGCTCTACCTGGCAATAGGGGCTGCCGGAGGCGCGGCCCACGTGCTCCGACCAGCGCCACCCCGGCTCATAGGATGCACGGCCGATAGTCATGCCGGCGAGATGGATCAGCTCGAATTTGCCCTTGGGAAACGTGCGCGTCTCGTCCGGATGGTCGAAGCGCTTGAGAATGACGTCGTTCACGTTAGGCCTCCTTTGCAGCGCGCGGCTCAGGCCGCTCAGCGAATCACAGTTTCTGTGCTCCGGGGTTCTTGCCAGGGCGCGGTCGAATGTGCCGAACGGCAGATACCCGGCGCAAGTGTCGAGATGACGACCTAACAGACAGGACTGCCTGAGACGCGGTTTACAGGAATTCCGCGGCGCTGAAGAAGAAGCCGAGTTCGGCGGCGGCGGTTTCGGGGCCGTCGGAGCCGTGGATGGCGTTGCGCTCGATGTTGGTGGCGAAGCGTTTGCGGATGGTGCCGTCAGCGGCCTTCTCGGGGTTGGTAGCGCCCATCACTTCGCGCAGGCCGGCGATGGCGTTTTCGCGCTCCAGGGCCATCACGACGATCGGGCCTTCCGTCATGAACTTGACCAGGCCTTCGAAAAACGGCCGCGCGATGTGGACGGCATAGAAGCCGCGCGCCTGGGCGTCGCTGAGGCGCGTCATGCGCAGCGCCAGAACCTTGAAGCCGGCGGCTTCGATCACGGCGAGAATTCCGCCGGCGTGCCCAGCGGCCACCGCGTCCGGTTTGATAATGGAAAACGTGCGTTCAACGCTCATAAACGGCTTTTGATCTTTTCTCCAAGTTCGGCCGGCGAGCTGCAAACGGTGATGCCGGCGTCCTGCATGGCCTTGATCTTGTCCGACGCCTTACCCGAGCCGCCGGCGATAATCGCTCCGGCGTGTCCCATGCGCCGTCCCGGCGGCGCTGTCTGTCCGGCCACGAAGCCGACCACCGGCTTCTTCACGTTGGCTTTCACATAAGCCGCCGCGGTTTCCTCCGCATTGCCGCCGATCTCACCGATCATGATGATGGCGTGCGTATCCGGATCGGCATTGAAGAGCACCAGTGCGTCCACGAAACTGGTGCCGATAATCGGGTCGCCGCCGATGCCGATGCAGGTGGACTGGCCGATGCCGAGGTGGCTCAACTGTCCCACAGCTTCGTAGGTCAGCGTGCCCGAGCGCGAGACCACACCCACGTTCCCCTGCCTGTGAATCGAACCCGGCATGATGCCGATCTTGCATTTGCCCGGGGAAATAATGCCGGGGCAGTTAGGTCCGATCAATCGCGTCGGGCGGCCCTGCAGGAACCGCCAGGCCTTCACCATATCCAGCGCCGGAATGCCTTCGGTGATGCACACCACGAGCGGCAGCCCGGCGTCGGCTGCTTCCATGATGGCGTCAGCGGCGAAGGGCGGCGGCACGAAGATCACGGACGCGTTGGCGCCGGTCTCCTTTACCGCGGCTGCAACGGTGTCGAACACCGGCAAGTCCAGGTGCCTGGTTCCACCCTTGCCGGGCGTGACGCCGCCCACCACATTGGTGCCATACGCGATGGCCTGCTGCGCGTGGAAGGTGCCTTCCCTTCCCGTGAAGCCCTGCACGATCAGCCGCGTGTTTTGGTCTACCAGTACGCTCATTCCTTAACCCTGTTGGGCAGCCAGCGCGACTACTTTGGCGGCCGCGTCGCGCATGTCGGCGCCCACGGTGAAATTGAATCCGGATTCGAGCAGGATCTTCCGGCCCTCTTCCACGTTGGTGCCTTCCATCCGCACCACGATGGGCACTGCGATGTGCAGGTCGCGCGCCGCCGCCACCAC
>CAZZHN010000119.1:0-14230 GCA_964654065.1 uncultured Solibacteraceae bacterium
GCGTATCGGAGAAGCAGTTCAGGTTCAGGCAATCGTTCCAATCGGCGCGGCCGATCAATGGCAGGCCATGCGGCCCCAGCCGTTCGAGCGTGTAATGGAAACTGCGCCGCAGGTGCTCGTATAGCGGCTGGGCGCTGCCGGGCTGATTGTCGAACTCCACCGGCTCATCCAGAATGCTCCAGTCGCCGGTTTCTTTCAGGTAGGCCGAGACGCCGATGATCAGCCAGTGCGGATCGTCGTTGAAATTGCCGCCGATGTCGTTGTTGCCTTTCTTGGTGAGCGGCTGGTACTGGTGATAGGCGCCGCCGGTGGGAAGCTGGGTGGCCGCCAGATCGAGAATGCGCTCGCGGGCGCGCTCCGGCACCATCTGTACAAAGCCCAGCAGGTCCTGGTTGGAGTCGCGGAAGCCGAGGCCGCGGCCAATCCCCGACTCGTAGAACGACGCCGAGCGCGACATGTTGAAAGTGGCCATGCACTGGTAGGCGTTCCATACGTTGACCATGCGGTCAGTATGAATATCGGGCGTGACCACCTGGCAGATTCCCAAGAGCCGGTCCCAATAATTTCGAAGCTTGTCGAACGCGGCATCCACGTTGGCCAGATCGCGGTAATGCGCGATTACCGGCTTTACGGTCTTCTTGTTGACCGTCTGCGAATCCGGCGGATCGAACTTCTGGTCCTTGGGATTCTCGTGATAGCCGAGAATGAAGACGATCTGGTGCGTCTCCCCCGGCTGCAGCACGAGCTTCACATGGTGGCTGCCGATGGGGGACCAGCCGTGCGCGTGGGAGTTCGACGCCTTGCCCCGCTCGACCGCGGCCGGCTTGTCCCAGCCGCGCCACGGCCCGAGGAAGGACTCGCGCTGGGTGTCGAAGCCGGACAGCGGATCCGAGCAGGCGAACCAGGCGAAATGGTCGCGGCGCTCGCGGTACTCCGTTTTGTGGTAAATGACTCCGTCTTCGATTTCCACCTGGCCGATGCTCAAATTGCGCTGGAAATTGGTCGAGTCGTCCTGGGCATCCCAGAGGCAGAATTCCACCAGCGAAAAAGCCGAGATGGCAGCCGGCGTGAGGCGGTCGTTGCGCAAAGTTAATTGCCAGACTTCGAGCGTCTCATCGAGCGGCACGAAGTAGCGCGTGCTGGCGGAAATGCCGTGGTACTTCGATCCGATGGTGGAGTAACCCATGCCGTGGCGGCAAGTGTACTGCTCCAGGTCGCGGCAGGTGGGCATCCAGGAGGGCGACCAGTATTCGCCAGTCTCATCGTCGCGCAGGTAGATGTACCGACCGCCGTCGTCGAGCGGCACGTTGTTGTACCGGCCGCGGCTAATGCGCCGCAAACGCGCGTCGCGATAGAAGGAATAACCGCCGGCGGTATTGGAAATAATGCCGAAGTACGCCTGGCAGCCCAGGTAATTGATCCATGGCAGCGGCGTGTCCGGCCGCGTGATGACATATTCCCGGTTTTGATCGTCAAAGTAGCCGTATTGCATGAGAACGTCTCCAATAAAATTAGGGGATGTTGCCGGCCGGACCTCCCGGCCACTACTGGAACCAGCCGTGCGCCCGAAGGCGCCCGAATTATCGCAAGCGCTCGATCATTTCGTAACAGGCCCGGCTGTTGTGGTAAGGGCATTTCCATGGCCCAACCAGGCATGCGTCGCCGTCCTCCTTTTCCGTGTACGGCACGCCGCCGGGCCGCAGCTTCGCATGCCACTCGCCGTGAACTCTGTCGACGACCTTGTCTTCGATGTATTCCCAAATCCGGTATGACTGGTCCAGAAAACGCTGCTCGCCCGAGACCTGGTACGCATTGTAGAAACCAACCACCGCCTCGGCCTGCGCCCACCAGTGCTTGTTCGGGTCGATCATCACACCTTCCGAATTTGCTTCATAGAAAAGGCTGCCATCCTGGTCCAACCCTTCGCGGTAAACGGTCCGGGCCATGGCGAGAGCGAGTTTCCTTGCGCGCTCGATCAGCGGCGGATCGCCAAGAACCTCGGCGGCTTCCAGGATCAGCCAGCTGCCCTCGATGTCATGACCAAACGAAACGTGATCGTTGAGTGAGTTCCACTGGTTGTCGAAGAACAGCTTGAAGTGGCCGGTTGCATTGTTCACGATCCGATCCATGGTTACGTCCAGCAGCTCTTTGTGCCTGGCCTGTAACTCAGGATCCTTCCACACGCGCAGCAGGTTGGTATAGGCCTCCATCACGTGCAGGTGCGTGTTCATGGATTTAGGGCTGTTCAGGTCTTTCTCGCTGAGGCGGAGGTCGGCGAGCGCGCTCCAGTCACGGCCGCGCGCTTCCAGGTAACCCTTCCATTGCGGATCGTAGCTGTGGTCTTCAATCAGGCGGAAAAGCCGCTGCGCCAGGTCCAGGCTCTCCTGCCGGCCGGTGGCGCGGAAATACTCGGCCAGGCCGTAAATGGCGAAGGCCTGAGCGTAGATCTGCTTCCGATCGGAAATCGGGTGGCCCTGGTAGTCCAGCATCCAGTAAATGCCGCCGTGCTCCGCGTCCCAAAACTTCTTGACGATGTAGTCGTACGCCCAGTCCGCCATCTCGCGGTAGGCGGCGCCGTAGAGACGGCAAGCGGCGGCATAGGTCCAGAGAATGCGTGCGTTGATGACGGCGGCGCGCGGGGCTTCCTTATCGACCTTAAGATCGCAGTCGACCGTACCGTAGAAACCGCCGTTTTCGAGATCGACCGTGTGCCGCATCCAGAAGGGCAGGATGTTGCCGCGTAGTTCTTTCTCGATCCGCGCAGCCCAGGCTTTCTTCTCGTCGGGAGTCATGATGGCGTTTGTCGGTGCGTGCGCGCCCGCCTACCCTTTCCGCAACATCCGGTTCTTGTCGATCAGCGCGATGCGCTGGCTGACGCACGCCGCACTCCGCAATGGGTCGGGCGGCGTATTCAGGACGTAGTCGAGCAGGCGGTCGACCCTGGTTGCCGCCACACAGGTACGCGTGTCGGAGGCGCCGTAGTAAATCAGCAGCTCGCCGCCGCGGCGGACCCAGCCATTCGAGAATGCCACGTTGGACACGTCACCGACGCGCTCTTCGCCTTCCGGCGCCAGGAAGTAGCCGCCCGGCTTGGCGATCACCTGGTAGGGAACCTGCAAATCGCAGAGGAAACAGTAGAGGACGTAGCGCAATCCGGCCGCCGTGTTGCGCACGCCGTGAGCCAGGTGCAGCCACCCTTTTTCGGTCTTGATGGGAGCCGGGCCGAGGCCGTTCTTTACTTCGGTGATGGTGTGATACTCGCGGCGGTCCATCACGATCTCCTCATCGATCGCCGCGTGCTCCATGTTCTTCGCCAGCCCCCAGCCGATGCCGCCGCCGCGTCCGGCCTCGATGAAACTGTCCTGCGGCCGCGTGTAGATTGCATACTTGCCGTCGACGAATTCCGGGTGCAACACGCAATTGCGCTGCTGGGCGGACGACGTCCGCAGATCGTCGAGGCGCTCCCAGACCTTCAGGTCGCGGGTGCGCGCGATGCCGCACTGGGCGACGGCGGACGACAGGTCTCCCGGAGGCGCCGCCGGATCTTTGCGCTCGGCGCAAAACAGGCCGTAGATCCAGCCATCCTGATGCGCCGTCAGCCGCATGTCATAGACGTTGGTTTCCGGCTCGGCCGTCTCCGGCATCACCACCGGATAATCCCAGAAGCCGAAGCCGTCGATTCCGTTGGCGCTCTCGGCGACCGCGAAGAACGACTTGCGATCCGCGCCCTCCACCCGCGCCATCAAGACCACCCCGCCGTGCCACTCCATGGCACCCACGTTAAAGGCAGCGTTGATGCCGAGACGCTCCATCAGGAACGGATTGGTTGCGGGATCGAAGTCGTAGCGCCAGGACAGAGGGGTGTGGGCGGCGGTGAGCACCGGGTAACGGTAACGCTGAAACCACCCGTTCGATTCCGGCAATGGCTCGTTGCGGCGGTTGATCAGCCGTTCGTGCGCCGACAGCAGGCGTTCTCGCTCCGCGGAGAATTCTTGGTTGGTCATAGGGTGGCTGGAAGACTCCTGCCCGGGTTCGATCCGGACCCCGGTAGGACTAACTATGATAGCTCGCCGCAGAGCTGGCTCCAGCCGCAGGGGTCAATATGCATGCGCGACATTCCGTCCAAAAGGCATGCGCCTGGCTCGTTCGCACCGGCACTGGGAAAACCGGCAAGCTGAAGCATGCCCCACCAAGACCATCCATGTAAGGCTCTTGTATGCTGGAGGTTCAGCGTGGGCGATCCGATTCACATTATCGGCGGCGGGCTGGCGGGTTCGGAGGCAGCGTGGCAGGTTGCGCGCCGCGGCCTGCGGTGCGTGCTGCACGAGATGCGTCCGGTGCGCCCCACGCCGGCGCACCAGACGGACCGGCTGGCGGAGCTGGTTTGCAGCAACTCGCTGAAGTCGGAGACGGATTCCACCGCGCCGTGGCTGCTGAAGGAAGAGCTGCGCCGGCTCGGTTCGCTGCTGCTGGAAGCGGCGGCGCGGGTACGGGTGCCGGGCGGGCAGGCGCTCACGGTGGACCGGGAAGGCTTCGCAAGCGAGGTAACCGGGGCGATTGCCGGCGAGCCGCTGATCGAGCTGCGGCGCGAGGAAATCACGGCCATCCCGGCGGAGCCGATCGTCATCGTCGCCACGGGCCCGCTTACCAGCACCGCGCTGGCGCAGGATATCGCGCGTTTGACCGGCTCCGAGCGGCTGTATTTCTACGATGCCATCAGCCCGATTGTGGACGCGGATTCGGTAGACACGGCGACCGCGTTTTGGGCGTCCCGCTACGGCAAATCGGTGGATGGCACCGGCGATTATCTCAATTGCCCGTTTGACCGCGAGCAATACGAGCGCTTCGTCGATGCGCTCCTCGAGGCGCAGCCCGCGACGGCGCACATTGAAGAGGACCGCACGCCGTTTTTCGAAGCCTGCCTGCCGATTGAGGAACTGGCGCGGCGCGGACGCGACACGCTGCGCTTCGGGCCCATGAAGCCGGTGGGATTGACCGATCCACGCACCGGCAAGCGGCCGTACGCCGTCGTGCAGTTGCGGCAGGAAACGGCGCGGGCGCGCAGCTTCAACCTGGTGGGCTTCCAGAACCACATGAAGTTCGGAGACCAGGCGCGGCTGCTGCGGATGATCCCGGGCCTGGAAAACGGCGAGTTTCTGCGTTTTGGGCAGATCCACCGCAACACGTACATCAATGCGCCGGCGCTCTTATCCGAGACTCTCCAGTTGCGCACCCAGCCGCGCGTTTTTTTCGCCGGCCAGATTTCCGGGGTGGAAGGTTACGTGGAAGCGATAGCCACCGGCCTGATGGCCGGGCTTCATGCCGCAGCGCTGGCTGCCGGCGAAACGCCGCGCGCGCTGCCGCGCGAAACCGCCCTGGGCTCCTTGTGTCATTACATCGCGGGCGCCGATCCCGCGGATTACCAGCCGGCCAATATCACGTTTGATCTATTGCCTGCGCTGGAAGAGGCCACACGCCAACGGCTCCGCCACGACAAGAAGGCGCGGCACGCCGAGGTGTGCCAGCGAGCGCTGGAGGCTTTGGAAGAGTATCGTCACGCCTATGTGTGAGAGCCGGCGGACGCGGGCGGAAGCCGTCGAAGGGCCGGTTGACAGGCGGAAGCGCCTGTCCCACATTTCCGGGCGCCACGCAGGCGCCTGCCGCCATGTATAAGAACCAGTCCATCACCGTGATCATTCCGTGCCTGAACGAGGAGCAGGGCATCGAGCAGATTCTGCGCGCCATGCCGGCCTTCGTGGATGAAGTGATCGTGGTGGACAATGCCTCGACGGACCGCACCTCGGAAATTGCCCTGTCGCTGGGAGCCAAAGTCATTCGCGAGGATGTGCGCGGCTACGGCCGCAGTTACAAGCGCGGCTTCCACGAGGCCATTGGCGACCTGATCGTGACCCTGGACGGCGACCACAGCTACCCGGTGGACGCGCTCTCCTACCTGATTGAGGCGTTTCTTCACTTCGACGTCGATTTCCTGAATGCTTCGCGCTTTCCGGTGCGCGACTCGCGGTCGATGAGCTTCATCAACAAGGTGGGGAACCTGGTGCTTTCGCTGGGAATGTCGGTGCTGTTCTTCCGCTGGGTTCGCGATTCGCAATCCGGCATGTGGGTATTCCGCAGGGCGATTCTGGAGCAAATGAAGCTCGAATCCGACGGCATGTCGTTCTCCGAGGAAATCAAGATCGAGGCTCTGCGCAATCCGCGCATCCGGTTCGGCGAAATCTCGATCATGTACACGTCGCGGCTGGGAGAGACCAAGCTTCATCTCTGGCGCGACGGATTCGCGAACCTGGCATTTCTGGCGAAGAAGCGGTTCTGGCGATGAGCATCACCGCCGTGGTGCCGATTTGGAACGGCCGTGAGCTGCTGGGGCGGCTGCTCGACAGCCTGGAGGCGCAGACCACGCCAGTGTCCGAGCTGCTGGTGGTGGATAACGGTTCGACGGATGGCGCGTCGGAGCTGGCCGCGCGCCGCGGCGCGCGCGTGATTCCGATGGGACGTAACGCTGGGTTCGCGGCGGCCGCGAACCGCGGCATCCAGTCAGCACGGTCGCCCTGGGTGGCAGTGCTGAACAGCGACGTCGAGCTCGCGCCGGACTACCTGGCGCAGCTGGCCGATTCCGGCGGCTGGTTTGCTACGGGCAAGATTCTTTCGGCGCGCGATCCGGCGCGCATTGACGGCACTTTCGACCTGGTTTCCCGCGGCGGCACGGCCTGGCGGGCGGGCAGCGGGCGGCTGGATGCGCCGGCATTCTCACGAGCGCAGCCCACCTGGACTATTCCGTGGACAGCGGCCCTGTTTCGCACGGCGCTGTTCGAACGAGTGGGCTTGCTGGACGAGCTGTTCGAATCGTACATGGAGGATGTGGACTTCGGGTTGCGATGCGCCGAGCACTCGCTGGCGGGCGAATACGTCCCCACCGCGATCGCCTGGCACCAGGGCAGCGCCGCGCTCGGCCGCTGGCATCCGGAAACGGTGCGGCGCATGTCCCGCAACCAGGTATTTCTGCTGGCGCGGCACTATCCCCGGCACCTGTTGTGGAAGTGGGCCTGGCCAATTCTGGTGGGGCAGCTGCTCTGGGGCGGGGTGGCTCTGCGCCACGGCGCCGCGCTGGCGTGGCTGAAAGGAAAATGGCAGGGGCTGCGCGGATTCGCCGCCGTCCGCAGGGACGCGCCACCGGCAGGCCTGCAGGTTCTGGAGCAGCTTTTGCTCAGCCACGAGCAAGCTTTGCACCTTGCGCAAGCCGCCAATGGCATCGACCTCTATTGGCGGATGTACTTTCTACTCACACGGGGTGGGGCAAAGTGACACATGTCACAAATTGGCATCGTGATCGTTACGTACAACTCGCAGGCTGAAATCGGCCCATGTCTGGATGCCGCAATGGCTACCGGAGCCGAGCTGGTGGTGGTGGATAACGGTTCGCAGGACGGCACTCTGGCCGAAGTAAGCAGGCGCGGAGTGCCGGTGATCGCCAACCCCAACAATCGTGGATTCGCCGCTGCTGTAAACCAAGGGTTTAACGCTCTGCGTTCGCTCTATGTTCTACTCTTAAACCCGGATGCGGTGATCGTCAGCGGGCTGGATGCGATGCGCGAGGCTTGCGATGAGGCGGGCGCTGCGGGAGCGGGCGGCTGCCTGATCGACGAGAAAAAAAAGACACCGCAAACCGGCTTCATGGTGCGGCGCTTTCCGACTCCGGCGGCGCTGGCTTTGGAAGTCCTCGTGCTGAACCGGATTTGGCCCAACAATCCAATCAATCGCCGTTACCGGGCTATGGGGGCGGATTATTCTTCAAGAAAGCCGGTGGAACAGCCGGCGGGCGCGTTTCTGATGGTGCGCCGGGCGGTGTGGGAGGAGTTGGGTGGTTTCGACGAGGGCTACTATCCTCTGTGGTTTGAGGACGTGGACTTTTGCCGGCGGGCGGCGGCGCGCAATTATGTTATGTACTATACTCCGGAAGCAGTTGCGCGGCACTCTGGAGCACATTCCATAGGGAGTATCAGCGTGCAGGTCCGGCGCTTTTATTGGTATCGTAGTCTTCTAAGGTATTCAGCCAGGCATTTTGGACCGTTCGCATTTCGGATGGTGTGTCTGTCCGTGGTGGCAGGCTCGATTCTGCGAGGCGTCGGGGCAGCCTTGTCGGAGCGGCGGTTGGCTCCGCTGGCGACATATGGGAACGTCATGCGGCTTGCCGGCCGCTGTTTGTTTTTCGGCTGGGAGGAAGCGGCCGCGATGTCCGGTTCCAGGTTCTAAGCTCAAATTCACGTTGCAACACCGCTCTTTCGAGTTCTAGCGCATGGCGCACAACGATTTCGTCTCAGTCACGATAGTGACCTACAATAGCGGCCGCTTCATCAAGCGCTGCTTAGAATCCGTGCTGTCGCAGCGGTATCCGCTGAAAGAAGTACTGATCATCGACAACGCGTCCACGGACGGCACCATCGACATCCTGGAACAGTTCGAGGACCGGTGCCAGATCCACTACAACGAGGAGAACGTCGGCTTCGCGGCGGCGCAGAACCAGGCCATCCGCCTGGCCGGCGGCGAGTGGGTGCTGACGCTCAACCCGGACGTGCTGCTGCTGCCCAACTTCATCCAGGCCCTGGTGGATGCCGGGCAGTTCGATACCAAGATCGGCGCCGTGTGCGGCAAGCTGCTGACCATGACGTCGCACTTCGAGATTCCCGAGCGTCCGGTGGTGGATTCCACCGGCATCTACTTCAATCCGATGCTGCGCCATCTGGACCGCGGCAGCCAGGAGGTGGATAACGGGCACTACTTGCATTACGAATATGTGTTTGGCGCGACCGCGGCAGCGGCGCTTTACCGCCGCTCGATGATCGACGACATCTCGCTGGACGGCGAGTTTTTCGATTCCGATTTCTTCGTGTACCGCGAAGACGCCGACGTTGCCTGGCGCGCCCAGTTGATGGGCTGGAAATGCCTGTATGTGCCGTACGCGCGCGGCTACCACGTGCGCAAGGTGCTGCCGGGCAACCGTCGCGCGCTGCCGGCCGACATCAACATGCATTCGGTGAAGAACCGGTTCCTGATGCGCCTGAAGAACATTTCCGGCGATCTGTACTGGCGGAACTGGTTCTCCATTACCGGCCGCGACATCCTGGTGGTGACGTGCTGCCTACTGTGGGAGCACACCTCGCTGAAGGCGTTCTGGTTCCTGATGAGGAACTGGAGCCGGTTCCGGGCCAAACGCGAAATGATTCAACGGGCCCGGCGGGTGGATGATGAATACATGGCGAGCTGGTTCCAGTACATGCCGGTGAGCAAGCGCGCGCCTAAGAAACTGGCCCGCACCCTGACGCGCTCCGAGACCGCCAGGACATAGCGGCAGTTTTCGCGATGCGGACAGCGTGTTGTGGCGGGGCCCGCGGGCGAGGCACGCCTCGCCCCTACAAACGCACCACCGGTGGCCAGGTTGGACGCGGGCCTTGGCCGTCGAAAAAATGCGGATAGCGCTTCTCGGCACGCGCGGCATCCCGGCACATTACGGCGGCTTCGAAACCTTCGCTGAAGAGCTTTCCACGCGGCTGGCAGCGCGCGGCCATGAGGTGACCGTCTATTGCCGCGAACGGCATCCGCTGCCGTTCTACCGCGGCGTGCGCCTGCGCTACCTGCCCACGATTCGCCACAAGTACTTCGACACGCTGGCTCACACCCTGCTCTCCACGCTCCACCTGCTGGCGCACCGCGCGGATGCGGCGCTGTATTGCAACGGGGCCAACGCCGTCTTCACCTGGGTTCCGCGGCTGTGCGGGATGCCGGTGGCGCTCAACGTGGACGGCATCGAGCGTCTGCGCAAGAAATGGAACCGCCTGGCCCAGGCCTGGTACCTGGTTTCGGAGCGGCTGGCCACCTTCTGCCCCACCGAGGTGGTGACCGACGCGCGCACGATTCAGGAATACTATCGCGCGCGCTACGGCAGAACGAGCACGTTCATTCCGTACGGCGCCGAATTGGGCGGGGTGGCGGGCGCCGGCACGGTTACGCGGCTGGGCCTCGAACCGGGGCGCTACTTCCTTTACGTGAGCCGCATGGAGCCGGAGAACCATCCGCTGGAAGTGCGTCAGGCATTCGAGCGGCTGGAGACGCCTTACAAGCTGGCGCTGGTAGGCGACGCGCCTTACGCGCAGGACTACATTGCGCAGGTGCGCGATACGCGCGATGCCCGCGTGGTGATACCGGGCGCGATCTACGGCGACGGATACCACGAACTGGGGTCGCACTGTTTCGCGTACATCCACGCCACCGAAGTCGGCGGCACGCACCCGGCGCTGATTGAAGCGATGGGCCGGGGCGCTCTCGTTCTATACCGGAACACGCCGGAGAACGCGGAGGTGGCCGGCGATGCCGGCATTCCGTTCGAACCCGAGGAACTCGAGACCAGGCTGAGGGACA
Organism: uncultured Solibacteraceae bacterium; assembly: GCA_964654065.1. Lineage (GTDB taxonomy): Bacteria > Acidobacteriota > Terriglobia > Bryobacterales > Bryobacteraceae > Bog-375. The sequence goes on from CAZZHN010000119.1 coordinate 10,435, forward strand.
TCCTGGCCCTGACCGATGCGGAGCGCGCCCAATACCGCGCCCGCGCCAGGGAGCGCGTGCGGCAGCGGTATTCGTGGGACGCGGTGACCGATGCGTACGAGGGGATGCTGGGGAGACTGGCGGGGGAAAGCCCGCGGCGCCTCACGCAATAGGCGCGCAGTGCGATAGGCCGCCGGAGTCGCCCGTCAACCGCTCCCTCACGGTCGCGGCTCAGGGGGGCTTCGCAAACGAATGGGTTAGCCCTTCAGGCCGGTGACGACGGTGTGGGGGCTGTTGGGGATGGGGTGCGCCTGGATCCGGTGGAATCCGGCTTCGGCGTGCATGGCTTCCAGTTCGCGGAACGTGTAGGCGTCGCCGGCGACGGTGGAGATGAGCATGGTGAGGCTGAAGCCGGCAGCCATGGGCGGCGTGACACGATCGTCATTGGGAACGAACTCGAGCGTGGCGGAGATTCCGCCGGGCTTGAGCGCGGCGTGAACCTTCCTCAGCAGGCCTACGCAGGTGGGCGCATCGAAGTGATGGAGGAAGTTGGTCAACAGGACGGCATCGTAAGGGCCACCGTAGCTCTCTTCAAACGCGCTGCCGGGCAACCGCTGGTAGCGATCGGCCACGCCTGCCTGGCGGGCATTCTCCTCGGCCACGTTCAGAACGCGGGCCCAGTCGAGCGCGACGATGTGCGCCCGCGGATTCTGTTTGGCAATCTCAATGCCGAAGAGGCCGTGGCCGGCGGCGATATCGAGGACGCGGATGGGACCGGTGCGGCCTTCGAGGACGATGGCCCCCAGCGGACCCACTAAGGGGGCCATCATGGGCGCCATGCCGTGGGCAAACTCGACCCAAATGGGATTATCGGGCTCGACGCTGCCCTCGCCCGGCAGCACGGTTTGGCCGGTGCGCACGATCTCAGTGAGATTATCGTAGGTGGTTCGCATTTCGGCCAAGCCGAGAAAGCGCGCGGTCGAATGGAGCGACGCGGGCGAAGCCGGGTCGAGAAACAGGGCGCTGGTTGGGGTGTGGCTGTAGACACCGTCCTGCTTCGAGAGCAGCCCCATAACGGTGAGGAAATCGCAGAGGATGCGCATGCCGCGCACCGAGACCGAGCAACGGCCGGCGAGCGTGGCGGCATCGGCCGGACCCTTGCCCAAGGCGCCGAAGACGTTCAATTCAATCGCCGTTCGCAGCGCGGCAGAGCGCTGATGGGCCAACAGTGTCTCAAAGACCAGCGCCGGATTGGGCGCGGCGGCAGCAACCCCAGTTTGCATGGCAAGCCCCCTCTCTATGCGAAGCGAGTGTACCACACGAGAGATGCACGCTTGACGGCACTCGAAAGGCACTTCCAGACCGCCGTTTGGGGGGGTCTCGGGCCGGGCATCCCCGGCCCCTACGGACAGTCGCGGCTCCGAATGGAACGGAGCCGCGACCGTTAGGGAGCGGTTGGCAGAGTGGCTACGGACGCCGGAGGCTTACGCCGTACGCTGCATTTCGGACTTGTCGCCGGCGATGGCGGCCTGCGCGGCGGCCAGGCGGGCGATGGGTACGCGATAGGGAGAACAGGAAACGTAGTTCATGCCCACGCGGTAGCAGAACTGCACCGAGCTCGGCTCGCCGCCGTGTTCGCCGCAGATGCCGACTTCCAGGTTGGGACGCGACTTACGGCCGAGTTCCACCGCCATCTTCACGAGCTTGCCGACGCCTTCCTGATCGAGGACGGCGAACGGGTCGGCAGCGAAGATTTTCTTCTTTTTGTATTCCTCCTGGAACTTCGTATAGTCGTCGCGTGAAAGTCCCATGGTGGTCTGGGTGAGATCGTTGGTACCGAAGCTGAAGAACTCGGCTTCCTTGGCGACCGAATCGGCGGTGAGGGCGGCGCGCGGAATTTCGATCATGGTGCCGACCATGTACTTCAGGTCCTTCATGCCTGCCTTGCCGAGAACGTCCTCGGCCACAGCGACCACGATCTTTTTCTGGTCTTCCAGTTCCTTGACGCCGCCGATGAGCGGAATCATGACTTCCGGAATGACCTTGAAGCCTTTCTTAGCCACCTGAACGGCGGCTTCGAAAATGGCGCGGGCCTGCATCTCGGTGATCTCGGGATAGAGGATACCCAGACGGCAGCCGCGGAGGCCGAGCATGGGGTTGAACTCATGCAGCTCTTCTACGCGCTTCAGCAACGCGGTCAGCACGGTCTTGAGGGTCTTCACTTCGGCGCCGAAACGCTGGTAAGTGGCGACCAGTTCCTTCTTCTTTTTGAGATCGGCGTAAGGCAGGATGGCGACATCCACCATCAGCTCCTCGCGCTTGGGCAGGAACTCATGCAGCGGCGGATCGAGGGTGCGGATCACCACCGGGAAACCGTTCATAGCTTCGAACAGTCCGGCAAAATCCCTGCGCTGGAACGGCAGCAGCTTGGCCAACGCCTTGCGGCGGGTCTTTTCGTCGGGGGCCAGGATCATGGCCTGCATGTGCTCAATGCGATCCTCAGCGAAGAACATGTGCTCGGTGCGGCACAGGCCGATGCCCTCGGCGCCGAACTTGCGGGCCGCCTTGGCATCGCGCGGGATATCGGCATTGGCGCGCACGCCGAAGCTGCCGCGGAACTCGTCGGCCCAGCCCATGAAGGTGGCCATGATGCCGGAGGACGGATCGGCATCCAGTGTGTTGGCCTTGCCGGCGAAGACTTCGCCGGTGGAACCGTCCAGAGACAGCCAGTCGCCTTCCTTGAGGGTGACCACTTTCCCGCCGACGGTGACGGAAACTTCCTTCTTGTGCTCGTTGACGGTGATGGATTCGGCGCCGGCCACGCAGGGTGTACCCATGCCGCGGCAAACCACGGCAGCGTGGCTGGTCATTCCGCCGCGCGCCGTCAGGATGCCCTTGGCTACTTCCATACCGTGGATGTCATCGGGCACGGTTTCCTTGCGCACCAGAACGACGGGAGCTTTCTTGGCCTGCTCCACAGCCTCGTCAGCGGTGAACACAATGGTGCCGACCGAGGCGCCGGGCGATGCCGGCAGGCCGGTGGCCAGCTTGGTGAGCGATTTCTTGGACGCCGGATCGAGCACCGGGTGCAGCAGCTGGTCGAGCTGCTGCGGGTCGACGCGCAGCACGGCTTCCCGTTTGTCGATCAAGCCTTCCTGCACCATTTCCACGGCGATGCGGACGGCGGCCGGCCCGGTGCGCTTGCCGTTGCGGGTTTGCAGCATGTAGAGCTTGCCATCCTGGATGGTGAACTCGAAATCCTGGATATCGTGGTAGTGCTTCTCGAGCATGGTGGTGATTTCGCGAAGCTGCTGGTAGACCGCGGGGTTCCATTTCTCGAGCTCGGCGATGGGGTGCGGGGTGCGAACACCGGAGACGACGTCTTCACCCTGCGCGTTCTCGAGGAACTCGCCGTAGAAGACTTTCTCGCCGGTGGCCGGGTTGCGGGTGAAGCCAACGCCAGTGGCGGACGTTTCGCCGAGGTTGCCGAACACCATGGCTTGCACGTTGACGGCAGTTCCCAGATCGTCGGGAATCTGATTCATCTGGCGGTAGTACTTGGCGCGGTCGTTGAACCAGGAGCGGAAAACGGCATTGCGCGCGCCGGCGAGCTGCTCCAGGGCATCCTGCGGAAACGGCTTGCCGGTCTTCTTCAGCACCAGCTTTTGATAGCCGGTGATGACCTCGGCGAGGTCCTGGGCGGTGAGCTCAGTGTCCAGCTTGGCCTTGGCCTTTTTCTTCTGGCCGTCGAAGATGGCTTCGAACTCGTCCTTGGGGATCTCCAGGACCACGTTGCCGTACATCTGGATGAAGCGGC
>CAZZHN010000120.1:0-14131 GCA_964654065.1 uncultured Solibacteraceae bacterium
TTTCTGTCTCCCAGTCTCTCTAATCGACTGGTACAGAAACCCCCGGTCAGGTCAAACCTACGCTTGTGACGTTGTGAAATACTTTCGAACGATGCTCTTATGGGTTGCGCTGGTGGTGCTGTTTGGCGGGTCTGCTCAGGCTGCAGACTCCATCGCGTTCACGGTCACGATGCCGCAGCCCTCCAACCATACGTTCCATGTCAGCATGCAGTACAGCCGGCCGGAGGGCACGACCGAGGATTTCAAAATGCCGGCGTGGACTCCCGGCTTTTATCGAATTCTGGACTACGCCAAGTACGTGTCTCATTTCAGCGCCCGCGACGGTGCCGGCCGCGAATTGGGCTGGGAGAAAACAACCGGAAACACGTGGCGCGTAGTCACCGACGGCGCGCATTCGGTCACGCTCGACTACGATGTGCTCGGCACTCTCATTTTCGGAGCTCAGAACTACCTGGGAACCGACCGCGGCTACATCTCACCTGCGGGTTTGTATCTGTATCCGATCAGGCAGCTCCACCACGCCGTGACGGTGACGATTGAACTGCCGCCAGACTGGCACCGGATGGCGAGCGGCCTGGACGCCGTGGCGGAGAGTCGGAATACGTTTTCCGCGCCGGATTTTGACTTTCTTTACGACTGCCCCATGCTGCTGGGCAACCAGGAGTCGCTGGAGTTCGAGGTGCAGGGTGTGCCGCACCAGGTCGCCCTGGAGAATGTTCCGGAAAGCGTGGACCGCCACAAGCTGCTGGCTGATCTGGAGCGCATCGTGGAGGCCTCCACTACCCTGATGGGCGCAATGCCATACCGGCACTACACATTTCTGCTGATGGGCAAGGGCAACGGGGGCATCGAGCACTTGAACTCGGCCTCTATTTCGTTCGATGGTGCCAGCCTGACCAATGAGAGGGGCTACCGAGGCTGGTTGAGCTACGTGGCACACGAGTATTTTCACAACTTCAACGTGAAGCGCATCCGGCCGATTGCGCTGGGCCCGTTCGATTACGACACGGAAAACCTCACCAACATGCTGTGGGTCTCCGAAGGCCTGACGGTTTACTATCAAGACATCGTGCTGGTGCGTGCCGGGCTGTTGACACAAGAACAGTACCTGGAGAAGATGTCGACCGCCATGGGCCGCTTCGAAAACACTCCCGGACATCACCACCAGTCGGCCACCGAATCCAGCCTGAACACCTGGGCCACCCTTGCAGGGGCCAGTGACCGCAACACCACCATGTCGTACTACGACAATGGCGCGATGTTGGGAGCGATGTTGGATTTGAAGATCCGGCACCAAAGCGGCAACCGGGCGTCCCTCGACAGCGTGATGCGCTCTCTATATCAGAAATTCGCTGTGGAGAAGAGGCGCGGGTTCACCGACGCTGAGTTTCGAGCCGAATGCGAAAGCGCAGCGGGCGGCAGCTTGAGCGAAGTCTTCGACTATGCCTCCACTACTGCGGACGTCGATTACGGAAAGTACTATGCTTACGCGGGGCTCGTCTTGCGGATTACGGACCAGGACGCCCCCGGTGCGTGGCTCGGAGTGAACACTCACACCGCTGATAACAAGATCTTCGTCACAAGTTTCAGCGCCGGATCACCAGCTCGGTCTGCCGGCGTCATGGCAGGAGACCGGGTTGTGGAAGTCGATGGCACTGCGGCCACTGTGAAGGGGCTCAACGAGCGGCTGGCGACGAGGAAGCCTGGCGACACACTCAAACTCCGACTGGCGCGCGGCGACGCGACCATGGACGTGGAGGTGATGCTGGGCAAGAGTCGCAAGCGCACCTTCGGCCTGGAGCCGGTTTCGAATCCGGCTTTGCTCGAAGGGGCGATTCTTCAAGACTGGCTGCGCACGGAGCGTTAAGGGCACCGTCCGCTGCTGGGCGGGGGGGGCCATCTAGGCGTGATTCGGGTAGGTATGTGTCGGCACCACTTGGGGCGGTGTGGGGAGACAATTCTCGCGCGGGAGACGAACGAACTCCGTATCCGCCCCTGACACATGCCGCCCGGTCCAAACCCGCATGAATAGTGCAAGCCCAGCACATATGTATCCTGCCAGAGCCCAGGTCATTCCGCAGCCCGCTGATCTGTCCGGTGAGCCCAGCGTGCTCGCCGGCGTTCCTGTTCCGGTCGCCGCTCATACAAAGAGTCTCTACGATGACCGCTGGGAGAGCGGAATCCTCTATTTAACCGGAATGGGGACCAGGGGCGATCAATCAATGACGGGGCAGAACAATCGCTTGGCGGAGCAACCGAAAAGGTGGACGTCGCCGCTCCGGCCTGATCACGATACCATCAAGGTTATGCGAACCGCCACCGTCGGCTGGCTGCTCTTCGCGCCGCTCTGCGCGAGCCACGGCCAAGGCCCAGCGGCCGCTCTCGACCAGTCCGCCCGGTCCGCTATCTTCCTATTCGGACCCGCTGGCGCTGAAGCCGCACGCCAAGCCGCCCGGATTGCCGTGGGCGTTTCCCGGCACTGGCTGAGCGAGCCTGGTTCCGCCGCTGAGCTCCGCAGCAGTGGAAGTGTGGATGCTTTACCGCTCGACGTCAAGAGTCCAGCAAAGTCGATCGAGCCGGCATTCCTTAACGCCGCGCGCGAAGCCCGAGACGCCGATCCGGACACATTCCTGAATTCTCTCGATCGAGCCGTGCAGTCGCTCGCCAGCCGCCCCGGCCTGCGTATCCTGGTGACGGTCGTGGACACACCGCCGCTATCCTCCGATGCCGAAGCCCAGCTCAAGCAAACCATCGACTTTTGCAAGGCCAATTCCATCCGCGTGGTCGTGCTCGATCCCACCGCAGTCCCCTCGAAGTATGCGAGCCGTTCGTTTCTGGCGCTCGGGGAAGCCACGGGGGGCGCGCTGATCCGCAACCCAGGGGCGCTGGATGCCACCATTCTCATCGCTTCCGCCGGATCGAAGACTGCGGAATCAGCATACGCCACGCCGGTTGCGCCAGAGCCTGTCGCAGCCGGGAGGCTGCCCGATTTGCCAACCGATTTGCCCATTTACACGCGCTTCGTTCGCATCTCGCCGCGCAGTTCTCAGAGTTTTGGCGTGCAGGTGAGTGTATCCGCAGGCCAAGGTGGCATCACCACAACCGAGGGCGGCCCGAATATCGAAAACACCACCGGACCAATGCGCGGCCTCTTCCTGGTCGAATCTCCGCTGAACGCTTTGCATTTCGATATCGATGACGTTGCCGGCACATATACTGCCCGCGCCCGCCTCGTCCAGATCGCGCGAAACGCGTCGGGCAAGGTCGTCTGGCAACAGAGCAAGCTAGTGACCCTGCACGGCCTTCTCAAGAAACTCGGCGCGCGGCGCACTGGCAACCTCTACTACGTGCGGGAGGTGGTCTTGCCAGCCGGCCAGTATACCCTGGAAGCTACCGTGGAAGACCTCAGCGCCGTTAAACGCGGTGGCGTGCGCGAACCATTGCGCACCAGCATGGGCACGCCAGGCTTCACCGTCAGCGATGCACTGGTAGTGCGGCCTTTCAACGGAGCGGCCGACAAATTCGAAGCCGATCAGGTGTTCAGCTATGACGGCAACGCTATCTCCCCGGTGCTCGATCCCGTCTTTCGCGCCAACCAGCCGTTCACGCTGCAGATCTACCTGGTTATCTACCCGGATATCTATGGCGCGCAGCCGCAGATGAGTTTGGAGATTTTGCGCCATGGGCACGTTGTCGGCCGCAACGCTCTGCCGTTCACGGACAAGATCCGCAATGAGTCCGCCGAAGGCGGCGGCATGTCCATGGTGAGCGAACAGAAGCACGAATTCCCGTATATGGCGACTTTACGTGGCGTGCAACTCAGCCCGGGCGACTATGAGGCGCGCGTGACCATCCGTCAGGGCAATGTCGCTCTGACCCGTCCCGTGAGCTTTAGCGTTCTCGGCAATGAGCTGACCGCCGTGCTCGCCTCCGCCGGTGCTGCCGCGCCCGCCAAAGTTGAAGACTCCGAAGACGCCGAAGTGACGCTGCCCGAGGTCGATCCCTTACACCTGGCCGCAGACGCTGGCGACCTCGCCGCTCCCGAGCAGGAGAAACTGTGGGAGGAAGCGGCCGGCAGCGCTTTGTCGTACTCCTCGCGCCTTCCCAACTTCCGCTGCAACCGGGAGACGCACCGCCTCAAGGCTCCACTGAGGAATGTTGAACATTTTAGCCAAACCGACACCTTCATCGAAGAACTGACCTACGAGAAAACCAACGAAACCTATCGCACCCTAGAGGTGAACGGCCAGAAGTCCAGTATGCAGCGCGACGGGCTCAAGGGGGTGCACTCGAGTGGCGAGTTCGGTTCCCTGCTCAAGTCCATCTTCGGCCCCGAAGTGGCGGCTCGGTATAAGTGGGCCGGCCGTGCCATGACTGGCGGCGCTCTGTGCGATGTCTTCGATGTGGACGTGCCCGTGGAGCGGTCGAGCTTCATTTTGACCTTCAACCTGCGCCAGGAGGTCTCGGGCTTCCATGGCCGCGTGTTCCTCGACGAAGATAGCGGGTTCGTACGCCGCATCGTATTGCAAGGCGGCGGCCTGCCGAAGGACTTTGAGTTGCAGTCGCCAACTATTTCACTGGAATACGGAATGGTGCACATTGCGGGTGAGGATCACCTTCTCCCCTTGCGCTCGGTTCTCCAGGTGCGTCAGGGCAAGCAGGTCGTGCGCAACGAAACCCAGTTCCGCGATTATCGCAAGTTCGACGCCGCTTCGGAGATCAAGTTTCGGTAAGTCGCGGCTTGTCCCGTCCGCGGCGCAAGCTCTCTTGCGAAGAGCACTCACGTGCACCGCGTCTGTATCTTAAGCGACGTGAACCATGGAAAACCATTTTAGCTGCGGCGCTGCTGCTCGCCCTGCCTTCCTGTCGCGTAATGACAGCGCGGCGCTCGCCTCTGCCGGGAGGGCGAGAAGCAGTTCCCCGGAGGATGGAGCGGCATCAGTAGGTGTAAATGCTGCTTGGTAATGCCAGTCCGTCTGGCACATCGGTCTCGTGCAAGTCGCCGCCAAAGTATAATCGAAGGCATGTGGCGAGGGTCCTTGCCGGTGCTCCTGTGGTTGCTACCCAGCATTGCCCTCCTGGTTGCCGCGGACAGCGGCCTTCCCCCTGCCGCCAAGACCAAAGCCGACTTTGCGCGCGATATCGTCCCACTCTTCGAGAAACACTGCTTCGTCTGCCACGGCCCGCAGCAGCAGATGAGCGGCTTGCGTCTCGACCAGAAGTCCGCTGCGCTGAAGGGCGGCCATTCGGGCGTGGTGATCGTCCCGCGCGACAGCGCCGGCAGCCGGCTGATTCGCCTGGTGGGGGGCGTGGATGCGAGCAAGAAAGTGATGCCCCCGATGGGCGCTCGCCTTACGGCGGCCGAAATCGGGCTGCTTCGTGCCTGGATCGACCAGGGAGCGGAATGGCCGGAGACCGTGGCAATGGCCGCGCGGCCCACGCACTGGGCGTTTCAGAAGATCGTTCGTCCCAAACCGCCGGCGGTCCGCAATCGCGCGTGGCCGCGCAATCCGGTTGACGATTTCGTGCTGGCAAGATTGGAATCGGAAGGCGTTGCGCCGTCGCCGGAGGCCGCCAAGTCGACGCTCATCCGGCGGGTCAGCCTGGACCTCACCGGTCTGCCGCCCACTCCCGACGAGGTCCGCGATTTTCTCCGCGACCGTCGGCCGGACGCCTATGAGCGCGTGGTGGACCGGCTGCTCGATTCCCCTCACTACGGCGAAAAGTGGGGCCGCTTCTGGCTCGACCTGGCGCGTTACGCCGATAGCGACGGCTACGAGAAGGACCGCACGCGCCCGTGGGCCTGGCGCTATCGCCAATGGGTGATCGAGGCGTTGAACCGCGATCTGCCGTTCGACGAGTTCACAATCCAGCAGCTTGCCGGCGATCTGCTCCCCCGGCGCGATCAGGAAATGTTGGTTGCCACCGGCTTTAACCGCAACACCCTGACCAATCGCGAAGGCGGCACCGACCCCGAACAGTTCCGCCAGGAACAGGTGGTGGACCGCGCAGCCACCTTAGGCACCGTCTGGCTGGGGCTCACGGTGGGCTGCGCGCAATGCCACAACCACAAGTTCGACCCCATCCAGCAGAAAGAGTTTTATCAGATCGCCGCATTCTTCGATTCCGAGGACGAGGTGGACGTTCCCGCGCCGCTTCCCGGCGAAATCGGACCATGGCTCGCCGCCCGTCCGGAATACGAGCGCAAGCGCCGGGAACTGCTGGCGCAATATAAGATTCCGGAAGCGCAGGCGGACTGGGAAAACAAGCTCCGCTACGCAAACCAGCATAAGGGTGAGCACGAAGACTGGGACTTCGCCTACGGCGAATTCACCCACACGGTGGATAATGCGGTCAAAGTGCTGTATCTTGACCCCGCAAGACGCAGCGAAGTGCAGCAGATCGCGATGACCAATGCGCTGCTCGGCTCGTGCGGCAATCTTTATCCTAAAGAGTATTGCGACAGCCTCAAGCTCGAGGAACTGCGCACCAAGCTCAACGAACTGCGCGCCGCTGCGCCGCAGGTAAGCTATGCACCCGTGCTGATGGAAAGCGACACGCCGCGTAAAACCTACGTTCACCTAAAAGGCGACTGGCGCGAACATGGCGCCGAAGTGCAGCCGGATACGCCGGCCGTTTTGCCGCCGCTGCCCGTATCGCCGGAGCCGCCACGCCTTCGCCTGGCGCGCTGGCTGGTGTCGCCTGAGAATCCGCTGACCGCGCGCGTGGCCGTCAATCGCATGTGGCAGGAAGTGTTCGGACGAGGCATCGTTCGCACCTCGGATGATTTCGGAACCCAGGGCGACCGGCCTACCCACCCCGAATTACTCGACTGGCTGGCCAGCGAGTTCCTGCAGCGCGGCTGGAGCATGAAGCAGATGGTGCGCCTGATGGTCACCTCCGCCACCTATCGGCAATCTTCCAACGCGCGGCCGGAATTGGAGGCGCGCGATCCGGAGAACACGCTGCTGGCGCGGCAGGCGCGTCTCCGATTGCCGGCCGAGTTGGTCCGCGACCAGGCCCTTTCGGCGGGGGGTTTGTTGGATCCTCGCATCGGCGGCCGCAGTGTGAAGCCGCCGCAACCCAAGGGCGTCGCCGAGCTTTCTTACTCCAATACCGTCAAGTGGGAAGAGAGCACCGGCGCCGACCGCTACCGCCGCGGCCTGTACATTCATTTCCAGCGCACCTCGCCGTACCCGCAGCTCATGAATTTCGACGCTCCGGGCGCCGACCTTTCCTGTACCCGCCGCGAACGCACCGACACGCCGCTACAAGCGCTGAATTTGATGAATGACGTCGTCTTTTTCGAGGCTGCGCAAGGCCTGGCTTTGCGCGTGATGCGCGAAGGTGGCGAGTCCTTCGGCGACCGGCTCGACTATGCCTACCTGGTGACATTGGGCCGCGAACCGTCGACGCGCGAGCGCGAACGCATGGAGCGGTACTTCTCCCAGGCGCGCGGCGACGTGGCCCAGGGTCCTTCGGCGCTGGCGGCGCTCTTTCCCAACCGCATCGAAGGTGTGCCGCAGGGAGATGCCGCCGCGTGGGTGGAAGTGAGCCGCGTTTTGCTGAACCTGGATGAGTTCATAACGAGGGAGTAGCCATGGACAGCCGACAGTTTTGCAGAATTCACACGCGGCGCAGCTTCTTCGAACAGTGTGCCGGCGGCATCGGCATCGCCGCTCTGGCGCATCTGATGGGACAGGAGGGCCGCAGCGCTACCCAGCAGAATCCGCTGGCGCCGCGCGCCCCGCATTTCCCCGCTAAAGCCAAGAACGTGATCTTCATGTTCATGGAGGGAGGGCCCAGCCAGATCGACCTCTTCGACCCCAAGCCCGGCCTCCAGAAATGGAGCGGCCGGCCGCTGCCGGCGGAGATGACGAAGGATCTACGTCTGGCTTTCACCAAACCGAACGCCGCGGTTCTGGCGAGCCCGCGCACCTTTCAGCCATACGGCCAGAGTGGTATCGAGTTCTCGGATTACATTCCCCACATCGGCTCCTGCGCCGATGACCTGTGCCTGGTTCGCTCCATGTACACCGACGCCTTCAATCATCACCCGGGTCAACTGCTGTTGTTCGGCGGCAGCATCCAGGTGGGACGGCCCACTATGGGCGCATGGGTGCTCTACGGGCTGGGCAGCGAATCGCAAGATCTGCCGGGCTTCGTGGTGCTCGGCTCGGGCGTGGGAACCAGCGCCGGCACGGCGAACTGGTCCAGCGGCTTCTTGCCTTCCATTTATCAGGGCGTGGTCTTCCGCAGCTCGGGTGACCCGGTGCTGTATCTTTCGAACCCCCCGGGCATCACCAACGGTATGCAGCGCGCCGCGCTCGATACGCTGAAGGACCTGAATGAGGAGCACCAGGCGCAAACCGACGATTTGGAGATCGCTTCCCGCATCGCCTCCTACGAACTCGGCTTTCGCATGCAGGCGGCCGCGCCTGAGCTGCTCGATTTCTCCAAGGAGTCGCCGGCGACACTGGACCTGTATGGCATTCACGATCAGGCGCCTTCGCAGTTCGCCGTCAATTGCCTGCTGGCGCGAAGAATGGTGGAGCGTGGCGTTCGCTTCGTCATGCTCACTCACGCCAGCTGGGACGATCACACCGATCTGAATCGCAAGCTCAAGAAGAACTGCGATCTGGCCGACCGGCCCACAGCCGCACTCATCAAAGACTTAAAGCAGCGCGGCCTGCTGGACGACACCCTGGTGGTTTGGGGCGGCGAATTCGGCCGCACCCCCATGGTGGAGATTCGCGACCCGCGCGACGTCAACAATGCCGGCCGCGATCACCACCCGCTGGCCTATAGCCTGTTCCTCGCCGGCGGCGGTATCAAGGGCGGGCAGGTCATCGGCAAGACCGACGAACTCTGCATGAATATCGTGGAGGATAGGGTCCACGTGCATGACCTGCAGGCCACGATTCTGCGCTGCCTGGGTATGGAGCACACCCGTCTCACCTACCATCACATGGGCCGCGATTTTCGCCTCACCGACGTCAGCGGCCAGGTTGTCGAGAAAATGCTGGCGTAGGTCGCCAGACTGTGACTCGCGCGGCCCCACGCCGGCACCTTGAATTGGGGTCTCATTTCCCGCCGCGCAAAACCAAGCCACCGACGCAGCCACGGGATCAAGCGCGGGCTAGCGCCGTCGACGTCTTGGGTAGCCACATCGGTAGTACGCAGGGCCACGCTAAACGGTCCACGTCTCCGTGAGGGCGCGCTCGAAATTCCCGCCGAGAATCAGTTCGATGCTCCGGGTGGAATAGTTCCGGCTCACCAGGCCTTCGGTAAGATCGTAAATCTTCTTTGCATAATCGATTCCATCCAGGTCGAATCGCTTCGTGGGATGGACCCGAATGTCCCGTCCGTCCAGATCCACGTCGCTGCCTATGCCGGCGTGCTCCACTCCGACCAGTTTGGTCAGATGGTCAAAGTGATCGAGTACGTGCTCGATGGTGACTCGTCCTCCGGCCCGGACAAAGGAGCGGACCATGGTAATCCCCATGACGCCTCCCCTCGCCGCCATATGCTGGATGGCTTCATCCGTTTTGCAGCGGGCAATGCCTGGAACCAGTGCGCGACAGTTGGAGTGCGTAACGAAGACAGGCTTGCGACATGCTTCGATCGCATCCATCGTGGTCCGGTCGCCGCAATGCGAAATATCCACGGCCATTCCAACTTCATTCATGCGCTCCACGATCTGCACGCCGTAAGCGCTGAGGCCGCAGTCCCGCGGGTCGGAAGACCCTCCGCCGATCCGGTTACCGCAATAGGTAAGCTGCGAGACCCGCTGGCCTAGATCATAGAAGCGGTCTACGTCCTCGACGGTTCGGAAATGCGCGGAGTTCTGCTGGCCAATCAGGATGCCGATCTTTCCGAGCGCTTTGGCGTCCTTGAATTGAGCGACGCTCTCGATGCGCTGGAACTTGTCCGCGTGCGCTGCGAGGAACGCGTTCCACCCAGTGATGTCCCTCAATGACTCCGTGTAGATATCCCCTGCGGTGTACCCGACGGCTGGGTGGAACACGGTAGTTCCCGAGTCTCTTAACCGGACGAAATCGGCTTGCCGGAACAGGGCCGGATCGCTCTCCCACGCCTGCAGCTTCCGGTAGTCCAAGGTCAACAGGCCCAGCATATCGATCACTGTGGAACGGCGAACCAGGTCCACGGCGCGTGCCGAGTATTCGGTTTCACTCTGAGCAAAAAGGGAGAATCGGCCACGGTTGATCATCGGCGCCCCCATGGAAAGCGCGGCGCCTTTCAGAACCGAGCGGCGAGTGATCATAAGCCTGACAGTAGTCCGGCGGCTCCGCCGGAACAAGACATGCGGAGGTATACGCGAACACCTGCACTTCGGTTGTGGTACTTTCCCGACCTAGAGAGACTATCAGACTGTTGGAATCGCCGTCATAGCCGCCCGGGCGTTCCCAACGGCCAGGCGATCGGGCGAACCGTGGAGGACGAAGCTCAGCTCGAGAACCGGACCGCATATCCTCGATTTTCGACATCCTCGAATTTCTGGAGACCTCGACCGTGGTGCTCCTGATCGAGATGGTACTGGCGAAGCGTCGTCTTGCCCGCGCGCAAGACTGGGCTTGTTGCCGCCGCGAATGCCTGCTACGCTGGCGCGTCAGAGTGGAATGCCCTCGTTTAGGCTTTTCACCACGCCAGAAGTCGATATTGACGTAACTCGCATTCAGGAGGTAAACACAATGGTAAGACTATCGGCCCTCGCGATTGCGATGCTGGCGACGCTCTGTCCGTCAGCCACCATCGCTACGGTCATCCCTACGCCCCCCTATCCCGGGGCGTCTCCAAGCCTCGCTTATCAGGTGAGCGTCGACGGCCGGTCCATCTTTACGTATCGCTATCCAACTTACAACCAGTTCAATTGGATGGACTATGCCAGTTTCAGCATGACCGGCAAGGTTCATGTCACGATTACCAACCTCGTCAGCGAGAGGGATGTGCGCACCTGCTACATCCGGCCGATCGCATACAACATCCAGCCGCAGATCAAGGGCAATACGGTCAGCTTCGACCTCGACCGGCCGCGTTATCTGGTGATCTTCATCAATGAAGAGCCGCTTTTCTCAGGCACCGGATTGCTGCTGTTTGCCGATGCGCCCGAAGCCAATGCTCCCAAGCTTGGCGACCCCAATGTGGTCAACATCATGGACTACCACATTGACAATACGGGTAAGACCGTCGAGACTGCGAAAATCAATCAGGCCATCAGCGACGTGTCCGCTCGACCCCGGGGCGGCATGCTCTTTTTCCCGAAGGGTGGCGTTTACCTGACCGGCCTGGTGTTGATGAAGAGCAATGTCAAGTTTTACGTCGAGACAGGCGCGGTGATCAAGGGATCCACCAAAAATGCGGATTATGTCTTGCCCCCCGGGACGACGGGAGGTCCGGGGAGGGTACAGCGGGCGCTGTTTGTGTTCAATAACGTGGAGAATGCCAGCCTGATGGGCCGGGGAACCGTCGACATGCAAGGCTATCCGTGGTTGTGGCACGATATGCAACCCGATACCGGGGACGGGCGCGCCAGAACGGCGGAAGGACTGGTGAATGATCCTCACGGGAATGGGGTCAAGGGCTATGTGATCAATAACTGCAAGAACGTCACTTTCCAGGATCTGTTCCTTCTGCGGTCCGCCTACTGGACCGTGACGGTCAGCAATACCGACGGTTTCACCAGCAGGAACATCAAGCTTATCAACCGTAAGCAGCAGTACCACGACGACGCCTATGACATCACCGGCGGCAGCAGACATATCCTCATCGAAAACGGGTTCTCCATGACCATGGACGACACCTTTGCCTTCTATGGAGGCGCTGGCGCCGGTCTCGAAGACGTGGTGGTGAAGGGATATGTGAATTACGGGTACACTTCGGCGCTGGTTTTGGGGTATGGCGCTATCCCGGCGGCCAAACACGTGCGCTTCGAGGACGTGCACTTCGTCGCGACCTCGAATAAATTCGCCATTTGGATTCAATTTACTCCCGCGTACTTCACGGGGCGGGGGTATCCGTCGCGGGCGAGCAGTAAGCAGGCTTTGGACGATTTCCGCTTCAATAACTGCTCATGGGAGCATGACGGCGGGCAGATCTACATCGATGGCGGCGACTCGGAGCTGACCAACTTTGTTTTCGAGAACTGCACTTTCTACACGTCCAGCCGGCCTGCGAGGATTACGGGGAAAAACGTCGGTCCGATTCTGTTCAAGAACGTGAAGCTGAGCGGGACCGTAGTCACGACCGTCGACCAGTTGACTAAGGCTGGTTGGGATATCTCCGTTCCTATGAAGTTCCGGTAGTGAGGCAAGAGCAAAACAGGAAACTGAGAGTGTTTTCGTGTGTCGCACTGGCCTGCTGCGCCAATCTCAAACGCCAGTTACACTAGTGTCCGAATCATGTTGGGCGCCTCTTCTGCCGGCGTGCGGTTGGAGGAAACGATTGAAGTGAGGGACAAATGAAAATCCAGCAGTTTATGATTCTCACAGTACGGCTGGCGGCAGCTACGTTGATCGCACTGCTAGTCAGCGGCGACGCACGCGCCCAGAGACCGCAGATCGTACTGGACCGGGATGGCGGTACGATCGTCCTCGAGCCCTATGCCCCCAATATCATCCGGGTCACCCTGAGCCTTTTCAAGGAACCGACCACGTCCGCGCCGGGCTACGGGTTTGTCGCAAGCCCGTCCGCTGAGGGCTGGACCTGGCAGCAGGACGCCCAAGGCGACGTATACCGGACGCAGCGGCTGGTGGTCACGGTGGCAGCGAACCGCCCGCACAAGCCCTTGGCGACGGAATTGGATATTGCCAGGTTTTTCAATGGATCCGCTCCTCCCGCACACATCACTGTCGCCACAGCGGGCGGCAAGAAACTGGCGGAAATGACGGACTGGGCGATGTCCGTGCCCAATTACAAGGACGGCAACGCCAGCGTGTTGCATGACAAGCGTCCTTCGGACCCGCCCTTTTACCAGGTTGGCGCGACCTTCGTTTCGCCCGACGACGAACACTACTACGGCCTGGGTCAGAACCACGAGGGATTTCTCGATCATCGGGGCCGCAGAATCGAATGCTGGCACAATTACACCGCCACGGCTGCCCCCAGCATCGGCGTACCGTTTCTGGTCACCAACAAAGGCTATGGCATTGTCTGGGACAATCCATCCAAGACAGTCATCGAGCCAGGCTTTAACGAGC
This sequence comes from uncultured Solibacteraceae bacterium, assembly GCA_964654065.1. Classification (GTDB taxonomy): domain Bacteria; phylum Acidobacteriota; class Terriglobia; order Bryobacterales; family Bryobacteraceae; genus Bog-375. The sequence goes on from CAZZHN010000120.1 coordinate 13,218, forward strand.
AGACCCGCTGGACTTCCGAAGTGGGCGACCGGGTATCGTTCTTCGTGATCGCCGGCAACACCACCGACGAAATCTACGCCGGGTATCGGTTGCTTACGGGGACCACGCCGATGTTGCCGAAAGCCGCTTACGGATTTATTCAGTGCAAGCAGCGATACAGTTCGCAGGATGAAGTGCTGGCGGTCGCTAAAGGCTACCGCGACCGGCATCTCCCGCTCGACGTAGTCGTGGTCGACTGGTTCTATTGGACCAAGATGGGCCAAATCGATCTGGACCCCGTGAAGTGGCCCGATCCAGCCGCGATGAACCGGCAGCTCCACGAAATGGGATTGCAGACCATGATCAGCGTGTGGCCGCGCTTTGTCCCCGAAGACCGCTATTACGACCTGTTGCTCAAGAATGGCTGGTTGATACACCTTGCCGACGGCACACCCATTAACGGGTTGCCGTACGACCGCGCCGGTTCCGACATCGATACCACCAATCCGGAAGCGGCCCGCTGGTATTGGGAAACCATCCGCGACAACATCTTGAGCAAGGGCTTCGACTCGCTCTGGTCGGATGAAACCGAACCCGATCTGCCCCCCAACGGCGCCTATTTCCATGTCGGCCCCGGCACGCGCTATTTCAATATCTATCCGCTGTTTCACACGGCCGCTCTGTATGACGGCTTCCGCCGGGATTTGAAGCGACGCGCGCTGATCCTCTCTCGAGATTCCTACCTTGGCGCACAACGTAATGGCGCCATGTTCTGGTCCTCGGATATCTACCCCACCTGGGACACGCTGAAGCGACAGGTTCCCACAGGGCTCGATTTCACGGCGTCGGGCATGGCGTACTGGAGCAATGACATCGGCGGATGGCAATATCTGCCGGCCGAGCATCATCCCGCGCATCCGCCGCTGCTGGATGGT
>CAZZHN010000121.1:0-14094 GCA_964654065.1 uncultured Solibacteraceae bacterium
GCTGCTCTCACTGCCTGTTCTCATACAGGCGCAGAACACGCCGACCGCTGTTTGGAAGTTTGCAGTTTCGGGCGATTCGCGTAATTGCGGCGATATCGTGATGCCGGCCATCGCGTCGCAGGTGCTGGCGAGCGGAGCCATATTTTACTGGCACCTGGGCGATTTCCGCGCCATGTTCGACTTCGATGAGGACATGTCGCCGCCGCACGAACTCCACCTCGATACGCCGCACCTCAGCATCATTACTTATCTCCAAAGGGCTTGGCCCGACTTCATCGAGCGCCAGCTCCGCCCCTTCGGCAAGCTCGAGATCTTCCTCGGCATCGGCAATCACGAGTTGATCTTTCCGCAGACGCGCGCCGGGTACACGGCCCAGTTCGCGAGCTATCTCAACAGCCCGCGACTGGCGGCTCAGCGCAAGGCCGATGGCGATGAAGCCGGCCCCCGCACCTACTACCACTGGTTCATGAACCGCACCGAATTCCTATCGCTCGACAACGCCAGCAACAGCTTCGACGCGGACCAGATGAAATGGATTCGCGCCCGCCTGGCCGCAGACCGGAAATCCACTGACATCACCACCATCGTGGTTGGCATGCACGAGGCCCTGCCTGGAAGCAAAGGCCTGAGTCACAGCATGTGCGATTCTGGTGCCGGAGTCGAAAGCGGGCGCGAGGTCTACAACCTGCTCTGGGACCTGCAGCAGAGCGGCAAACACGTCTATGTGCTGGCCAGCCATTCGCACTACGTGATGGACGACGTCTTCCGCACGCCGTACTGGGGCGATCGAGTGCTGCCGGGATGGATCGTGGGAACGGCCGGAGCGGTGCGCTACCGGCTGCCTCCCGGCGTCACCGGCGCCACCATCGCCCGCACAGACGTTTACGGCTATCTGCTGGCGACGGTCATGTCAGACGGTTCCATCCAGTTTGATTTCCAGCAGCTCAGCCTGGACGACCTGCGCCGCGCCAACGCCGGCGTCAATCCGGATTCGCTGGTCGGCTGGTGTTACAGCCAGAACGCGGACCAGCGAATTCCGAAGCCGGAAGCGTGCGGGGAAAAGTAGTGGGCCGCGGAAAATCGATTTGGGCAGAATCTGCTGGAGTACAGGGGCTAAGTGCTTTTTTCCCAGTAAACATTGGGCAGAATCTGCCCGAAAATGCTGCTGGCAGCGCCTGCGATCTTTGCCGCTGGTGCTTTTGGGAACCGTCGTAGCCTTGTGTCCCGCGGTGGCGACAAGAAACCGGCGGCAAAGACCGCCGGCGCTACTGAAAAAGTCGTGCGAATCTCAACCAGGAGGCGCTTCTCATGAACTGGCGAAGTCTCGGTTGGCTGATGTACGGTTGTCTGCTGATGATGGGCCACGCGTGGGCCCAGGTGGCGGCCGCACCCATCGGGCTGTTTGCGGATCACGCGGACGTCGGGACCGTTTTGCACGCGGGTTCCGCCAAGTACGATGCGGCGCGGCACGCCTACACCATCGGCGGCAGCGGCGAGAACGTGTGGGCGGCGGCGGACGCGTTTCAGTTTATCTGGAAGAAGATGGAAGGCAATTTCACGCTGACGGCCGACATTTCCGTCCTCGGCCAGGGCGGAGATCCGCACAAGAAGGCGATGCTGATGGCGCGCCAGAGCCTGGATGCGGACTCAGCCTACGCCGACGTGGCGCTGCACGGCGTCGGGCTGACATCGCTGCAGGCACGCGACGCCAAGGGGGCCGCTACGCACGAGATTCAATCGAATGTCTCCGCGCCCAGGCGATTGCGCCTCCAGAAATACGGCGACGAGTTCACTATGTGGTTGGCTGGCGACGACGGCCAGTTCCATTTCGCCGGCGGTTCGATGCGGGTTCCGCTGGCAGAGCCTTTTTATGTGGGCCTGGGAGTTAGTTCTCACGATAAGGAAGCTGAGGAGACGGCCGAGTACAGCAATGTGGCGCTGGAGGCCATGCCCGCCAGCTCGACACGCACACAGGAGTACGCCACGCTGGAAACGATGACTGTCGCTTCCACGGATCGGCGGGTAACTTATGTGGCGCCGGGCCATCTTGAAGCACCGACCTGGACGCCGGATAGCGTATCGCTGGTGTTTCGACGTAGCTGCGGAATTGAGATTGTGCCGGTGGCTGGAGGCGAGCCGAAAACCGTCTACCCGAGAACCGGATTGTGTCCGGACGAATTGCATGGCGTATCGCCGGACGGCACGATGCTGGCCGTCAGTAGTGTGTTCCACAACCTCCTGGGTGATATTTACTTGGTGCCCATCGGCGGCGGCACGGCGCGACGTCTCACGGAGAAGTCGCCGTCTACCTGGGCAGGCTGGGCGGCAGACGGAAAATCCATCGTCTTCACCGGCCGGCGTCACAGCGAATATGGCATCTATACAATTCCGGTGGCTGGAGGCGAGGAAACGCGTTTGGCGGACGCGGCACCACCGCATCTCGACCCGGAATGTTCGCCCGACGGAAAGTACATCTACTTCAGTTCCAGCCGTTCCGGCGCAACGGAGATCTGGCGCACGAGATTGGATGGCTCTCAGCCGGAACAAGTGACCAAGGATGGCGCCGGTAGTTCGTGCCCACATGTCTCGCCGGACGGGCGCCTTCTGGCGTTTCTGACTCCGCAACAGCGAGGTTCGGGTTCGTTCCCACAGGGGTTTACGCAGTTTCTGCTGCGTGTCATGTCGCTTACCGATGGGCAGATCCGCGTGTTGGCCAAGCTGATCGGTGATCGGGGATCGATGCCATCTCCTCCCTGGTCGCCGGACAGCCGCCGGATCGCGTTCGTCAGTTACCAGAGGATCAGGATTGACCCCGCGTCGCCGCCGCAAGCCACCGGTCCGGTCATCGTAAAATAGTTGCAGTGCCAGAAACTATCACAGCTCCAGAAACTTCTCAGGATTTCTATCGCATTCAGAAGCTGCCGCCCTACGTATTCGCGGTGATCAATGAGATGCGCGCCAAGGCGCGCGCGGCCCAGTTGGACGTCATCGACATGGGCATGGGCAACCCGGATGGCGCCACGCCGCGCGTGGTGGTGAGCAAGCTGGTGGAGGCCGTGCGCAACGCGCGCAACCATCGCTATTCGCAATCGCGCGGCATCCTGAAGTTACGCGAAGAAATCACCAAGCGCTACCTGACTAACTACGGCGTGGAGCTGGACCCCGACAGCGAGGCCATCGTCACCATCGGCGCCAAGGATGCGCTGGCACACCTGCTGTTCGCCACCGTAGGCCCGGGCGACGTAGTGGTTTCGCCGAACCCTGCCTACCCGATTCATCAATACGGTGTGATCATGGCCGAAGGGTGCGCCGAAATGCTGCCGATGCCGGATGCACCGACCTTCCTCAACGCGCTAGAAGGCTTCTACCGCACCGCCGCGCGCAAGCCGAAAATGCTGCTGATTTCCTTCCCGCACAATCCGACCACGGTGTGCGTAGACCTGGATTTCATGCGCGAAATCGTGCGCATGGCGGCGGCGCACGGCACCATGATCATCCATGATTTCGCGTACGCCGACCTTGGCTTCGACGGTTACCGTCCGCCCAGCATCCTGCAGGTGGACGGCGCAAAAGAAATTGCGGTCGAAATCTTCTCCATGTCGAAGAGCTACAACATGGCGGGCTGGCGCGTGGGCTACTGCCTGGGCAATCCGAAGATGATCGCCGCGCTGGCGCGCATCAAGAGCTACCTGGATTACGGCGTGTTCCAGCCCATCCAGATCGCTTCCATCATCGCGCTGCGCGAGTGCGAGGCGGATTCCAGGAAGATTTGTGCGGTATATCAGAAGCGGCGCGATGTGCTGGTGTCCGGTCTGAAACGCGCCGGATGGCCCGTGGAGAAGCCGCGCGGCTCCATGTTCCTGTGGGCGCCGCTGCCGGAGCGCTACCGCGAGCAGGGGTCGCTCGAGTTCTGCAAGCTGCTGCTGGAAAAAGCGCTGGTGGCGGTTTCTCCGGGCATTGGCTTTGGCCCGCTGGGCGAAGGCCACGTCCGTTTCGCGCTGGTCGAAAACGAGCAGCGCATTCGCCAGGCCACGAGGGCGATCGGCCAGTTCCTCAAGGCGTAGAGCGGGACGCATCCAAAAATGAGCCGCGGATCAACACAGAGGAACACGGATAAAATCCGGGCAGCCTGTCTTCGTTCGTCCGTGTTGCCGCGCCCCGGATTCTCGCCGCGCTGCGATGACTTTCACGGGGTTCCCGGGCGCAGTGCGTTGTGGGGCAGGTTGATAACCTGCGCACCGATTGCCAATCGGTGCAGCCGGGCAACGTCCGGCTTCGGCCGTATCCAAGGCGCCTTCGCCCGCCGCGCCACCGGAAAAACCGCCTGATGCCCCGTCCCGTTCGCCTCACGCCATCCCTTCGCGAAAAGGTATGGGGGAAGACGCGGCTGGAGCCGTGGTTCGCGAATTCGGCGGCGCCCATCGGCGAAGCCTGGTTCGTGACCGACCGGGAGCTGCCGCTGCTGGTCAAACTCATCTTCACCTCGGCGCGGTTATCGGTGCAGGTGCACCCCGATGACGGCGAGGATGGCCCGCGCGGCAAGACCGAGATGTGGTACATCCTGGAGGCGGAGCCCGGCGCCACCATCGCCATCGGTTTCCGGGAGCCGATCACGCGCGATCGCCTGCTCGAAGCCACGCACAGCGGCGAAGTCGAACGGCTGCTGAACTGGATCGATGTGAAACCGGGCGAGACGTACTTCACTCCCGCCCACACAGTTCACGCTATCGGGGCCGGAATCGTGCTTTGCGAGATCCAACAAGACTCCGACGTGACGTATCGCCTGTGGGACTACGGCCGCCCGCGGCCCATCCACGTGGAGCAGGCCGTACCCATATCCGATCTCACGGTGCATCCCGGAGCGGCGCGCCCCGTGCGTGTGGATCAACATCGCGAAGAGCTGGTGCGCGAGCGTCACTTCGTCACGGAGCTCGTGCACCTCGGCGCCGGTGAGGCGCTGACGCCGGAGGCGCACCAATGTCAATTATGGATTGGCGTTGAAGGACACGGAACCATTGGCGGCGAAGCGTACCATCGCGGCGACGTCTGGCTGCTGCCGGAAGCAGGCGCACAGCCAGAGCTGAGGGCGACCGAGCTGACCCGATTTCTCAGAACCTGGGTGCCCTAGGTAGGACAGACCATCGCCGTTCGTGGTCTGTCGGTCTTCGCGGCGCAGGTGATGCTGTAGCGCTGTGTGCGAGCACCGCGACCTGACAGACTCGAAACATTAAGACACCGGGCAAGACCGCCGGCGCTACAGAACACAAGCCGATCGCCTGTCCTACTGCACCGACGCAGAGCCTCGCTGCGGGTCCGCGGGGCTTTGCCATAACAGCGGATTGCCGGCACCGCGGTCGCGGCGGGCGAAAATCCCGGCCAGAATCTCGGGAACTTCGAAAACGGCCGAGTTGCGCACCGCGGCAGCGCTGGCGCGGTAAGCGGCGAGACGATCCGGCCGCAACAGCTCGCGCACGGCGTCGGCCACTTTGGAAAAACTGCTCACCACGACGCCGGCGCCCTGCTCCAGAATCCATTCGGCGTTGTAGCGTTCGTGGGCCAGCGTCCACGCGTTCGATTCCACCACCACGGGCAGCCGCATGGCCAGCGCCTCGCTGATGCTGCCTGGGCCGGGTTTGCCGATGAAGTAGTCGCCCAGCGACATGAAATAGGGCACTTCTCTGGTAAATCCTTCGACGCGCATCGGCATGCGCGGGGCGAGCGCCCGAAGTGCGCGCGCCGCGGCCTGGTGTTTGCCGCAGAGCAGGATCAATTGTGTCGGCAGATCGGACCGGTTCAAAACCTTGGCGATCCTCACCATTTCCATCGACCCCTCGCCGCCGAACATCACGATGCCCGTCGGCCGGCCGGGATCCAGGCCGAGGCGGGCCAGCTCGCGCGCGCGATCGACGGCGGGCGGCTGATGAAAACGCGGATTGAGGATCATTCCGGAGACCTGGAAGATGTGCGAAGGCGCCAGCCCCAAGGCGCGGGCCTGGTCCGCGGCGCGCCGCGAGCCGCAAATCACATACTGTTCCTGGCGCTCGATCCAGAAGTGGGGCGGATAATCGGCGATGTCGGTGAGGACGGTCACCAGCGGCGGTCCCGGCCACGCCCGGTCGAGAGCCTGCTTGAACGCGCGGTTGTAGTGCGGGATCAGCGAGACCACCATGTCGGGGCGCGAGGCTGCCCAATGGCGCTCCAATACGCGCACCTCGGCGCTGTGAAAGAGCCGGATGGCGGCGTGCATCACCGGCACTAGTTGCGCCGTGCCGAGCGTCCACCCGCGCCGCAGCATGATGTTGTAAACGTCCTGGAAATCGATGCCGGTCGATTTGCGGATCAGGTCAATCGAATGAAAAAGATCCTGCACCGAGTGGGTGCGTATGTCCCAGGGCCGACGCTGCTGCCCGATGACCTCGGCCAGCGCGGTGGCTGCGGCCCGGTGGCCGCCGCCCGCGTCGATGTATATGAATTCGATGGTGCGTCTCATCGCTGCGACCCTCCGCCTTCCGCGCGCAGAGCTTCCACGGGCGTTGTTTCTTTGGGGTCGGCGGGGGCCGGATGCGCGCCCGCGGCCGGGCAGCCGACGTTGCCGGCCATCTGTAGGGATGCCCGCGCGGCAACGGCGGCCGGCTGGAATGCCGCCAGCACCGGCCTCCCAATCCAGCACGCCGGGGGCTGCAGCTCGAAGATCCAGGCCAGTGTTGCGCCGGTATCGTAAGTGAAAAGCGAAGCCGCGATTTTTCCGGACGCTACGCCGGGGCCGGCCAGGATCCAGGGAATCTGAATCTCGGCGAGCGAGTTCTTGCCGTGGTTATGCCCCTTGCCGCCGTGGTCGGACGTCACCAGCACGAAGGTGGAATCGAGCGCGGCCGCGCCGCGCAGCATGTCGAGAACAGCGCCGATCTGCCGGTCCGCTTCTTCCACCGCACGGTAGTATGCGGGGCTCGACCAGCCGGAGCGGTGCCCCGCGTGGTCCACGTTGTCCAGGTGGACGAAGAGCAGCTCGGGACGGTTTCGCTTCCAATACTCGATGGCGGCATTCGTCGTCCGCTCGGGCCCGCGCTGGTGCTCGATCACATCCAGCGCCGCGGGCTCCACCAGTTTGGCGAAACCCGGCCAATCATGAAAAATGGCGATGCGGCTCGCCGGGCGCTGCATACGCAAAGCGCCGAAAATGCTTGGGAAACCGCCGGACTGGTCGCGGCAAGCGGGCGCGATTTCCTGCATCCGCTTCAGATATCCGTTGGAAGTAATGCCGTGCTGCTCCGGTCCGGACGCGGTGATCATCGACATCCAGTTCGGGCTGCTCAGCGTCGGCATGACGCCGCGCGCCTCCAGCGTCCAGGCCCCGCGCGCCATTAAGCTGCGCAAAGCGGGACCTGCGGCGGTGACCACGCCGTCAACGCTGAGCCCATCCACGCCGACAACGACGACATGGGACTCCGGCGCCTCCTCGAGCTGGCGGGCGGAAGCCGCCGCACAGCCCAACACCAGAACAGCGATTGCGATTTGTCGCATGGACTCCCCGTTCTTCAAGTACCATGCCGGCTGATTCGTTTCCGTTACAGTCCTAAGAAGCTTGCGTTTCCTGTTGCAACGCAAATCAAGCCGCTGAGTTAGTGTTTTTTCAATGACGGGAAGCGGCGCACGCACTCGCGCGTGCCTTGTCGGCGATCATGAGGCCACCCTGCGCCGGATGATGACCAGGCGTCGAGAAGAGTCTCGACGCGGCACGCACGAGTGCGCGCGCCACGTCGGCTGGATTCTTTTTACCAACGAAAGGCGCACCAGCCAGATTCTGCGCGCCACGCTAAGTGGGCTATCGTAGTGGTTGTGGAAGCGCTGGTGAAGAGCAGGCCCGAGCCGGGGCTTTGGCTGGAAGAAGTCGAGACTCCCAGAATCGGCATCAATGACGTACTGATCCAGGTCTTGCGGACCGGCATTTGCGGCACTGACGTCCACATCTACAAATGGGACGCGTGGGCACAGGCCACGATTCGGGTGCCGATGGCGATCGGGCACGAATTCGTGGGGCGCATCGTCGAGGTGGGATCGAACGTCGCCGATTTCTTTCCCGGCGACATCGTGAGCGGAGAAGGCCACGTGGTTTGCGGGCGCTGCCGCAACTGCCTGGCGGGCCGGCGGCATCTTTGCGCCAACACGCAAGGCGTAGGCGTGAACCGCGCAGGCGCCTTCGCCGAATACGTCGCGCTGCCGATGGCCAATATCTGGCGCCATCATGAGCACGTTCCGCTGGACGTAGCCGCCATCTTCGATCCGTTCGGCAACGCGGTTCACACCGCCCTTTCATTTCCGGTGCTGGGCGAGGACGTGCTCGTTACCGGCGCCGGTCCCATCGGCATTATGGCCGCCGCCGTGGCGCGGCACGCCGGCGCGCGCTACGTAGTGATCACCGATATCAATCCGTACCGGCTGGAGCTGGCGCGCAGGCTGGGCGTGACGCTGGCGGTGGATGCCAGCCAGACCAGGTTGAGCGCGGTGCAGAAACAGCTTGGCATGACGGAGGGCTTCGATGTGGGACTGGAGATGTCGGGGACGGCGGCCGCGTTCCGCGACATGCTGGAAAACATGAGCCACGGCGCCAAAATCGCCATGCTCGGCATCCCCACCGCCGAGGTGGCGATCGACTGGCGCACCGTGATCTTTCGCATGCTCACCGTGAAAGGCGTCTATGGCCGCGAGATGTACGAAACCTGGTACAAGATGACGGTGATGCTCGAGTCCGGGCTGAACATCACGCCCGTCATCACACACCGCTACCACTACACCGAGTTTGAGCGGGGCTTCGAGGCGATGGTCTCCGGCAACTCGGGCAAGGTCATCCTAAGCTGGGAGTGAGATGGCTGCGCGGATCACCGCCCGCCGGTGGCTGGTGCGCGGCAGGGTGCAGGGAGTCGGTTACCGGTACTTCGCGCAGAAGGCAGCCGCGGGGCTGGGCCTCACCGGATACGCGCGCAACCTGGATGACGGGCGGGTGGAAGTCTACGCAGCCGGGCCGGAAGCGAAGCTTGCCGAGCTGGGGGGCAGGTTGTATCGCGGGCCGCGCTGGGCCGATGTGCGCGGGGTTGAAGAACAGGAATGCGCCGTGCAAGAATTGGGTTCGTTCCGCATTGAGGCCTGATGGCAGATCTGAAAAAGCTGATCCGCGAAGTGCCGGACTTCCCCAAACCCGGCATCCTCTTCTATGACATCACCACGCTGCTGAAGGATCCGGCAGGCATGCGCGCGGTGATCGACGGATTGAAGGACCATTACCGCGATGCCAAGGTGGACGTGGTATTGGGCATTGAAGCGCGCGGCTTCATTTTCGCTCCGGCGCTGGCTTATGCGCTGGGCGCGGGTTTCGTGCCGGTGCGCAAGCCGAAGAAGCTGCCCGCCGCGACGGTGAGCGTGACCTACGACCTGGAGTACGGCACCGACACCCTGGAGATGCACAAGGACGCGGTTGCCAATGGCGCCCGCGTGCTGATTGTGGATGACTTGTTGGCCACCGGCGGCACCGCGGCGGCAGCGGCCCGCATGGTGGAATCGGCGGGCGGACAAGTGGCGGGGCTGGGATTCGTGGTCGAGCTGACGTTCCTCCACGGACGCGCCAGGCTGGCCGGCCGCGAGGTCTTCTCGCTGCTCCAGTACGACCAATGAGCCTCACCCGCCGGGCGCGTCTGCGTGCGCTCGCCAAGATTAACCTGGAGCTGCGCGTGCTCGCGCAGCGGCCCGACGGCTACCACGAGCTGCGCACCATCTTTCAGACGATTTCACTGGCCGATTCGATCGACATTGCATTCACTCCGGCGCGCCGGACCGCAATCGAACTGGCGGACGAGCTCCATCTTACCGATAACCTGGTGGTGCGCGCGGCCCGCGCCGCGATGGACGCGATGCGCCTCACAGGCCGAGTGGAGATGCGGCTCAGGAAGCGGATTCCGATCGGCGCCGGCCTCGGCGGAGGGTCATCGGACGCGGCGGCCGTGCTGCTGGCGCTGCCGGTGCTGGCCGGACGCAGCCTGGCAATGGACCGGTTGTGCCAGTTGGGCGGGCAACTGGGCAGCGACGTGCCTTTTTTTTTGCTGGGGGGCGCCGCAGTGGGCATCGGGCGCGGCACGGAGCTGTTTCCGCTGCCCGATGGCGCGCCCCGCAGCGGCGTTCTGGTGTCGCCCGGAATTCACATTTCGACGGCCGAAGCGTACCGTCTGCTGAATTCGAGTTTGACAAGCGAATCTCAACAAAATAAAATGGTTACTTTCCAGTCTCGGGTGTGGGACGGGGGTGTCTCCAGAGCCGCCTGCAACGATTTTGAAATGGTGGCCGCGGAGCGGTATGGCATCATCGGCGCGATCAAGAAGAAGCTATTGCGCGCCGGCGCGTCGATGGCGCTGATGACCGGCAGCGGATCGGCCGTATTCGGAATCTTCCGCAGCTCCGCCCGGGCGTCCGAAGTTTTTCGGTCATTCCGAAAAGAGAAGGCGTTTCGCTTTTCGCTGGTGAACCGCGCACGTTATCGCGCCCTGTGGTGGCGGGCACTCGAAGAGCACACTACCGCGAAAGTATGGCCTCCCCGAGACCGAAGAGAGCAATGAGCCACGACCGCTTACAACTATTCACCGGCAACGCCAATCCGGCGCTGTCGCAGGAAATCGCCGAAGGCCTGAACACGACGCTGGGCGCATGCACAGTGAAGCAGTTCGCCGACGGCGAGATCCACCTGCAGATCCAGGAAAACGTGCGCGGCGCCGACGTTTTCGTCATCCAGCCGACGTGCAAGCCGGTGGAGCGCAACCTGATGGAACTGCTGCTGATGATGCAGGCGCTGAAGCTGGCTTCTGCGGAGCGGATCACGGCAGTGTTACCCTATTATGGGTACGCTCGGCAGGATCGCAAAGACAAACCGCGGGTGCCGATTTCGGCCAAGCTGGTGGCGGGGCTGCTCGAATCCGCCGGCGCCGACCGCGTACTGACGCTCGATCTGCACGCCGCGCAGATTCAAGGTTTTTTCGACATTCCGGTGGATCACCTGTACGCCTCGCCGGTATTGATCGAGTATTTCCGGGCGCAGAACCTGCCGGATGTGACGGTGGTTTCGCCCGACGCAGGTGGCGTGGAGCGCGCGCGAGCCTTCGCGAAGAGGTTGAATTCGTCGCCTCTGGCGATTATCGATAAACGGCGCGAAGAAGCCAACGTCGCCGAAGTGATGAACGTGGTCGGCGAGGTGGAAGGGCGCCACTGCCTGCTGGTGGACGATCTGATCGACACCGCCGGCACACTGGTGAAGGGCGCAGAGGCGCTGTTGGAAAAGGGCGCGGCCAGCGTTTCGGCCTGCGCTACCCACGCGGTGCTGTCCGGTCCGGCGGTGGAGCGGATCGAGGCATCCGCGCTGAAGGAAGTGGTTTTTACGAATTCGATTCCGCTCGCCGATGAGGCGATGCGGTCGAGCCGGATCAAATCGTTGTCGGTCGGGCATCTGCTGGCGGAAGCCATCCGATCGATTCACGAAGAGACTTCGGTGAGCGTGCTGTTTATTTGAAAATACGGCTGACAGACCACAAAAAGCGATGGTCTGTCCTACCGGCCGCAACCCACGTCAGCCCCGAACGGGGGTGAACCGGACTTGCGGAATCAAGGAGAGTTTGCGTGAGAAAAGAGATTACCGTGGCCGCCGAGGTGCGCACCTCGCGCGGCAAGAACGAAGCGCGCCGTACACGCACCGCCGGGCAGATCCCGGCCGTCGTCTATGGTGCATATAAGGACGCGGTCAGCGTATCGGTCAACCCGCGCGAGATCCTCAAGATCGTCCGCAGTTCGACCGGTTACAACACGATTTTCAATCTGGCGATCGAAGGCGGCGAAACCACGCCGGTGATGGTGGTGGATCAACAGGTAGACCCGCTGAAAGGCAACCTGCTGCACGCCGATCTGAAGCGCATCGATCTGACCAAACGGATCCGCATCACGGTTCCCGTGTACACGGTGGGCGAGCCGGCCGGCGTGAAATTACAGGGCGGGTTGCTCGAAGTGATCACGCGCGCGATTGAAATCGAGTGTCTGCCGGACGAGATCCCCGAGAGCTTTTCGGTGGATGTGAGCGAGCTGATGATCGGGCAAAGCAAGCGCGCCAGCGATGTGGCGCTGGCGGCCTCGATGAAACTGGTCAGCGCGGCAGAGACGGTGATTGCGCACGCGGTGGCGCTGCGCGCCGAAGAAGTCGCACCGGCGGCGGAAGCCGCGCCTGTAGCGGAAGCCGGCGCAGAGGCAGCCGAGCCCGAAGTGATCAAGAAGGGCAAGAAAGAAGACGAAGCCGCGCCCGAGGAGAAGGAAAAGGAAAAGGGCAAGAAGAAGTAGGCTTCCATGTTTCTGGTGGCCGGTCTGGGGAATCCGGGCGAGGAGTATGTGCGGACGCCGCATAATCTCGGGTTTCTCACCATCGACCGGCTGGCCGAACGGCACGGCATCCGCGTCACCCGCAAGGATTCCAAGGCGCTCGTCGGGTTGGGCGAAATCGACGGGCAAGAGGTGATGTTGGCCAAACCGCAAACGTTTATGAATCTCAGCGGCGCTTCGCTCGCGCCGCTGATGGAGAAGTACTCCGTTGCGACGGATCGCCTGGTAGTGGTTTACGACGAACTGGATCTGCCGTGGTTGTCGCTGCGTATCAAGCCGAAAGGCACGCCGGCCGGCCACAACGGCATGAAATCGGTGATCGCGAGCCTGGGAACCAGCGACCTGGCGCGGGTGCGATTGGGAATTCATCCGGGCCGCCCGATTCGGAGCGGAGCGGAATTTGTGCTGGCGCCAGTACGGCGCTCGCAGGAAAAGGAATTGGACGACTTCGTCGGCTACGCGGCTGATGCGGTTCGTTCCATAATCGCCGAGGGCGTCGTTAAGGCCATGACGAAATTCAATCGTCGCGCCCCAGGCTTAAATACAGAGGATGCATGAGGATTTACGAAGAGCTTTTCATCGTTAAACCGGATGCGCCGGAAGAGGAAGTCGACCAGTTCGTCGAGCAGTTGCGAACTCAGTTGACGGCCGCGGGCGCCACGGTGGACAAAATCGAAAAATGGGGCAAGCGCCGCCTGGCCTACCGGGTGGACAAGTACCGCGAAGGCGCGTACGTGCTCCTGGAGTTCACCGCCGAGGCGGACACCGTGAAGGAACTCGAGCGCCGCCTGCGCGTCTCGGACCTGGTGATCAAGTTCCTGACGGTGCGCATCGATCAGACGCGCAAACGGCTGGACAAGCGGAAAAAGCAGCGCGACAAACGGGCCGCCAAGCGGGCCTCCAACGCGCCGCCACCGGTCTCGGCTCCCGGAGCACCCCCGGCCGCGGCTCACGCGGGCGCGGCGCCGGCGATGCCCGGCCAGCCGAAGGAGGATTAAGCCATGGCGGAATTCAAAGGAAGACCCGGCAGCGCCGGACAGCGGCCCACCGGCGGCGACAAGGCCGTCGTTTCGGGGAAGAAACAGTACTTCCGGCGCAAGAAGATTTGCCGTTTCTGCGTCGAGAAGATGGACGACATCAACTACAAGGACGTCAAGACGCTGCATGCCTTCGTGGCGGAACGCGGCAAGATCGTCCCACGCCGCATTTCGGGCGTTTGCGCGCCGCACCAGCGGCGGCTCACCGACGCCATCAAAAAGGCGCGCAACATCGCCCTGCTGCCCTTCGCGGCGCAGAACTAGGGGCAGGAGGATACTCGCATGGAAGTCATATTGAGAGAAGACGTAGAAAAGCTGGGCAGCCGCGGCGATATGGTGCGCGTGGCGCCCGGGTATGCCCGTAATTTCCTGCTGCCCAAACGCCTCGCCGTGGCCGCCACGGACGCCAACCGCAAAATCGTCGAGCAGGAGCGCCAGGCGCACGTGCGCAAGGAAGCCCACCTGAAGGGCGAAGCCGAAGACCTGTCCAAACTGCTCACCGGTGTCACCGTTACCATCCTGCAGAAAGCCGGCGAGCAGGACCAGCTATTCGGATCGGTCACCTCCAAAGACGTGGCCGATGCCCTGGCCGCCAAGAACTTTACCATCGATCGCCGCAAGATCCAGCTCGACGAGCCCATCAAGCAACTCGGCGAGT
>CAZZHN010000122.1:0-14081 GCA_964654065.1 uncultured Solibacteraceae bacterium
AAGCCGCGCGACATCATGACGCGCGAGGCTTTCGAAAACGCCATGGTGCTCGTCTCCGTTCTGGGCGGCTCGACCAACGCGGTGCTCCATCTGCTCGCCATCGCTCGCTCAGTGAACGTGCCCCTGTCGATCGACGATTTCCAGAAGGTCAGCGACCGCGTGCCCTTGCTGTCGGACTTCAAGCCGAGCGGCAAGTATGTCATGGAGGATCTTCACGGTGTTGGCGGAATTCCCGCGGTGATGAAGATGCTCCTGGCCGAGGGAGCCTTGCATGGAGACTGCCTCACGGTGACCGGCAAGACGGTGGCCGAGAACCTGAAAGGCTTGCCGGCACTGACCGCCGGACAGCAGATCGTGCACCCGTTTTCGCAGCCGTTCAAAGCGGCCGGTCACATCCAGATCCTGCGCGGCAACCTGGCGCCGGAAGGCGCCGTTGCCAAGATCACCGGCAAGGAGGGCCTCAAATTCTCAGGTCCGGCGCGGGTTTTCGACTCCGAGGAGTTGATGCTGGCTGCCCTGGAGCGCAGCGAGATTCACAGGGGCGACGTCATCGTGATTCGCTACGAGGGTCCGAAGGGCGGCCCGGGAATGCCCGAGATGCTGACCCCGACTTCGGCCATCATGGGCGCAGGACTGGGAAAGGATGTTGCCCTGATCACCGATGGCCGGTTTTCAGGTGGATCTCACGGCTTCATCGTCGGCCACGTTACGCCGGAAGCGCAGGAAGGCGGCCCCATCGCGCTGGTCAGAAATGATGACCGCATTACGATTGACGCCTCCAACAACACGCTGAGCGTCGCTCTCTCTGACGAAGAGTTATCCGCCCGCCGCAAGAGTTGGACCATGCCCCCCTACAAGGCCGATCGCGGCACGCTGGCGAAGTACATTCGCCTGGTGAAAAGCGCAGCGTTCGGCTGCGTCACGGACGAATAGCGTTCTCGGCACGCTTTGGTAGGACAGACCATCGGTTTCCGTGGTCTGTCAACCGTTCGCCGCACCTATGGTGCGTCCGCCTTGGGCATCGCGCCCGAAATGAACTCCGTGAAGTCGTGCTTCAGCTTGGCGTGTTGGTCGCTGTCGATGTAGAGCATGTGGCCGGCCTGGTAGAAATCCCAGGTAATGTGTTTGCGCATCTCCGGATGCAAGCCCATGTGATTGAACGTGTACTCGACCGCGAAATACGGCGTGGCCAGATCGAAGTACCCCGCCGCGATCATCACCTTCATGTACGGGTTCCGCACCATGGCGTTGCGCAGCATGCTGGTCGTATCTCCGAAGCCATTCTGCACGCCGTAGTCCCAGGGTTGAACGCCGCCGCTCGGGTAATAGTAAAGGTCGGTCTTGTACCCCAGCTCTTCGCGTATGTAGTTGGTAAACGCGGCCGTGAAGGGCGGCGTGATGAGCGTGCTGGACGGGTCGAATTCGCTGGTCTCGCCGGTGTTCAGGCTGGAGGGCCCGGTGAGGCGGCCGTCGTAGCGCCCGATCGTTTCCTGCCGGTCGCGCAGCAGCTCCCTGGTGAAGTGCGCCACATCCCAGCGCAGGTTGCTCTCGTCGATGTAGCGTGTCTCCAGCCCCGTGTAGCGCGCCAGCTTGTCGACCACCGTCTTGCGTTCGGCAGCCGGCAGATCGTCGCCTTTGCTCAGCGCCGAGGCGTACTCGCCTTGCGCGAAGCCTTCGGCTTCTTTAAGAAACGTCTTTAAATCCTTGCGCTGCAAATCTGCCGCCGCCTTCTTGTGATACCAGGCGTCGGCCGCGCACGTAGGCAGCGCCAGCACGTAGGTCAGGTCGTTGCTGTTGTCCCAGATGGTGCCCAGGTTGAGAGTGGTGCCGATGAGCACGATGCCGTTGAAAGCGATTCCGTGATCCACCAGGTAGCCTGCCAGGCCGGCGGCGCGGAACGTGCCGTAGCTCTCGCCGGCGATGAACAGCGGCGAAAGCTGCCGGCTGGTGCGCGTGATGTACATGCGAATGAATTCGCCCACCGATTGTATGTCGCCCGTCACGCCATTCATATGCCGCGCTACTTCGATCGTCTTTGCGCGGCTGTAGCCGGTCCCCACCGGATCGATGAACACCAGGTCGGTTTGATCCAGCCAGGTGTCCTGGTTGTCCTTCAGCTCGTAGGGCGGCGGAGGCATGGCGCCGGTGGGCATCAGCTTCGGGCTGCGAGGGCCCATCCCGCCCATGTGTACCCACATCGACGCCGATCCGGGACCGCCGTTGAAGCAGAACGTCAGCGGCCGGTGCGCCGCCTCTTTCACGCCGTCCAGCGTGTAGGCCATGTAGAAGATGTGCGCCTCGGTCTCACCCGACGTATTCTTGAGCGGCATTTCCGCTACCGTTGCCGTGTAGTTGATCACCTTGCCGCCCACGTTGATCGTGTGATGCGTGACCACTGGCGTCTCGTCGATCTCGCCGCCAATCGCCGGGCCGGGGCCAGGGATGCCGCCGCGGCCACGGCCTCCGGGCACGGCCGCCGGTGGCGCAGGTGTTTGGGCCGGCGCCGGCGCCGGCGTTTGCGCCGCAGGCTGAGCCTGCGGGCGACCCTGCGCGAATGCGCGCGGCATGACCGCGGCAAACAACAAGAGAGCCGCGGCGAAGCCTGACATCAATACGTTGCGAAGCGGATGTTCAAACATGGCGATCATCATATCAAAACAATCGTGCACAGCTTTTTTGCGGGAATAGTGGGGCAGATCCCTTGGAGGGCGCCCTCTGGGGCCGGCCGACGCCCCGTCGGCCTCTTTTCGGGCATTCGGATTGGCACGCAGGCAAGCCGGACCAGGGGGTCCGGCGCAGACGAGGGCGTCTGCCCCACGAAAGCCTAGAGTTTCTTGAGGAGTTCTGCGGCGTTGGCCGTGGTGACCATGGTCGATTCCAGGCTGTATTCCTTCTCCGGCCGGAACTGCCGGTCGTGGAGCATCCTTAGGCCGATTTCGGCGGCCTTGTCCACGCACAGAGGGTAAACGAAGGTCGCGCTCAGCACGCCATCCATCACTTTCCTGATGCCGCCCGCCTCGCCGCCCAAACCATCCACCCCAACGAACAGAATGCCCTGGTCGCGGCCCAGTTCCTTGGCCGCCAGGTACGCGCCCACCGCCATCGGATCATTGTGCCCGTAAACCACATCGATCGACGGGTTGGCGCGCAGCACTTCCGTCATCCGGTCTTTTGCCTTCGCCTGGATCCAGTCCGCCACCGGCTCGGCCACAATGCGTATGCCGGGGTAGCGCGCGAACACTTCCTTGGCGCCCGCGTCGCGGTTGATCTCGCCCTCCACCCCCAACAGGCCGCGCATCTGGACCACGCTGCCCTTCGCAGAGCCGTACTTCTTCGTCAGCTGATCGGCGATGAACTGGCCGGCGAGCCGGCCGATGGCGCGGTTGTCGCTATGGATGTAAGTGGTGTAGTTCGGCTGCAGAATGTCCCGCTCCAGGCAAATGGTCGGAATGCCCGCCTCGACCGCCTGCCCCATCACCGACGTCAGCGCGGCGCGCTCGTTGGGCGCCACAATCAGGAGGTCGGGCTTTTGGCGGATGAATGTCTCCACCTGCGCCACTTGCCGGGCGTTGTCCTGCTGCGCGTCGGCAATCACCAGTTTCACATCGCCTGCCGCGGCGAACAGCTTAGCCAGCAGCGCGTTCTGTGCTGCCCGGTACGGCTCCGCATTATTGCATTGGCTGAAGGCCGCGAAGTATTGTCTCTGGCCGACCGGCTGTGTGCCGCACCCGGCCGCCAGCAGTGCTGCTGCCAGCAATGTTAATTCAACCTTTTTCATTCCGCTCCCCGCTGCCGTTGCGCTGCCACTGCCAGCACGATGATCACGGCCTTAACCATCATCTCTACATTGCTGTCGACATTGTTCAGTCGCAGCATGTTGGTGACCACGCCAATCATCAGCGTGCCCGCGATGGTGCCCGCGATCGTGCCTTTTCCGCCGGCCAGCCGCGCACCGCCGATCACCGCGGCGGCGATCGCATCCAGCTCGTAGGCCACCCCGGCGTTCGGATTGCCTTGATGGTTCTCGGCCGTGTACAAGACCCCCGCGAAGCCCGACAGCAGACCTGACAATCCATACACCCAGATCTTCACCGAACGGATCGGCAGCCCTGTGTAGCGGGCTGCCTTCTCGTTATCGCCGATCGCCCGCACATACCGGCCGAATACGGTGCGCGCCAGCACCACCCCAAACAGCACCGCCAGCACCGCGAATGCGCCCACGACCACCGCTTTCTGCCAGAAGATCGAAGCGAAGTGAGCCGCCACATCCTGTCCGAAGCCAATATCGATGTTGGTGTTGTGCGTGAGCCACTTGGCGAGACCGCGAATGCCGATCATGCTGGCCAGCGTGACGATGAACGGTTGAATGTCGACGAAGGCGATCACCGCGCCGTTCAGCGCGCCGGCCGCGGCCGACACCAACAGCGCCGCGCCGATCGCCGCTGCCATCGCTTGCACGTGCCCCGCGCCCGGCGGGCTGGCCGCCAGCCGCATGGCGGTCACGGCGGTCGCGAGCGCCATGATGCTGCCTACGCTCAAATCGATCCCTGCAGTAAGGATCACGTAGGTCATGGCGAGCGCCATGATACCGATGAGCGCCACCTGCCGCAGAATGTCGGTGAGGTTGCCCGGTTGAAGAAAAATGCGGCTTCCGTCGGCGGCCTGCGGGCTGAAGAGAATGGCCAGCAGCACAATCCCGGCGAGACCGATCAGCGCTCCCTTCAAGCCGCCGCTCCCGCGATGGTAGCCGCCGCCATGATCTTCTCTTCGGTTGCCGCGCCGCGGCCGAAGTTGGCGGCCACTTGCCCCTCCCGCAGTACCAGAATGCGGTCCGAGCACGCCAGCAGCTCGCTCAGCTCCGAGCTGACCAGCACCACAGCCCGGCCGCGCGCGGCGAATTCCCGGATGATGCGGTGAATGTCGCTCTTGGCGCCGATATCCACCCCTCGCGAGGGGTCGTCCAGGAACAGCACCTCCGGATCGGCCGCCAGAAACCGCGCCAGCAGAACCTTCTGCTGGTTACCGCCGCTCAGTGCGCTCACCGGGGCCTGCCAGTCAGGAGCGCGCAGGGCCAGCGCGTCGAACCAGGGCCGCATCGCCGCCGCTTCGTTCGCGCGCCGGACGAAGCCACTAGGCGCTAGCCGTCCTACCACCGCCAGCGACCCGTTGTCCATGATCGGCATCTGCATCATCAGGCCTTCCAGCTTGCGATCCTCGGGCAGCAGTGCGATCCCCAGGCGCATCGCGTGGCGCGGCGAAAGCGGGTGCACGGCTTTTCCATTGAGCCGCAGCGCTCCACTGTCCAGGCGGTCGAGCCCAACCAGCGCGCGCCCCAGTTCACTGCGCCCCGCACCGACCAGGCCGGCGATCCCGAGGACCTCGCCCCTCCCGACCGTGAACGAGACGCCTTTCAGCTTGCGACTCGTCAGACTGTCCGCTTCCAGCAGGGGCGGCGCTGCTGCGTTATCAGCGCTGGCAAAGCCGGCTTCCGCTCCCTCGCCGCTGCGCCCCACCATCATGCGCACGATTTCGTTCATGTTCGTGTCCGCTACGGCGTGCGTGCCAACCGTCTCGCCATCGCGCAGCACCGTGATGCGATCGGCCACGCGAAAGATCTCGTCCATTTTGTGAGAGACGTACACCACCGCCACGCCACGCCGCTGCAGCTCGCCGATCAGGCCAAACAGCCGTTCCGCGGCATCCCCAAACAGGCTGCTGGTGGGCTCGTCCATCACGATGGCGCGCGCTTCCAGGCTCAGCGCCCGCGCGATCGCCACCAGTTGCATCTGGCCGATGGAGAGCCCCGCCAGCAATCGTCGCGGGCTGACCCGCAAACCGGCGGCTTCCAGGAACGGCGCCGCAAACCGCTCGATTTCCCGCGGCCGCGCCAGCCATCGCTCACCAAACCGCAGGTTCCGGGCCACGATGTTTTCTCCCACCGTGAGGTGGGGAAACAGGTCCAGCTCCTGGAAGATGATCGCCACGCCCGCCCGCTGCGCTTCGATCGGATTTGAGAACCGGACCTCCCGCCCGTCGATCCGCAGCGTGCCGCTGTCGGGCGCCACCACGCCCGCGGCAATCTTGGCCAATGTGCTTTTGCCGGCGCCGTTCTCGCCCACCAGCGCGTGCACTTGACCGCGCTCCAGGGCGAATCCGGCGCCGCGCAAGGCCCACGCGCCGCCGTAGCGCTTGGTGATGCCCGCCGCCTCAATCAGAGCCGCCATCTAGTGCGCCGGACGCAGGCGGATGGCCTGCCCGCCGCCCCAAACCATCTTCACCCGCAGCGTGGTGGCGGCGCTGACGGGCTTCTCTTCCTTGACTGCGTGTTTCGGGTTGCTGTCTGCATCCGGCGCATCGGAATAAATCTCGGCAATGAAATCGCCACGGCCCAGAAACTCGAGCGGCAAATCCACCTCGCTGGGATGCGATCCGGTGATCGATCCCACGTGCCATTCGCGCCCGCTGCGGCGCGCCACCGTAATGTATTCGCCAGGCCGCCCGCCCACCACCCGCGTCTCGTCCCACACGTTCGGCACGGCCTTGAGAAACTCGAATCCCTGCTGGCCGCGGTAAGCCTCCGGGTAATCGGCCAGCATCTGCAGGCCGCTTTCGAACACCACGTAGAGCGCCAGTTGGTGCGCGCGCGTGCTCATCACCATGGGCTTCACATTGCGCGGCTCGAACTCCGCCGGCGTGGCGTTGTTGAACCCGCCCGGGGTGTAATCCATCGGGCCGGCCAGCATGCGCGTGAAGGCCAGCGTCAGGTCGTGGTCCGGCGTCACGCGGCCGCTCCACTTGTTGTATTCGGCCCCCATCACGCCTTCGCGCGTCACCAGGTTGGGCCAGGTGCGCCGCAGCCCGTCCGGCTTGTAGGCTCCGTGGAAGTCGATCATCAAATGATGCTCCGCCGCCTCTTGCACCACGCGCCGGTAGAAGTTCACCATCCACTGGTCGTCCCGGTTCATGAAGTCGATCTTCACGCCTGCGATTCCCCACTTCTCATACAGCGGGAACGCATCGTCCATCTGCCGGTTGATGTCCGACCAGTGCGCCCACAGCCACACGCGGACGTTCTTCGCCTTGGCGTACTCCAGAATCGCCGGCAAATCGACCGCCGGATTGTTGCGCGTAATGTCGCTCCCCGAATCGTTGGCCCCAGTGGCTTTGGCCGCCCAGCCCGCATCAATCAGCATGTAGGGCAGGCCGGCTTCGGCGCTGAAGTCGATGTAATGCTCCATCGTCGCCGTGTTCATGCCGGGCTTGAAACTCACGCCGTCGGCGTAGCTCCCCGACCACCAGTCCCACGCCGTTTTGCCGGGCTTGATCCACGAGGTGTCGGCGATGGCGGATGGCGGGTTCAGGTTGATGACGATATTCGATTCCACCAGCCTGCCCGGCTGCGCGCCGATCATCAGCACGCGCCACGGCGACTGCACCGGCAAGGCGGACCTCACCACCAGGCCGGGATCCTCCAGCGAAGGTGCCAGGCGCGACGTCAGCAGCCGCCCGTCGCGCGCCGAATGCTGCAGGTACATGCCCGCGTAGTTGTCGATATCGGCTTCCGTGATCGCCACCCACGCTACGCCCGGCAGCTCCGCCAGCAGCGGCAGCGCGATCAGATCATCCGGATGCAGCCCGCCCAGCGGCAGCACGCGATAGTTGTCTTCATACGGGGTCTGAAAATTCTCCAGGATCAGCGGATAGGTAGTGCCGTCCTTGGCCAGCCGGAATTCCGTTTTTTCGCTCACCAGCCGGAATTCGGCCGCCTGCGGCTGCCGCGGCACCACGTAACGGAAGGCGACGCCGTCGTTATACGCACGCGTCTCGAGCTGCAGCCGGCGATGCGGCTCGACCGTCTCTTCCAGGTCGACCGTCATCCAGTGGTATTGGTTCCGCACTGGGTTCGACCTTCCGTGCGGCATCGTGTACGATTCGTTCACCACGCCGAAGTCCGCTTTGACAATCCGCACACTCGCGCCCAGCACAGGCGCCTTTTCCAATTCCAGGCCTAGCGCCGACCGCAGTACCAATGGCTTGCCGCCATACGTCACGGTGTACGCCAGTTGCCCGTTTTCCGCGGATACCATCATCAGAATGGCGCCATCGGGTGACTTGACCGGCTCGGGCGGCAGCGTGTTGACCAGCGCCTGCCGCTCCTGTCCCCAGGCGCTCATGGCCGTGAGTGCAATCGCCAGCCCGAAAAGGTGCTTGTTTCGCATCACGACCAATATACCGCCGCGATTTGACCGCAAGATCCGGATAGCGCCGCATTCGCGTCCGCCCTAGACTGGGATGGTGATGACCGCTGAAGAAAGCACGTTTTGGGAGACGTCCTTCTGGGAAGCCATGATGGGGCGCGATTCCCGCATGGACGGCTTCTTTTTCTACGCCGTGATTTCCACCGGCATCTATTGCCGTCCTTCCTGCCCCAGCCGCCGCCCGCGCCGCGTCAACGTGGTCTTCTTTCGCGAACGCGACGCCGCCGAGCGCGCCGGCTTCCGGCCGTGCCTGCGCTGTAAGCCGGATACGCCGGCCGGC
Organism: uncultured Solibacteraceae bacterium; assembly: GCA_964654065.1. GTDB lineage: Bacteria > Acidobacteriota > Terriglobia > Bryobacterales > Bryobacteraceae > Bog-375. The sequence continues at coordinate 8,539 of CAZZHN010000122.1, forward strand.
GCCCACCCGCACGCCGAGCTGGTCAGCCGCGTCTGCCGCTACATCGAATCGAACCTGGATGCGCCGCTCACCCTGGGCGTGCTGGGCCGGAAACTCGGCGTCAGCCCGTTTCATTTGCAGCGGACGTTCAAATCGCTGGCCGGAATCACGCCGCGCGCTTACGCCGACGCCCGCCGCCTGGAAGTCATGAAGAGCGGACTGCGCCGCGGCGATTCCGTCACCCGCGCGATGGAGGACGCCGGCTACAGTTCGAGCAGCCGGCTCTACGAGCGCGCCGCCTCGCAGCTCGGGATGGCGCCGCGGCTGTACCGCGAGGGGGCATCGGGGCTGCTGATCCGCTACGCCGTGGTCGAGACCGGGCTCGGCAAGCTTCTGGTCGCCGGCACCGAAAAAGGAGTTTGCGCGATTCGCTTCGGGGACACCCGCGCGGCCCTGGAAAGGACCCTCCACGACGAATTCGCGAAGGCGCGCCTGGAACACGATCCACAATCGCTCCAGCCGTGGACGGCGCGGCTGCGCGATCACCTGGCCGGCAATCCCGCCCAGCCCGACCTTCCGCTCGATATTCAGGCGACGGCTTTCCAGCGGTTGGTTTGGGAACACCTGCAAACCATCCCGCGCGGCAAAACCGAATCGTACTCTGAAGTGGCTCGCCGGGTCGGCCGTCCCAAGGCGGTCCGCGCCGTGGCCCGTGCCTGCGCCTCGAACCCGGTGGCACTGGCCATCCCCTGCCACCGCGTGGTTCGCGAAGGCGGCGCTCTGGGCGGCTACCGCTGGGGCATCGCTCGCAAACAGCGATTGCTCGAAATCGAGTCGCAGCGTGGAACAGGTTGAAGGAGCCACCGACGACGCGGCCCGTCGCCGAATAATCTAAGCTGTTTTATCAGCGTTCATCTGTGTTCACCTGTGTTCACCTGTGGCCCATAATCTTTTGGTGTTCTTGGCAAGCTAAAGCGCGCCCCACCGGGACAACAAAGAGCCCACTGAGCCAAACCGCCGCAAGTCTTGTATAATTGGAGAAAGGGTGACCTTTCCTGTGTCTCCGCGTACCTTGTTTCGTCTATTCCTGCACAGCCAGATGCTGCCGATCCTCGAGAGCGGCGAAGAAACGCTCGTCGGCGGTCAGGCCGTAATGGAAGGCGTGATGATGCGCGCCCCGCACAGTTACTGCGTAGCGGTGCGGAAGCAGGATGGCAGCATTGTCACCGACGAAAAGCCGCTGCCGCGACTCTCCGAGCAACACAAAATCTTCAAACTGCCGATCTTCCGTGGGTTGGGCACGCTCTACCAGGCCCTCAAGCTCGGCTATGGAGCGCTGAAATTCTCCACCGATCAGGCGCTCGCCGACATGCAGCCCGCCTCGGCCGAGAGCAAGCCGCCCAAGGAGATGCCCAACTGGGCGATCACGGGCAACATGCTGTTCTCGATCGCCTTCATGCTTTTTCTCTATAAGTTCATGCCGCTGCTGCTGGCCACCAAGCTCAGCAAAGTGTACCCGCTTCTCACCGGACGCATCGCCAGCAACCTGGTGGAGGGAGTCATCCGCGTGGCGATTCTGGTGGCGTTCCTGTTTGCGGTATCGCGTTTCCGCGACATGCGCCGGATCTTCCAGTATCACGGCGCGGAGCATAAGGTGGTCTTCAATTTCGAATCCGGCGAGCCGGTCACCGTGGCCAATGCACAGCAATTCACCACCTTTCACCCGCGTTGCGGTACCAGCTTTCTGATGATGCTAATGTTTGTCGCGGTGCCGGTTTATGCGCTGATTCCCTTCGATGGCTTCATGGCCAAGTTCATCAGCCGCATTGCCCTGCTGCCGCTGATTATCGGCCTGAGTTACGAGCTGATCCGCTTCGCTGCCCGGCGGCGCAACGCGCTGCTCGCCGTGGTCGCGGCCCCGGGCCTGTGGCTGCAGCGCATCACCACCAAGCAGCCCGCCGACGACCAGGCCGAAGTCGCCATCCAGGCGCTCGCCGGCGCCATGGCGCTCGAAAAATCCCAGGGCGGCGAGCTGGTCATCAGCTAGGGCCTGTCATGGTATATCGACTTCATTCCCCGGCAACCGCCCCCTAGCTAGGCACGGCTCTGAACGCAAAGGAGCCGCGACTGTCAGGGGGCGGTTTGGTGCAGTTGGTACAGAACAAGTTCCATGCAATTCATCTCAAGACTCGAACAGCTCGAAAAACGTTTTGACGAGCTGACGGCACAGATGGCCGATCCGGCCGTGATCGCCGATTCCGACCAGTACCGCAAAGTCACCAAGGCGCAGAGCGACGTCGCCGAGGTAGTGGCCAAGTTCCGCGAGTGGAAGAGAGTGGATGACAGCCTGAAGCAGGCGCGCGGCATGCTGCAGGAGCGCGACCCCGAGCTGCGCGCCATGGCGGAGGAAGAGGCCGCGCGGCTGGAGCCCGAACTGGCGCACATTGAAGAGCAGCTCAAAGTGCTGCTGCTGCCCAAGGATCCGAACGACGAGAAAAACGTGGTGCTTGAGATTCGCGCCGGCACCGGCGGCGACGAAGCCACCCTGTTTGCAGCTGAGATCTTTCGCATGTATTCGCGCTACGCGGAAACGCAGGCTTGGAAGATCGAAGTGACATCGGCTAGCGAATCTTCCGTGGGCGGCCTGAAGGAAGTCATCGCCCTGGTGAGCGGCAACAAGGTCTATAGCAAGCTCAAGTACGAAAGCGGCGTTCACCGCGTGCAGCGGGTTCCGGTCACCGAGCAACAGGGCCGCGTCCACACCTCGGCCATCACAGTGGCCGTCCTGCCCGAGGCCGATGAGGTCGAGGTCAGGATCGACCCCAAGGATATTCGCATCGACACCTTCTGCAGCTCCGGCCCCGGCGGCCAGTCTGTGAACACCACCTACTCCGCGGTGCGGATCACGCACCTGCCAACCGGCCTGGTGGTTTCGTGCCAGGACGAAAAATCGCAAATCAAGAACCGCGCTAAAGCGGAACGCGTGCTGCGCTCCCGGCTGTACGAAATGGAACTGGAGAAGCAGCAGGCAGCCCTCGGCGCCGAGCGGCGCAGCATGGTGGGTTCGGGCGATCGCAGCGAAAAGATCCGCACCTACAATTTTCCCCAGAACCGCCTCACCGACCACCGCATCGGCCTGACCCTGCATCACCTCGACTTCGTCATGGAAGGCAAGCTGGAAGAGATCTTTGACGCGCTGACCGCTTACTACCAGACCGAAAAGCTCAAGCACGAAGGCGGCCTCGGCGGGGCCGCGGCGGACTGAAGCCGCGAGCGGCGGAATGGAGTGCCCTTTGGTTGTTCGGCCTGTGGGGCATGCTTTAGCTTGCCGTGCCATAGGGAAGTGCGTGACTGCCACTTTGATGTCGCTCGTCCGGACTGAGGGGCGCGGCGATCGATGACCCTCCAAACGGCACTCTTACAAGGCACGCGGCTGTTGGAGGATGGCGGCATCGCCGTGCCGCGGCTGACCGCTGAGGTGCTGCTGGCGCACGCACTCTGCCGTGAACGCGCCTGGCTCTTCGCCCACGGCGAACAAGAGCTGGCGGAGTTGGAATGGCTGCACTACGGGCGTTATCTGCATGAGCGCCTGCAGGGTAAGCCCACGCAATACATCACCAAACGACAGGAGTTCTACGGGCGCGAGTTCCGCGTCACTCCCGATGTGCTGATTCCTCGCCCCGAGACCGAGCACGTGGTCGAGGTCGCGCTGCGGCTATTGTTTCCAGGTGCGCAGAATTCGGTGCGGTTGGACGACCGCTCCCTGACTGTCGCGGCTCCGATCAGGGACACGACCAAAGCAAGCGATCCTCACCGCAGACTGACGGGCGCGCCGGCCCGCATCCTCGACATAGGGACCGGCTCGGGCGCATTGGCCGTGACGCTGGCGCTCGAAACCGGCGCGGAGGTCTGGGCCACGGAGATCACCGCGGCCGCGGCTTGCGTGGCTGCACAAAATGCCGCCGCCTTAGGCGCGCTGCTGCAACTTGTCGCGTGCGATCTAGCTGGGGCCATCGCCAGCGGCAGCATGAACCTGATCGTTTCCAATCCGCCCTATGTGCCCATTTCCCAGCGCGAGGGCCTGCAGCGCGAGGTTCGCGATTTTGAGCCGTACACCGCCCTCTTCGCCGGCCCCACCGGATTGGAAATTTATCAGCGCATTGTGGCGGACGCCCCCCGCGTGCTGCGACCTGGCGGCTGGCTGGTGATGGAGCTGGGTTTCGGCTGCGAAGCCGGAGTGCGCAACCTGCTCGCAGGCTGGCACGAGGTGGAAGTCGCTCCCGACCTCGCCGGCATTCCCCGCGTGATCGCGGCGCAAATCGCCCGCTAGTCCGGATTCGGCGCGATTCAGTCTGCCGGCATCGGTGCGGGCCCACATTGCTTCCGCGCCGGGTTTCCCGTCTCCACGTCCTGGTCCGCCAGATTTTCTCCGCGGACCATCGGGGCTAGGCCGGAATCGCCAGTGTCCGTGAGGTGAGCTCGCGGAGCCGCATCAGCAGTCGTTCCGCGCTACCTTCCGCAAACTCCACCACCGTCACGCGGACTTGCAGATCGGGCCGAACCACCTTGCCGTCCAACAGACACGAGTACGTTCCGGAAAGCTGCTCTCCTGCGATCCTGGCGAGCTTGATGGCCTCCGCCGCAGGCGCGCGCAGGATGGCTGCAAACTCCTCGGTGCTCCACCGGCCAATCAGCGTGTTCGGGGCAAAGTTGTTGCGCAGGCGCCTGGTAAACGCGCCCGCCAGTTCTGCGGCCACCTCGCCGTTAAAGCGCATCTCGCACAAGCGCAGGCCGGAAGCGTGAATCAGCAGCAGGGTGGCGCTTCCGGGCTCCAGGCCGCGGATCTGTTTCTCGATTTCCGCCCGGGTTGCCAGCTGCGTGACGCTGTCAATGGACGCGGCCGATTCCAACTGGCCGATCCGGTTGTGCAGCATGCGGATCTCCGTCTTGAACTGCGCCACGTGAGCCAGGTGTTGCTTCCGCATGTCCTCTACGCCGTCGCCCACGGCACTCGCCGCCGCCAGCAGCGGGTCTCGAATGGGCGCAGCTTCCGGCCGGTCTGCCAACCCCCGCAGCTCGTCGAGAGTGCCGCGCATCCGGCTTTCGCAATCGCCATCGCTCTGTGCCAGCGACTCCATCACTTCCTCGAGGGAGCGCGCGGTGGACGCCAGCTGTTCTCGAATTCTATTCAGATACTGGGCGGCTTTGGCGCGGTAGTCCCGTAACAGAGCGCGCAGCGTGGCGGTGGCCTCGCGCAGGATTCCGGATGTCGGGCTGGAAAGGCTTTCCGCCACCTCGGTGACGTAGCGGCAATGCTGGGCAGTAACCTGTTCCTCCAGCTCCACAGCATAGTCCGCCACGTTGCGGAGAGACTCGCGATAGCAATCGACGGCAACGTCGCGCTCCGCAGCCAGCCGCTCCAGTTCGCTCATCTTGTCGCGGATGGAGAGCATCAATCAGCCTCGCTCACCACTATCGGCGTGTCCGCCGGAAACCTTTACGCAACTTCATGCTGAAGAGCAGTCCGAGTGCACTTGTTGTCAAGGGATAATTACCTTATTTCT
>CAZZHN010000123.1:0-14028 GCA_964654065.1 uncultured Solibacteraceae bacterium
AGCATCTCGTTTTACTATGACGGCAAGCTGAGCGGGCAGGAGGATTCGCCTATCGAAGGCATCCGCTTCGCAGCCATCCATCCGGATTTCGCTTTCCTCACGTACCCGGCGCGCTGGTTTCCGGTGAGCGGCTATTCGACCGACCGGTTCGCCGCCGACATGCGCGTCTCGGTGCCGATGGGCTATGCGGTGCTGGGCAGCGGGCTGGATTCTCATCAGACCGCCGGGGATAAGAACCAATACGAGTTCAAGTTCGAGCACCCGTCGTTCCCGGGCAGCATCGCGGTGGTGAAGGATGAGCCCAAGAAGGTGCAGGCCGAGGGCGTCACGACAGCGGTCTATTTCCGCGGCCCGGACGTCGCCATGGCGGAGGCTTACGGCGATGAGACCAGCAAAATCATGTCCTTCTTCTCCGGCGTCTACGGCCCCCCGCCATACGCCGACCTGACCATCGTCGAGACCGAAGCCGGCGCGCCCAACGGATTCGCTGCGCCAGGCCTGATTTTCCTTTCTCCGGGAGCGATCACCCATCCCGTCGCTTCCAAGCTGCTCGCCAACGAGGTTTCCCGCCAGTGGTGGGAAGAAATGGTTTCGGCCACCACGCGCAATCACCTGTGGCTGACCAACGGGCTGGCTGCTTACTCGGAGCTGCTATGGGTGGAGCACACTGCCGGCAAGGGTGCGATGGAGAGCCAGGTGCACGATGTGATGGTGGAATCGCTCACCGTCGACACCGTGCCGATCATGCAATCGGCCCGCCTGGAAGACTATTCTCCGGAACTGTGGGCGCTCACCGGCAGCAAGGGCGCCGCCGTCGCCAACATGCTGCGCTACCTGATCGGCGACGACAAGTTTGTCGAGGTGCTCAAGCAGTATGCGCAGACCTACGTCTGGAAAACGGCGAGTACGGACGATTTCCGCACGGTCGTGGAAAAGGTGACAGGCAAGAACCTCGGCTACTTCTTCCTGCAGTGGATCGAATCCAGCGGCGCGCCCGAATTCAAGCTGGAATACACCGTCTACCGGACGCAAACCGGAAAAGATGGAAAAGCTGGCTTCCGCGTGATGGGAAAGATCAGCCAGGATATGGACACGTTCCGCATGCCGGTGGACCTGAAGATCGAGACCGAAGGCAACCCGGAGCAGCAGCGGATCGAGGTGGTGGGCACGTCCTCGGAGTTTTCCATCGATACCTTCGGCAAGCCCAAGAACATCATCATCGATCCGGATAACCGCGTTTTGCGCTACAGCCCGGCGCTCCGGGTCGCGGTGGCCATCAAGCGGGGCGAGCAGTTCGCCGAGCTGAGCCAGTTCCCGGAAGCGCTCCAGCAGTATCAGAAGGCCCTCGAAACCAATCGCACGAGTTCACTGGCGCACTATCGCATCGCGGAAGTCTATTTCCTGCAGAGCAACTTCCAGCCCGCCGCCAACGAGTTCCGCGAAGCGCTGAACGGCGATCTGCAGCCCAAATGGACCGAGGTCTGGGCACACATCAACCTGGGCAAGATTTTCGATATCACGGGCCAGCGCGACCGCGCCGTGAACGAATACAACCTCGCCATGCGCACCAAGGATGACACCCAGAGCGCGCAGGAAGAAGCCACCAAGTTCCTGAAGACCGCCTACGAGCGCCCCAAACGCGTCGAGCAGTAAGGGGTGGCGCGGGCTAGACTTCGAGCTTCCACGGTGCGCGGTAGCGGGCCGCGAGATAGGGCAGGGCTTCCGGCTCCTTTACCGTCATCGCACGGTCGTCCCAACTCAGCGTCACGCCGTGGCGCAGCGAAAGGTTGGCCAGCACACAGGTGAGAGTGGAGCGGACGCAGTTCTCGATGTCGCTGGTGGGTCGCTGCCGGGAGCGAATGCACTCCATAAAGTTGCGCCAGTGCGGAACATTCATTTCCGCCAGTTCGTGGTTGTTCTCGACCACCGGGACGGCGCCGGGCCCGTTCTTGAAAATCGCGTAGCCGCCGCGGTTCACCATCAGCGTCGCCTTGGTCCCATGAAAGGCCGTGCCGTATCCTGAGTTGTACATCGGGAACGGATTCTCGGTGCGGCTTTCGTAGGCGCCGATGAAGCCGGGGTAGTGGTAGGTGACCAGCATCGTGTCGGGCGTCTCGGTGTTGTCCGTGCAATAAAACCTGCCGCCCTGGGCCGAAATTCCAGCCGGCATGGCCTCGTCGAACGCGAACTGCACGATGTCGAGCAGATGGACGCCCCAGTCCGTCATGTTGCCGCCGGCATAGTCCCAGAAATAGCGGAAGGTGGAATACCGGCCTTTTGCGACACCCCAGCGGTTGGCGTTGAACGGCCGCGCCGGCGCGGGCCCGAGCCATAGGTCCCAATCGAGGCCCGAGGGCGGATCGCTGTCTGGCGGGTTGCCCCAGCCTTCCTTTCGCGGCGCGTCCGCCTGAAAGGTTCGGCAGAAGGTAATGTCACCCAGGTCGCCGCTCTTGACGATTTCGCGCGCTTTCTGGAAAAAAACGCCGGAACGCTGCATGGTGCCGCCCTGCACCACCCGCTGGTACTTGCGGGCCGCCTCGATCATCTTCACGCCTTCCTCGACGTACACGCAGGCCGGCTTCTCCACCCACACGTCTTTGCCGGCCTTGCAAGCCTCGATGGCGATGTAGGCATGCCAGTGATCGGGCGTGGCGATGGACACCGCGTCGATCGACTTGTCAGCCAGAATCTCGCGAAAGTCATGAACGGCCTTGACGCCTGTGAAACCGTGCTTGTGGGCCCGCTCCACGGCGGCGTCGAGTGCCGGCTGGTAAACATCGCACACCGACACAATTTCGAAGCCCGGCACGCTGGCGCAGAGGCTCAGGTTGTCGGCCCCCATGCGGCCGATGCCGATGAATGCGATGTTGACCTTATCATTGGCGCCCTTCAGGTTGCCGGTGAACAGCGACGAAGTGAGGGCGGCGCCGCCGGCCGCTTTGAGAAACGCGCGGCGATCTGCGGATTCGGTTGTCATGCCCTTGTTGTATCAGGTTTGGCGTCAGGGCGCAGTGCCCCGGCGGTGAACCGACACCTTGCCGTGATCCACCAGAATGTCGTCGCCCGGCCCGACGGTTCCGTAGGAGATCCCGTTGACCGCCAGTCCGGAGGGTTCGATGCGAACGTCGGCGTCGGCGCAGGGGGTGAAGCGGTAGCCCCCATCGGCGGTTTGCCCGGGCGGCGAGACGCTGAACCGGTAACAATCGGTGACGATCACCCGATGATTTCCCACCTGCGCTTCCACCCGCCCCAACAGTAGGATGTTGGAGCGGCCGCAGCCGGAAAAGAACAGCACGGCTGGCAGACACATGACGGCAGCGATCCATCTGGCCATGCTCGCAATCATATAGTACTTTGCAATATAAAGTCAAGGCAGTGTCGGATAATAGCGCTATGCCAGACTATCGAGCGATGGAACAGAAGATTCTCACCGTTACCGGGGGCAAGCGGCGCCCGGTGGCAATCAGTTTTGTGGATGCGCCCCCACCCGGCGTGCCGCTGCTGGAAGGGACCGCGGCGTCGTCATGCGGCTACTGGCCGCTGGCGGCCGCGGGGCGGGTCTTCTACACAACGGCGGTGCACCACCAGAATTGCCCCATCGGTGGCTACACACACAATCTTCTGCTGCCGGAGACGATGCCGCAGCTTAATCAGGCACTCGAGCTGATGGGCAGCATCGGTTATGTCCGCATGGAAGAGATTCCCGGCGTATTCAAGATGGAGAAGACATACGCCGCCGTGGTGTACGCGCCGCTTGGAGAGACGCCGGTGGACCCTTCGGTAGTGCTGACGGCCGGGCGGCCCGCGCAGGTGATGTTGCTGGCCGAAGCCGCGAACCGCGCCGGCGCGGCTTCCAAACTGCCGTTGCTGGGACGCCCGACGTGTATGGCGCTCCCGGCGGCGCTTGCCCAGGGGATGGTCACCAGTGCCGGTTGCATCGGCAACCGCACCTACACCGAGATCGGCGAGGATGAACTTTACGTCGTGCTGCGTGGCGCCGACCTGGAACGGATCGCGCAAGAGATCGACACCATTCAGTCCGCCAACCAGACGTTGACCGGCTACCACGCGGATCGGCGGAAACGCCTTTCCACCGTATAGTCGCTCCCCGAATCTGGCTGTGCTGAACCGCACAGCACGCGCAGCCGGCATTGCCACGCTCTTCTCGCCTAACCCGATTCGGTCGCGCCGACTTTCTGGTTCCTCATGTAACCAGAGGGACGGCTCATGCATTCTTGCTTAAGAGAGGGCTGGATGGAGACACAATCCGAGAAAACTGCTAGGCGCCAGGCTTTCCGGGTAGACGTGCAACTGCACGACCTGCTGGTAAACAAGAATAGCCGCAGCCTCAAGAGCTTGTTGCCCGCATCTGGAGAGCCGCAGAGCCTTCCCGAGCCGGTCTACCCGGCCCATCCGGAGCTGCAATCCGTCCCCGATCCGGAAATCTTTCCGGACAAGCGCGCCTGGTCGGCGCCGCTCGTCTATCGCGCCATGCGCGGATGGCTGTTTCCATACGTGCGCTCGCGCGCGATGCCCGGAGTTTTCCACCCGATCATTGCGTACCTGTTCACGGAGTGGAAGTGCAATCTGGACTGCCACTATTGCTGGGCCTTCGACAATAGCGTGAAGGGTATGACCGAAGACATCGCGCGGCGCTCCATCGACTGGCTGCACGACAACGGGTGCCGCGTGCTTGCTTTGATGGGCGGCGAGCCGCTGCTGCGGCCACAGTTCGTTCACAAGGTGGTGTATTACGCCGCCAAGAAAGGCTTTTGGATCTACGTGCCCACCAACGGGCGTCTCCTGCGGCCGGAGGTGATTGACCGCCTGGGCGATGCCGGCGTGGCCACCTTCAACCTGGCGGTCGACGCGGTGGACGAAAAGCCGGGCCTGCCCAAGGCGCTCAATCCGATCCGCTCATACTTCGATCACCTGGTGCGGCGGCAATATCGTTACGGATACACGGTGTTCTTCAACATGAACATCTGCCGCAATAACATGGACGACATTCGCGAGCTGACCGAGATCGCGCGCCAACACCGCATCGCCACCGACTATCACATCAACGAAACGCCCATGATTGAGCCGGAGCATTTCGCTCACATGGACAATAACGTCACCTACATCGGCCGCGAGGACTGGCCGGCAGTGGACGAACTGGTGGACTGGCTGATCGAGAAGAACCGGTCCGGATACAAGATGGTGAATTCCGTGCAGCGGCTCCACGAAATGCGCGAGTTCATGCGGGGAAAGCTGCAGGAATGGAACTGCCGCGCCGGACACAACAACGTGATCATCCGCGTCGACGGCACCCTGGCGCCCTGTTTCCCGATGTATTCGGCGACCTATGATTGGGGCGTCGTGGGCCGACACAACTTCGAGACGAAACAGCTCGATCAGATGAAAGAAGGCTGCCAGCCGCACTGCTTCTCGACTCTCAACCACAACCTCGCATACTGCTACGACGCGATGCGCGTTGTGCGGTGGATGGGCAAACAGGCAATGCGGGGCTTCCAGGGCACCAGCGGCAGCTTCAGTTAGCGACGGCCGCGCCGGATTCCCCTGTCTCAAAAGCCGCCCTTCGGAAAAATTCGTCTGCGCTTGGCCTCCCCCTCCGCGCCTGCTTGCCGAGGGCCTTCGAAACCCCGTACAGTGGGGAGAACCAGCAAAGCTTACTGGACCTGAGCATGGTCTGCCCGCATTGCCGCACGCCGAATCCGGACGGGACGCAGATTTGCGTCGAATGCCGGACGCCGATTGAGGTGGGAGACGCCACCGAGATCTTCACCGGGCACAGGACGGCGGCTACCGGCTGGTCCGATCCCAGCACCTGGAGCTCCGAGGGCGCGGCGGAATTCAAGCCGTTCGAAGCGGGAGCGGTGCTGGCGGACCGCTACGAGATTGTCAGGCTGCTGGGCGAGGGCGGCATGGGCGCGGTATACCGCGCGCGCGACCGGGAGCTGGACCGCGAGGTGGCGCTCAAGGTGATCCGCCCCGAACTGGCGCGTAACGCGCAGGTGCTGGGCCGCTTCAAACAGGAGCTGATTCTCGCCCGGCAGGTCACGCACCGCAACATCATTCGCATTTTCGATCTCGGCAGCGACCGCGGCACGCGGTTCATCACCATGGAGTTCATCGAGGGCGAAGACCTTTCTTCGATCCTCGCGCGCCGGGGCAAGCTGCCGGTCCAGGAAGCGGCCGCCATCATCCGCCAGGCCTGCCTGGGGCTGGAGGTAGCGCACGCCGAGGGTGTGGTGCACCGCGATCTGAAGCCGCAGAACATCATGCTCGACCAGCAGGGCAAGGTCTCCGTGATGGATTTCGGCATCGCGCGGTCCATCGACGAATCGAACCTCACCCGCACCGGGGCTTTGCTGGGCACGCCCACTTATATGTCCCCCGAACAGGCCCAGGGCCACAAGGTGGACGCGCGGTCGGACCTTTATACGCTGGGCATCATCTTTTACGAGCTGGTTACCGGAACGCCGCCGTTTAGCGCGGACAGTCCGATGGCGACGCTGGTGCGGCGGATTCAGGAAAAGCCGGCGCCGCCGGTTTCGCTGGAGCCGTCGCTGCCGCCGGCGGTCAACGCCATCATTCTCAAAATGCTCGCGACCAATGCCGCGGACCGCTACCAGAACGCAGGCGAGATTCTGCGCGACCTGGACGCCTGGGAAGGGCGGCCAGGCTCGACCTGGCAGGGCGTGGTGGCCAAGGGCCGCGGCTGGGCCGACGACCTCACAGCCAAGATCGCACTGGCGGCGGTGGTGGTCCTGGCGGCTGCGACCGGATGGCTTTATTTCCAGAAGCCGGGCGCGGCTCCGCCGGCTCCGTCGCATACGGTCACGGTGCTGGTGGCGGATTTTCGCAACAACACCGGAGAGCCGGTGTTTGACGGCACGCTGGAGCCGGCTATCATGCTGGCGCTGGAGGGCGCGCCGTTCATCAGCGCCTACTCGCGCGGCGACGCAAGGGCGGCAGCAGAGCAGCTGCGGCCCGGCGCCGCGGTGCTGGATGAAAACCTGGCGCGCCTGGTGGCCGCGCGGCAAGGAGTGGAAGTGGTGGTCGCGCGCGGAGAGATTTCGCGGCAGGGAAGCGGGTACCGCATCCGGGTCTCCGCCGAGAATGCGATTGACGGCAAAGACCTGGTGACCTCGGATACCCAAGCCTCCGGAAAACAGGACGTGCTGGCGGCCGCCGCCAAACTGGCGGTGCCCATTCGCCGCGCGCTGGGAGATGTGACGCCGGAAGCGGCCCAATTGCGGGCCGCGGAGACTTACAGCGCCGGCTCGCTGGAGGCAGCTCAACACTATGCGCGGGGCCAGGCTCTGCAATGGCTCGGCCAAAAGGAGAACGCGATCCAGGAATACCTGGCGGCGGTGGCTGCCGACCCGAACATGGGCCGCGCCTACAGCGGCCTGGCCGTCACCTACTCCAACCTGGGCCAGCGGTTGGAAGCAGAAAAGTACTTCGAACAGGCGCTGGCCAAAATGGACCGGATGACGGACCGCGAACGCTTCCGCACGCGCGGCGCCTATTACCTCTTCCAGCGCAACTACGATCAGGCGATCAAAGAGCTTTCAGCGCTGACGCAGAAGTTCCCCGCCGATGACGCCGGCCGCACCAACCTGGCGCTGGCTTACTTCTACCGCCGCGACATCGCGCGCGCAATTCAGGAGAATGGCCAGGCGATTCAGATCTACAAGCACAACTTGTTCTACCGCAATAACCAGTCACTGTACGAAATGTACGCCGGTCAGTTCAATGCGGCTCTGGCGGAAGCGGCCGGGGTTCTGCAACAGAATCCGCAGTTTGTCTCCGCCTATGTGCCGATCGCGCTATCCAACCTGGCGCTGGGAAAAGTGCGCGAAGCGGAGGCTGCGTACCGCGGGATGGAAGCGGTGAACGCGCACGGCAAGTCATTGGCCGCCCTTGGTCTGGCCGACCTGGCACTGTATGAAGGCCGGGTTGGCGACGCGACGGCCCTGCTGGAACATGGCATTGACAGCGACCTGAAGGAGGGCCTGAAGGCTGCGGCGGCGGTGAAACTGGCGGCCCTGGCCGGAGCGGCGCGCAGCCAGCCGCTGTCCATCGAAGCCGCCTCGCGCGCGCTGGACCTGGACCCCAGCCCCGCCGTTTCTTTCACCGCCGCACGCGCCCTGACGGCCGCTGGGCAGGATGGCCGCGCGGACGCGGTTGCCCGCAGGCTCGCCGCCAGCCTCGAGCCGGAACCGCAAGCCTACGCCAAGCTACTGGAGGGCGAAGCCCAGCTCGCGCGCCACAGCCCGCGCGAGGCCATCCGGCTGTTTCAGGACGCCGAGAAGCTGGTCGATATGTGGTTGGCCCACTTCGACCTGATGCGCGCCTATATCGAGTTAGGAGCCTTTACCGAAGCTTCCTCCGAGTCGGACATCTGCGTTCGTCGCGGCGGCGAGGCAACCGCAGTGTTTTTTGACGATCTGCCCAGCTATCGCTATTTCCCGGCGGTCTACTACTATACAGGCCGCGTGCAGGAAGGACTGAAGAGCGGCGGAGCGGCGCAATCGTACCAGAAGTTTCTCGCCATCAAAGCGCAGGCTGACCCGGGCGACCCGATAGTGATGGATGCCCGACAGCGCAACAAGGCGCTGTCGCAATAGCAACCGCTCCCTGACAGTCGCGGCTCTGAACACGCATCGGAGCCGCGACCGTCAGGGAGCGGTTGGTATCGTTATCCTCGAACCGTGCCTGCGCTAGAAGTTCAAATGCAACGAGAGCTGCAGGAACCTTGGGCTGCCGATGGTGTGCTGGATCATCCCCAGGCTGCCGTTGGGTGGAATCGACGGCGGCCCTTCGTAATAAGGGAAGAAAACAACGTCGTTGTTCGGCGCGTCGAAATCCGCGTGGTTGAACAGATTGAACGCGTCGAAATTGAACCGCAGGCGGTAGCGCTCGCGGACCTGGAATTCCTTGGCGATCGTTGTATCCACGCGAAACTGAAATGGCGCGCGGAAGGTGTTCCGCCCAGTCCATCCATACGCCGACTCAAACTGATCGCATCCGGATGAGTCGCACGCCGGGACGCCGTCTTGTCCGGGGGCCAGAAATGCCGGCCCGAAATCGGCTGCGTTGAGAACCGGCTGTGCCGCATTGACGCCCGTCGTTCCCTGCAGCTTGGCCTGCGAATTGGAGACGCCCGGCAGCAGCGGCACGATGGGATTCGTGATGTAGTCGCTCGACCCGTAATACAGGCTGGCGACCGATCCCGAAAAGTCGTAGACACTATACGGCTGGCCGCTCTGCGCCACGATCTGTGAGCCGATCGTCCAACCGTTCACCAGGTAGCCGAGCGACTTGTTCGTGGTCAGCTTGGGAATCGTGTAGCTGATGTTGATGAGAAACACGTGCGTCTGATCGAAGTCCGCCGACGCGTAGCTCGACCTCGGGTCGAGAGGATTGTTGCCGGTGAAGAACAAACCCAAGCCGCTCTGTTCGTCGAGCGCGTGGGACCAGGTGTAGGAAGCGGTGAACTGCAAGCCGTTGGACAGTCGCTTGCGCGCTTGCAGCTGGAGAGCGTTGTAGTTCGAAATTCCATCCGCTGTGTACAGCACGGAATTCATGTCATAGCCGATGTAAGGCACGCGGCCCGGCGCGTTGCCGGCATACTCGGGAGCCGGGTCGTACGGTTCGCTGTTCAGGAAGAGGGGAGTCACGCCGCCATACGAAGAAGTCTGGCCGTTTACCGGATTCTGTGCGGTCGCAATCAAAGGCTGATTGACGGGAATCGGCAAGACTTCGTGCACGCCATGGTTGCCGACATACCCGACGCTGAAAAGCCAGCTGTTCGACAACTGGTACTGCACATCGAACGTCCAGTTGGTTGTATAGGGCAGCTTGTTCTCGGCGTTGTAGCCGCCGATCAGGAACGGTCCGAAAAGGTTACCAGTCGGGTAGTTGCCGTTCAATGTGTCTGACAGGTTCGGCAGCAGCGCCGTGAACGCTGCCGCAGTGGCCGGTGGCGCCGGAAATGGACTTGTGCCGAAAGGCGTCTGCAAGGTGGCTCCCTTGGTGGCGAAGATCGCGGTGACGAAGGGCTGCTGGAGAGTAACTCCCAAAGGCCCGTTGAAACCGAAGCCGGCGCTGGGCGAGAACTCGCTGAAGAATTCGCCGCGGTCGTAATAGATACCAAATCCACCGCGCAGGGTCAGCTTTGACGTGGGGCTCCAGGCCACTCCGATACGCGGCGCGATCCCCCATTGGTGCTGCGTCAACAACGTGTTGCTGGCACCGGAAGTCCCCAGCAGCGAGTTATTGCCCGCCACCTCAAGGCCTGAATTAGTGATGGTGTCCGAAGTGGCATCGTAGGCATACAGGCTGGGGTTAAATACGGTCAGCTTGCCATACTTTTCCGAGAGCGGTCCATCGAAGTCCCATCGGACTCCCATGGTCAGCGTCAGATTGCTCAGAATCTTGTAATTGTCGTTGACATACAAACCGGCGGTGTCCGACCGGTAATAGCGGCTGGCGCTCCCGGAGAACGCAGCCGAATCACTGCCGGTGCGTACCGCGCCCTCCACGAAATTCAGGAAGCTCTTAAAGCCGAGCGTGTCGGTGCTGGTGTTGTTGTTGAGGATGTTGAGCTGCGTGTGAACAAAGTTGCCGCCGATGGAGATGGTGTGGCGGCCTTTGACCAGATTTACCGAGGAGCCCAGTTCCCACTGATTCTGGTACATGCCTGCGTTGCCGAAGCTCACGCTCGGCCCAAACTCCAGGCCGCTGCTGCCCAACACATCGGAAATCTCGAACTGCGGAAAGTCGGTGGCGCCGAGCAGGTTCATGCCGAAGCTGCTCGGCGAGAAGGCTTGCCCAGTCTGCGCGTAGGCTTTCAGCCGGGTGAAACCGGCGTGCTGCTGCCACGTGAGACTGGGCCCCAGAACCGTCGTGTTGTTGAGCGAGAAGACCTGGCTTCCGGCCTGCAGTTGCTGCCCGAAGCCCAGCAAATCGCCGACTGCGCCGAAAGGATTGCTGGTCGGGTTGTTCTGCACATAATACCTCCCGGTCAGGCGGTCCGTGTCGTTGACCACGTAGTCGATGTTTGCCATGCCCTGATCGACGTTGGATTTCGCGTTTGGCCCTTGCACCACGGCGTCATAGCCAAGAGCATTTGCCGTGGCTGAATTGGTGATCTGCGCGCTGGGGAAGAGAAATTGCCCGTTGGGCAGCGTCGCCTGCAGCATTTGCTGCGCGACCGGACTGATTTGCGATGCGGTGATGGACTTGCCGTAGCTGGTCTGAATGGCATTGATGATGCCCTGCGTGCTGCGGTCGCTGGTAAGCCCGATCGGCACGCTGACGTCCTTGGCGGCATCGGCCGCATCGGCGATGCGTGCGCCCTGGTAGGCCAGGAAGTAGAACAGCTTGTCTCTCTTGATTGGCCCTCCAAAGGTAGCGCCGAACTGGTTGCGCGCGAGGAACGGGTCCTTGGTGGTGATGGCCGGCGAGGCGTTGTAGAAGAAGGGCGCGGCATTCATCGCGCTGTTCTGGAATTCCTCGTAAACCCCGCCGTGAATCGCGTTGGTGCCAGACTTGGTGATCACGCTGATGTGAGCTCCGCTATGGGCGCCCTGAGTGGCGTCGTACATGGCGGCGTTCACCGAAATCTCCTGAATCGCCTCCGGCGGCGGCGTCGGCAGTGCCTGGCCAATCGCTCCGTAGACCGATGTGCTGGTCTGAATCGAGCCGCCCGCGCCGAAGTTCTCGCCGATGTTCAGCACGAAGCGGTTTTCACCCACCTGGCTGGTCGAGTTCCCATTGAACAGATTGTTGGTATCGACGCCGTTCATCGAGAAGCTGTTGCTCGTGTCGCGATTCCCGTTGGCGAAAATCGCCTGGTTACCCAACCCCGCGTTGCTGCCGGCGCCCCCCAGCATATCGGCGTGGACGCCCGGCGTCAGGATCGCCAGTTGCGTGAAGCTGCCGGTTCCGAGCGGCGTTTCCTGGATGGTCAGCTGATCAACCACGTAGCCGTTCGTCGTGTCCACCTGGTTCATCAATGGGACCGCCGTCACTTCGACCGTAGTGCTGACCGCGCCCACGCGCAGGTCCCCATCCACGGTCGTGGTACGGTCCGCGTTGACCAGGACCTCGGTGTGCGTTTCGGTCTCGAACCCTTCCTTGGTGATCGTCAGCTTGTAGGTCCCGGCCGGCAGGTTCGACGCCACGTAGGTGCCGTTGGACTGGGTTTTGATGGTCACTGCAAAGTTGGTCGCGATATTCTGTGCCTTCACGGTGGCGGCCGGCACTGCCGCGCCGGTGGCGTCCTTGACCGTGCCCGTAATCGCGCCCGAAATCTGTTGCGCCCACAGCGAGACGCAAGCTGCGGCGCACAACAGCACCGTGCAGCACACAGATTTTCTGAAAAAACTGGCTGGCGAACTATTCATTGATTCTTCTCCAAGAGAAACAAATAATGTTCGACTCATGTTCGACGAAAACAGAACTACCAGGTTGTGTTGCCGCCATCCTGCAGTAGCGGGTTTTGCGCTGGCGCAGCCACGCGCATTCCCGATTGGAGCGAAACCGTGCCCCTTAACCTCTAAGGATCAAAACGATAGCGCCTGATCCCGACCTGCCCTTTCCGTGAAACCTCAAATACGTCGATTGTGAGAGTATACACCGGCCATTTCAAATTCAAGCTACAACGGTAAGCCAGGATGTACTGAAACATACAGGATACCTCTGGAGGGGCTCCGCGCCCGTCGCTGCGGGGCGACGCTTGCGGCGGGATTGACGCTCTTGTAACCTACGTCGTGTGCATGCCGCCATAGATTGGTTTAGTTCCACCAAGGCAAGAGGGAGTCCCGCCCGCTTTTGAAGCACCACTCGAATCGGGTTACATTCTGTCTATGAGAAAACTGGTTCCAGCTTTCCTGCTACTCTGCGCCTGGGCCATCGCGGAGAATCCGCGGACACTCGCCATCCGCAACGCGAGGATCGTCACGGTCAGCGGGCCGGTGATCGCCAAGGGCACCGTAGTGGTGCGGAACGGGCTGATTGAAGCGGTCGGCGAAAATCCGGCGATTCCTGACGGCGCCTGGACCATCGATGGCGAAGGGATGACGGTTTACCCGGGACTGATCGATAGCCTGAGCACGGTCGGTATTCCCAGCCTGGCCGCAGCGGCCGCCGGACGCGGCGGGCGCGGACAGACGGCTGCAACGCCCGCTGCCGCGGCCACGCCGCCGGCCACCGCAGCACCGGTCGCTCCGGCGAAAGGGCCGGAGGACCGGCCCGCCACCACGAGCTGGGTTCTGGCAGCCGATGAAATCGATGCGTCCGACCGCCGCATTGATTCGGTGCGCAGCGCCGGCTTCACCACCACCGTGACATTTCCAGCGCGGGGCATTTTCGGCGGGCAGGGGTCCATCATCGATCTGGCTTCCGCCGAGCACGCCGGCGAAATGGTAGTGGTCCCGGCGGTGGGCCAGTATCTCGCCGTTTCACGCGGCGGTGGAGCGTTCGGCGGGTTCGGCGCAGGCTTTCCCAACGCGCTGATGGGCTACATCGCCTACATCCGCCAGATTTACCTGGACGCCGAACATTACAAGCTACTGAAGGAAGCTTACGCGCACGACCCGCGCGGCATGGAGCGGCCCAAGTATGACAGGGCGCTTGAGGGTGTACTGGGATCCAAGCGCATTCTGCTCCCGGCCAACCGCGTCGTGGAAATGGATCGCATGCTGCGTTTCGCCGCGGAGCTGAAGCAGCCCGTGATTCTGTATGGGATGCGGGAGGCTTACCGGCCCGAGGCGGCGCCCCTGCTCAAGAAGTACGGCTCTCCGGTGCTGGTGAGCATGCACTGGAGCGAGGCGCCGCGCGACCCCGATCCCGAAGCCGATCGGGCCATGCGTTCGCTCGAGAACATCGACCTGGGGCCCGGCGCGCCATCCATTCTCCAGAAGGCCGGCGTTCCGTTCGCGCTGTACTCCGACGGGCTGGATCAGCCGCGGGACCTGCAGCGCGCGGTGAAGAAGGCGATCGACGCAGGCC